>JBBQDU010000148.1:0-6632 GCA_038320055.1 Gemmatimonadales bacterium | reverse complement strand
GGGCCGCGTGGCCCAGGAGCCGCCGCGAAGGACCTTGTACTCGGGACCGAAGAAGACCTCGGAATACGACTGGTACGGGAAGCTCTCGAAGCCCGGCCATGGCGACAGGTCGCTGGCCGTCCACTCCCACACGTCACCGATCATCCCGCGACAGCCGATCGGGGAGACGTTCCTGGTATAGGTGCCCACCGGCGCCGTCCCGAACGTCAGCTGATCCACGTTGGCCAGCGTGCGGTCGGCGGGGGCATCACCCCAGGGAAACATGCGCGCGCGCCCGGCGGCCGGATCCCACGACGCGGCGGCCTCCCACTCGAGCTCGGTCGGCAGCCGCTTGCCCGCGTAGCGCGCGAACGCCTCGGCCTCGAACCACGAGACGTGGCAGACCGGATGCGCGGGCTCGACCGGGCCGATGCGGTCCATGCTCCGCGTGGTCCAGAGCCCGTCGGTGAGGTTCCAGTACCTGGGCGCGCTCGCGCCCGACTCCGTACGCCACTGCCACCCCGCCTCGGACCAGTGCTCCCGCACATCGTAGCCTCCGGCACCGATGAACACCAGAAAGTCCTGGTTGGTCACCGGATCCGCGTCGATCCAGAACGGCGCCAGCGCGACGGCGTGGGCCGGCCGCTCGTTGTCGTATGCAGCCGAGCGGTCGTCGGTGCCGATCTCGACCCGACCGCCCGGGAAGCGCACCATCTCCCCCCGGCCCGGAGCAACGGCGCCCACCCCCGACGGCGGCTCCAGCCTGGCGAGGGGGCGGTACGGCGCGCCCCGCTTGAGTTGCAGCGTCTGAAGGATCGTCTCGTTGTGCTGGTACTCGTGCTGGAGAACCATGTGGTAGACGAACCCGTCGCGCAGGAGCGGCTGGGCGGCGTCGAAGTCGGCGGTGACCAGGCGAGCGAGCACCCGGCCGCGGATCGCGTCCATCATCCCGCGGCACTCCTCGAGCCCCGGCAGCGCGAGCGACCCCCGGGTGCTCCGGGGGTGCTCGAACGGATTGTACAGCCCCGGCATCTCCTCAAACTCGATCGGCCCGTCGAGGTTCCGCGTCAGCCACAGCTCCTCGAAACCGGCGATATGCCCGAGGTCCCAGAGGATGGGACTCATCAGGGGATCGTGCTGCAGGTGCAGGTCCTCGTCGGTCAGCGGCGCAACCAGCAGCAGCGTGCGGGCCCGTGCCTCCAGCAGCTGATCGGCGATGACCTCCGGATCGATGCGATTCGGCGAGGTCGCCAGCGTCATGCGTATCTCCTGTCCCGAACCGTCAGGACTCGAGCGACGAAAAAAGAGTGTTCAGCGATTCCGCGAGGGTGGGGTGGGCGAACACCGCGTCGCGCAGACGCTCGTACCGCACCCCACCCATCATCGCGAGCTGCAGGGCCGCCATCAGCTCGCCCCCTTCGATGCCCAGCACCGCCGCGCCCAGGATCTCACCCGTCTCGGGCGCCACCAGCGCCTTCATGAACCCGCGGGCCTCGTCCAGCTCCAGCGCCCGGGCCACGCTGCTCATCGGGATCCGGGCCACCCGGTAGGTGCGGCCTTGCCCACGGGCGTCCTTCTCACTCAGACCGATTCGACCCAACTGGGGATCGATGAATACCGCATAGGGAAGCAACCGGTCTGTGATGCACGCACGTCCGCCTTGTAACAGATTGGTACGTATGACCCTGAAATCGTCGTAGGAGATGTGGGTGAATGCCGGGCCGCCCTTGACGTCGCCCAGGGCGTAGACGCCGGCGGCACTGGTCTCCAGCTGGGGGCCCACCGTAATGAAGCCCTTGGCATCGGTGGCGATGCCGGCAGAGGGAAGATCGAGCCTGTCGGTGTTGGGGACCCGTCCGGCGGCGCGGAGGAGGTGCGAGCCCTCGACGATCCGGTCGCCCTCCGGCGTCTTGACCGTCAACTTCACCGCCCCATCGCGGCCCTCGGCCCGACGCGCCTCGGCCCCGAGCAGGACCTCCACTCCGTCCTCCCGGAGAACGTCCAGCACCGCCGCCGCTACGTCCTCGTCCTCCAACGGGAGGAGCTGTCGCCCGCGCTGAACGACGGTGACCCGGCTGCCGAATCGCCGGAACATCTGGCCGAACTCGAGCCCGATGTAGCCGCCGCCGAGGACGATCAGGTGTTCGGGAACCTCGTCGAGCTCCACGATCGAGGTCGAGTCGAGCGAGGGAACCCGGTCGAGGCCCTCGATGTCGGGCGCAGCCGGCCGGCCGCCCGTGTTGATGAAGATCAGCTCCGCCTCGAGCGCCCGCCCGTCCACGGCGATGCTGCGGGGACCGGTGAAGCGCGCCTCGGCGCAGATCAGGTCGAGCCCGTCGGTCGCCTCGATCCGGCGCAGGCTGCCTGCTCGGAAGGTCTTCACAATGGCTCGCTTGCGCTCGCGCACGCGGCCCATTTTCACGGCGATGGGGCCGACGGTGACACCGTAATCTCCGGCGCGGCGGGCCAGATACGCCACCCGGGCGCTGGCCACCATGGTCTTGGTGGGAGTACACCCCTCGTTGATGCAGGTGCCGCCGACATGCTCGCGCTCGATGAGCGCCGTACGCTTGCCGCTCCGCGCGAGGGCCGAAGCGAGGGGGCCGCCGGCCTGGCCTGCGCCGATCACGATGGCATCGTACCGCTCGGGTGTGCTCATAAGCCGGAGATGTGGGGGGTGGTAGGCTCCTCGGGTCGAGAGGGTAACGACGCGGGACTAGGGGAGGTTCCCGGACGCGACGGGCGCGAGCGACGCCGCGCCCACGCCGACGTTGAACTTGTCGCACCAGACGAGGACGTAGCCGTAGGCCGTGCCCTCGGGCAGACGAAAGGCATAGCGTTGCGCCCCACTGCTGCGCTGAAGGGTGGCGATCCGCAGCCGGCTTCCCCGGTTGGCGTCCGGCTCCGTGGCGACGTAGACGTGCGGATCGGGCACGGGGGTCGAGCTGAAATCTTCCGCGAAAATCACCTCTCCGCCACCATCCCCCATCCTGAGAGTCACCCCCCCGCTGGCCCGGTGGCCGCCGAGACTCACAAAGCGGCCGCTGGCGCCGTCCAGGCCGGCGCCGTCCCCACCACCGGTGGTCCCACCTCCGCCGTCGGGTGCCGTGGGGGGCAGCGCCTCCGCGTCGGGCGCGGTGGGAGGGGTGACCGAGCAAGCCGCCAGCATCGCGACGGCGGCCCACAGGATCCGCGCGGGCGGCCTCATGGGGCCGGCGTCCAGGTCAGGTCGCGCAGATCCGCGACGGCCAGGGAGCCGGTCATGTCGGTATCCTGCATGACGCCGACGGCAGTGATCGGCGGCGGCTCCCGGTCCCACAGCCGGCGGTAATCCTCGAATGGGTCGACTTCGTGGGCGTGCCAATCGCCGTCCACCTCGGCCGCGCCGGCGGCCCGGACGATGTGCAGGCGATCCGAGACGTGACTGGGCATCGTGAGCCCGTCGGGCTCGGCGTTGCCCCAGGTGTAGAACACGATGCGTCCGGACCCGCCGAACAGCTTCCTCGGATTGCCGAAGACGACGTACACGCGGATGGCCGAGTCGTCGGCGTCACGGTCGCGCAGATCCGCGGAATCGGGCTGCTCGATGACACGCCACGACCAGCCGAGCCGGCCGGCGGTGGGGGCGAGGGGCTCCTCCAGTTTGTGGGTCGCCCAGGCGGCGACTCCGCGGCCGCTCAGACGCAGCGCCCGACCACCGTCCTCCAGATTCAGCACCTCGTAGTCCGGGGCGGGCTGCCCCTTGACCGGCCGGACTTCCCAACCGGCGGGCAGGCCCGAGGCCGCCATCGGGGCCTCCAGGTCCAGAAGTGTCGTGGGGGGTGCGAGCGCGAGCAGCAGCGCCAGGATCGTGGGGTGCATGACTCTCCTCGATTGGTCGTGCACGGAAACGATCTCAAATCGGGCATGGTTTCCTAGCCACTTCGACCGCAAGATTCGAGTGGTGCGCCGGCGCGCCGGGTGCTACCATCCGAGGCATGATTGTCGACGCTTCACCCGCCGAGGCCGGACGCTGGGCCGCCGTGCTGGACCGCGACGCGGCGGCGGACGGGCGCTTCGTCTATGCCGTGGCCTCGACGCGGATCTACTGCCGCCCGTCGTGCCCCTCCCGCCGCCCGCACCCGCGGCAGGTTCGGTTCTTCACCACGGCCGCCGCCGCCGAGGCGGAGGGCTATCGCGCGTGTCGCCGGTGCCGGCCCCGCGAGATGGAAACGGACGTCGTCCGGCGCGTGCGCGAGGCGCAGCGGTATCTCGAACAGCACCTCGACGAGACCGTGTCCCTCGGACGCCTCGGCCAGGCGGTCGGCCTGAGCCCGTATCACCTCCAGCGCACCTTCAAGCGGATGACCGGGGTGACGCCGCGGGCCTACGCGGGCGCTCGGCGCATCGAGCGCATGAAGACCGGGTTGAAGCGCGGCGACAGCGTGACGCGGGCGTCTTATGATGCCGGCTTCTCCTCGCCGAGCCGGGCCTACGCGCACAGCCGGACCCGGCTAGGCATGACGCCCGGCTCCTATCAGCGGGGCGGACGCGGGATCGACGTGCGCTTCACGACCGTCAGCACCGCGCTGGGCACGGTGCTGGTCGCCGCCACCGACCAGGGACTGTGCGCCGTCACCCTCGGTCAGGACGCGGGCGCCCTGGAGGCGTCGCTGCGGCGGGAATATCCCGCGGCCAGGATCGCCCGGGGGGACGACGAGCTGGCGGGTTGGGCCGATGCGGTGACTGGGCGGATCTCGGGCGACGGAACCGAGCGGCCGCCGCTCGATGTGCGCGGGACGGCGTTTCAGTGGCAGGTGTGGGAGGCGCTGCAGCGAATTCCGCGGGGCGCCACTCGGACGTACACCGAGATCGCCCAGGCCCTCGGCCGGCCATCGGCCGCCCGGGCGGTGGCGGGTGCCTGCGCCAGCAACAAGGTGGCACTCGTGATCCCGTGCCACCGGGTGGTGCGGGAGGACGGGGGCTTGGGTGGCTATCGCTGGGGTATCGAGCGCAAGCGGGCGCTGCTCGACGGCGAGGGGGGGGCCGGCGAAGGCTCCGGCTGAGGCCGGGCATCCCGCTCGACAGCGTTGCTCCGCAGCAGGGCCAGCTCCAGACCGTCACACAGCGCCATCCAGCTCGCTTCAATGATGTTCTCCGAGCATCCCACCGTACTCCACCGCTCCGCGCCCCGCGCCGTCTCGACGATGACCCTCGGCCGCGCTCCCGTGCCGAGGTGCTCGTCCACGATGCGGACCTTGTAGTCCACCAGGTGGACGTCGGCCAGCGCGGGGTAGTGCGGCAGCAGTGCCTTCCGCACCGCCCGGTCGAGCGCGTTCACCGGGCCGTCGCCCTCGGCGGCGGTGTGCATCATCTCCTCGCCCACGCGGAGCCGGACCGTGGCCTGGGCCCGGCTGCCGTCTCCCCCGCGCTTCTCGACGATGACGGTGAAGTCCTCGAGCACGAACGGCGCTCGATAGCCGGGTGCCTCGCGGCGGAGCAGCATCTCGAACGAGCCCTCCGCGGCCTCGAACTGAAACCCGCGGTGCTCGAGCTCCTTGATGCGCTGCAGCACCGCGCCCTCGCCCCCGGCCGGCGCGAGCCCGAGCGCTTCGGCGCGAAGGCGGACGTTGCGCCGGCCGGCCACTTCGCTGATCACCACGCGCATCTCGTTTCCGACCCGTGCCGGATCCACGTGCTGGTAGCTGTCGGCCACCTTGGCGATCGCGGCCACGTGAATGCCGCCCTTGTGCGCAAAGGCGCTTCGGCCGACGTACGGCGCGTGCGGATCGGGATGCTGGTTGGCCACCGCGGCCACGTACTGCGACACCTCGGTCAGCCGCCGGAGCGACGCCTCCGGCAGCACCTCGTAGCCGAGCTTGAGCTGCAGCGTGGCCACGAGCGGCACCAGGTCGAGATTGCCGCACCGCTCCCCGTAGCCGTTGATGGTGCCCTGCGCCTGCACGCAGCCCGCGCGGACGGCGGCGAGACCGTTGGCCACGCCGAGGCCCGCGTCGTTGTGCGGGTGGATCCCGATCGGCGTGGGGAACGCGGCGCGGGTCTCGTGCACCCGCTCGGCGACCACGTCGGGCAGCTCGCCGCCGTTGGTGTCGCAGAGCACCAGGCAGTCCGTGCCGGCCTCGGCGGCGGCGGCCAGGGTATCGAGCGCGTAGGCGGCGTCGAGCCGATAGCCGTCGAAGAAGTGCTCGGCGTCGTACACGACCTCCCGCCCCAGGCGCTTGAAGAAGGCGACGCTCTCGCCGATCATGCGCAGGTTCTCGTCGAGGGTCGTCTCCAGGATGCGCTTCACGTGGAGCGTCGAGCTCTTCCCCACCAGCGTCACCACCGGCGTCTCGGCGTCCACCAGGGCACGCAGGCTCGCGTCGTCCTCGCAGCGGAGCCCGGCGCGGCGCGTGCTGCCGAAGGCCGCCACTTTCGCGTTGGCCAGCGGCACCCCGCGGATGCGCCGGAAGAAGTCGGCGTCCTTGGGGTTGGAGCCGGGCCAGCCGCCCTCGATGTAGCTGACGCCGAGCCGGTCGAGCGCGCAGGCGATCTTCACCTTGTCCTCGACCGACAGCGAGAGCCCCTCCCGCTGGGTGCCGTCGCGGAGCGTGGTGTCGTACAGGCGGAGGGTCGTCGTCGGGGTCATGCGCGGCTCGACTCCTGGGGTGAAA
>JBBQDU010000147.1:0-6657 GCA_038320055.1 Gemmatimonadales bacterium | reverse complement strand
CATCAGCATCCAGCAGCAGCCGACGCAGAAGGTCCCATGCCGCATTCCCATCAGCAGCGCGCCGCCCGCGCCCTCGCGCCACTCGGTCGAGAAGAAGCCGAGGGGCGACCGGCAATGTGACAGGCAGGCGCTCTTGAGCGGTATCCACTGGTACAGGCCGGCCACGATGAGCACGCCGCCCGCGAAGAGGGGCGTCGCGCTGGCCATGGCGGGAGAGAGGAGAGCGCGCCGGTGCAGCTCCCACTGCGCGAGCGCGGCGCCGGCGGCGTACACGGTCCACACCAGCAGATAGGCCAGCGCGAACATGGCCACCGGCACCGCCGGCCGACCCTGCTGCCGGCGCCGGCGCGAGACGCCGGCGAACAACAGAATTGTGGGCGCCGCGGACGGCAGCAGCATCGCCACCATCATCACGGTCCACATGCCGACCAGCCAGCCGAGGCCGGGAACGGCGCCGGCCGTCAGGCCGGGCATCGTCATCGATGCCATGGCACCGGGCGACGTCGCCATGCGGGCCACGTACACCCACGCGAGGGCCGCCACGCCGAGCAGTCCGCCAGCCACGACTGCCCGGTCACGCCGAAGTGTGGCCTCGAGCATCGCTACGCCTGGTTGGACCAGGTCGGCGTAGAGTAGCTCGCGAAACCGCCGGGATGGCGGAACCGGATCAGGCCGTAGTCGCAGGCCATCGTGGCCGAGGTGGCGATGTCGCCCACGTCCCAGAAGAACCCGCCCTTGGGATAGACGATCTGGACTTCCTTCTCCGCGCCCGAGACGGCGTCGCGGATCGGGGTCTGCGCCAGCTCCAGCACGCCCGGGATCCGGAACGAGGACCTGGTGCCGTCGATCTTCATCTCGAGCGGGGCGAGCACGGGCCCGTCCAGCGACGCGATGGTGCCGGCCAGCGCCTCGAACGGCATCCCACCGGCCTGCCCGGACAGGATCATCGCGATGGCTTCCGCCTGAGCGGGGGTCGCGCGCTCATCGATGAACACCGCGACGGTTCCGCCGCCCTCGTGGATGGCCTTGGGATACATGGCCGCGATTACGTAGCGCACCCCGGCCAGATCCACGTCGCCGTAGCTCCCCTCCCGGATCTCCCCGCCGATCATCATCTCGCAGGGACCCTTGTCGGGAAAGCCGGTGAACTGGCAGTTGCAGCCGGGAGTGCAGTTGCAGGCTTCGATGTTGTGCGTGGTCACGCGCCAGGGTGTTCTGAGTCCGGGAGCTGGCCGGGGTTCCGAGACTGCGGACGCCTGAGCCATGAGGCACCTCCTCGGGTATGTGCGGGTGAAACGCCGGTGAGCCCGGCGCCGTCCGGCCCAATATGCGGCCGGATACCGCAGCCCGAAAGGCGCTACGTTTCCATCCGTGACCTACCGCCTCTACCAGACCGCTGCGTACCTCACCGCGTTCGATGCCGCCGTCGTGGACCGCGCCGACGGCGGCCGCCGGCTCTACCTGGATCGCACCGCGTTCTATCCCACCTCCGGAGGTCAGCCGTTCGACACCGGACGGCTGGGTGGCGTCGACGTGGTGGACGTCGTGGACGAGGGTGACCGGATCGCCCATCTGCTGGCCGCGCCCCCGGACGGGGAGCGTCTGGACGGCACGATCGACTGGCCACGTCGCTTCGATCACATGCAGCAGCACACGGGTCAGCACCTGCTCACGGCCGTCATCGCCGAGCGCTGGGGACTCGCGACGGTCGGCGTCCACTTCGGTCGCGAGAGCGCCACGCTCGACCTCGAGGCTCCTGCCGTCGCGCCGGCAGTGGTGACCGAGGCGGAAGCGCTCGCCAACGCCGCCATCACCGAGAACCGGCCCGTCCACGTGAGCTTCGAGGATGCCGGCACGGCGACGCATCTGCGGCGGGCGTCGGCGCGCCAGGGAACGCTCCGGATCGTCGCGATCGAGGGGCTCGACCGGAGCGCCTGCGGCGGCACCCACGTGCGCGCGACCGGCGAGATCGGCGCGCTCCTCATCCGAAAGGTCGAGCGGGTGAAGCGGCATAGTCGCGTCGAGTTCCTCTGCGGCGCCCGTGCGGTCCGGCGCGCCCGCGCCGACGCGGACCTCCTGTCCGCCCTGGCCGCATCGCACTCGGCGATGCCGGACGAGCTGCCCACACTGTTCGGATCGCTCCGTGAAGAAGTCACGACCGGCGCCGCGGCGCGACGAGAGCTCGAGGAGGCGCTTGCCGAGTACCGCGCGGCCGCACTGCACGCGGCGGCGACCACGAACGGACTCGGCGTGCGCGCGGCGGTCGTCCGCGAGCCCGCGGGTCCGGCGAATCGCCTCCGCCCGCTCGCCCAGGCGTACGCCTGCCTGGCGGGAGGGGTGTTCATCGGTGTGACTGGGGAACCCACGGGGGTGATCGTCAGCGTGGCCGCCGACACGGGCCTGGATGCCGGGCGGGCGCTCGAGGCCGCGCTGCAGGCGACCGGCGGTCGCGGCGGCGGGAATGCCCGGCTAGCGCAGGGAACGGTGGGAGCGCCGGCCGACCTTGAACGCGTGGTCCAGCACCTGCTCGAGGCGCTGGGCGGCTAGACCCACCTAGATCGGGCTACGAGCGGCTCGACGCCAGCGCCTCCACGCTCTCGGCGCACAGCGCCGTTCCCGCGTCCTTCCGCAGGATGCCCAACACCTGGTCCCAGGGCATGCCCGCCCGGTAGGGCCGGTCCGCCGTCATGGCCTCGCCGATGTCGGCCACCACCAGGACCCGGCTCAAGGGGCAGAGCTCCGAGCCGGCAACCCCGCGGTGGTATCCCGAACCATCGAGCTTCTCGTGGTGTGAGCTCGCGATCCCGACGATCCCCGCGAGCGCCGGCACCCGCTCCAGGATCCGCTGCGTGAACTGCGGATGCAGGCGCACCTGGGTCAGCTCGAGGTCGCTCAGGCGGTTCGGCTTGTCCAGGATCCGGTTCGAGACGCCCAGTTTGCCGACGTCGTGCAGCAGCGCGGCGCGGCGGAGATCGCGCAGCTCCTCCGCGTCGAATCCGCGCGCCTGCCCGATCGCCACCGCGAACTCGGCCACCCCTTCGGAATGCCGGTAGGTGTAGGGCGACTTGGCGTCGATCACCTGGGCGAACGCCTGCGCGATGACGTCGAGCGCCGCCTCGTCCGCCATCAGGACCTGCTCCTCGGGCTCGAAGGCGGCGAGATGCGCCCGGGGATCCGGCCCCAGCACCGACGTCCAGAACGGGCGGTCCTGCCGGAACGAGCGCACCACGTCCACCAGCAGCGGGTCGAACCAGGTCCCGCGCCGCTCCAGCGCCACCGCCATCGCCGCCTCGACGCCGAACGTGCTCGCGAAGACCTCCACCGTCTGCGCCAGCCCCACGATCCGGCCGAGGAGGGGGATCGCGTCGCCGCTGAGACCCAGCGGCAGTCCGCGTCCGTCCCAGTGCTCGTCGAGCGACCGGATCGCCTCGCCGGTCGCGCCGGTGAAGCCGAGCCGCGCGGCGATCTCCGCGCCGCGATCGCACCGGGTCTGTGCCATCTCCCGCCCGGTTCCCCGCTCCTTCGCGCCGATCGACGCGACCCGGAGCACCCGCGCCATGGGCGACGCCTCGGGCACCGCGTTCCGGAGCGCGTAGGCCAGGCTCGGCATCGGGGACGACCAGTCGGTCAGCTTGTGGTCCCGCTTGAGGCTGCGGTCGTCGGCGCCGAAGAGTTGGCACAGCCGGGCCGCATTGCTGGAGCAGCCGAGGTCCTTGAGCAGGAGCGCGTAGAACAGCGGCCCGCGCTCGGCGAGCGGCAGCGCGGCGCCCTGCGCGATCCGCATCCCGATCAGACACGTGCGGACCGCGTGTCCCTCCGGCTGGCCCTCGGTGATGTCGAGCGCGTAGGAGAGCGCCGACAGGATCTCCGAGAGCCGGAAATCGGAGGCCGTCGCGGTGCGATCGGGAGCGAAGGTCGCCATGGCTGTTGTCCGTGATGGTGTCGGGGTCGCTACTGGTAGAGCCGGCCCTCGTGCCGGATCCATCCCCCGGGGTGCCGGCCGTCGGGATCGTGGTGGGTCCAGTGCACCACACCGCCCTTCGGATTCCACTCGTATTCGCCGCTGAGGACCACCGAGTCGCCCGCCGCGACCGGCACCCGCGGCGCGAGGTCGATGTTGTGCGCCACCAGCACCGTCACTCCGCCGTCGACCCGGACGATGAACCGCTCGTGCCGCGAAGCCTCGCGATCGTCGGACAACACCCGGAGCACCATGCCGACGGTTTCGATCTGGATGTTCGAGCGGCGCGCGTGCCTATTCGTCACTCGGCGTGCTGGTGCCTCCCATGTGCGTTTCGAGGACGCCGCGGAGATCCACGCCCTCGGCGCCGAGCAGCCGGAACAGCTCCCACTCGGCCGCCCGCGCCTGCCCGATGCCCCGCCCATTGTACATCAGCGAGATGACCAGCACACCGTCGGGCCGGCCGAGATAGCCCGCCAGGGTGGCGACGTTGTCGAGCGTCCCCGTCTTGGCGTGGACCACGCCGCGGCTCATGCCCCCGCGCAGCCGCCGCAGCGTACCGGTGCCGTTCGCCGGCAGCAGCAGCGGGAAGCGCTGGTTGCCGGGAAGCTGCGGATACCGGGCCAGGTAGAGAACCTGCGTCAGCGGGCTGATGCGGTTGAGATCGCTCAGGCCGCTTCCGTCCACCAGCGACACCACGGCCGACGGGCCGACCACGTCGCGCACGTGCTGGGTGACCAGGCCCGGGCCCGTCGTCTGGCTGCCGGCGCCCCACTGCAGCATCAGCTCGGCGCCGATGTTGAGGCTCCGGCGATTGACCTCACTGGCCACACTGTCGAACGGCGCGGACTCCACCTGCGCGAGCACCGACCCCGCGGCTGATTGGCTGACGGCCGGACCGGCCGGCATGGCCCACCGGATGCCCGCGCGCTCGAGTGCCGCACTCCAGGCGACCGCCAGGAGCCGCGACGGATCGTGGGCCACCGCCGAGAAACCGACCGCCCGCCGGCTGATGCCGATGGTCCCGTTGAGCGTCCAGCCCCCGTCCGCGCCCGGCGTGAGCCAGAGGCGACCACCTCCGCCGCTCACCGTGGTGGCCGCCATGCGTACCAGGCGGTCCGCGCCCTCGGGATAGGCGCTCACGAGCGTGGGAGGGGCGCCCGTGTCCCGCCCCGGGCGATAGGTCAGGGAAATCGTGTTTTCGTGCAGCGCCACGGGGCCGACCGGCGGGGCATAGAGCTGCCCTTGATAGCTGGGGGCCCAGACGCTCGGATAGCGGCTCGCGGCCGGGCCGGTCCGGCTGGTGAGGACGAGCGGCCCATCGAGCTGACGGACACCCCGCGCCCGGAGTCGGCGCGCCAGCTCGCGCAACGTGGGGCCGGCGCGGCCGGAGCGGTCGAGCGTCCAGTCTCCACCCAGATCCAGAGCCCAGGTGCCCTTCCACCGGCCGGAGGTGATGTCCAGCGTCCCGTCGCCCACGACGCGGGTGGAGAGCCGGGAATCGCCGCCGACCCGCGCGCGCGTGAAGCCGGTCGTGAACAGCTTGGCCGTGGACGCGGGAATGAGCGCCAGCTCCGGACTCGCGCTCCAGAGAATGCGGCCGTCCATGGTGCCGATGGCTACGCCCCAGGCCCCGCGGCTGGTCCGGTCGGTCGTGCGCCGGTACCAGTCGTCGAGCACCTGGAGTTCCTTGGGGCTGAGCGTCTGGGCGGTGAGCGGCGCCGCCGCCAGGGCGGCCCAGACAACGGCCGAAACCAGCGTCCCGATGAGACGGCGGACCATGAACGACTCGGCGTTGATGACGGCGAACGGGCGCGCGGCGGCCAGACTTTGGATCTGCCCGAGAGGAGCAAGCGGCAAGCCACTTGTCAAGTGATTAAGCAACAATGGTTTGTGTGGGTCAATCAGGGTCGGGGTCCGGGCGTTCTGCCCGACTCGGGGCTACAGTGGAAATGACGCGGTCCGGCGGTGGGTCTGGTGCTGCGGGTTTGAGACGTCAGAAGCCGCCGGCAGCAGGCTCCGCGAACCCTGACGTCCCGGCGGGCTCGAGCCCAGGCGGCGGCGGCTCGTCAACGTGGGAGGTCAGCTCGTCGCTCGCCACCCTGGCCTGGACCCGCTGCATCACCATCTGCGCCGTCGTCGCCTGCAGACCGAACTCGCGGAGATAGTGGTCGGTCGCCGCGTTCACCGGCATGACGCCCTTGAGGAGCCAGGCCAATTCGAGCGCGTTCTCGACGTGGGTCGAGAGCGCCGCCTCGGACGCCCGCGAGCCCACCATCCGCGCCAGCTCGATCGTCCGCTCCTGGTAGCGCCGGCGGTACCGGCTGTGCTCGAGCGCCAGATCGAGCCGGAGGCGACCCCAGCCCGAAAGCGCCGGCATCTCCGCGGACTCGGGCACCGTCTTGAGATCGAGCGCGGTGAGGGTCCGCGCCCGGATGACCTCGTTCATCGTCTCGGGTACCGCGGTCACCTGGAAATACAGATCGAGCGCCCCGAGCGCCGGGAGCCTGACCGCGAACTCGGACACGAACTGGAGTGCCTGGCGGGTGTGCGTGTCGATGAGCGCCTCCCACGCCATGGCGTAGGCGACGCTGACCTGCAGATGGAGCGCATCGGGGATCCGGCGGAGCGACATCCGACTGGGAACCGTCATAAAGACGACTTCGCAAGCAATATCCAGTCCCTGCCCTCGGGAA
>JBBQDU010000146.1:0-6817 GCA_038320055.1 Gemmatimonadales bacterium | reverse complement strand
AGTGGGCTAGCCGCGCGCTGGAGCTGAGTCCGGACGACGAGAGCGCTCTGCGCCGGCTGGTCGGTCTGCTCGACCGGATTGGGGATCGCTCCGCCGCGCTCCGGACCTACGAGCAGTTCGTCCGCCGCTTGGCGGAGGAGTTCGAACTCGAGCCCTCCGCCGAAACGAACGCGTTGGTGGACGTGATCAAGGCCCGCGCCGAGGCAGTGGTCCCGCGTGCTCGGGCCGTGCCGGAGAGTGTCGCACCCGACTCGCCGCTTCCCTCCGGTACGATCGCCGTGCTTCCGTTCTCGGTCCGGGGCGACAGCCGCTTCGCCTACCTCGGCGAAGGGATGGTCGAGCTGCTGGCGACCAAGCTCGACGGCGCCGGCGAGATCCGCACGGTCGACCCGCGGGCGCTGCTCCGGTTTCTCGCGCGTGACGACGATGCGGCACCAGCGCCCCCGGACGCGCGCACGGTGGCGGAACACTTCGGTGCGGACCGCTACCTGATGGGCAGCATCGTGGAGGCAGGCGGGCGGATCGAGACCAGTGCCTCGTTGCACGCCACCGACGGGAAGGTGCTCGCACGGGTCCACGCCAACGCTGCGGGCGAAGGCGAAATCTTCGACCTGGTGGACGAACTCGCGCGCCAGCTCCTGGTGGCGCAGCGGGTGGGGCCGGGCACCCGGCTAGCCCGGCTGGCCGCGCTCACCACCACCTCGCTGGATGCGCTCAAGGCCTACCTGATGGGCGAGCGCGAATTGCGCGCGGGCCGCTACTTCGACGCGATGGAGGCGTTCCAGACGGCGGTAGACGCCGATGAATCATTCGCGCTGGCGTACTACCGCTTGGCGGCCGCGGCGGCGGGATGCGCGCTCCCCGATCTCGCCCGCGAGCTCGCCGACCGCGGGTTCGATCACCGGCAGCGGCTCTCGCCGCACGACCGGCTCGTCTTCGGCGCGCAGCGCGCCTGGCTGCACGGCGCGGTGGGGGAGGCCGAATCACTGTACAACACCATCACCGGCACCTACCCCGACGACGTGGAGGCCTGGTTCCATCTCGGCGACCTCCTCTTCCACTCCAATCCGCTCCGCGGCCGGTCCGCCGCCGAAGCCCGCGGGCCGTTCGAACGGGTAATCCGGCTCGATCCCGATCACGTCGGCGCCATGGTTCACCTGGCGCGGATCGCCGCCATCGACGGTCGGAAGGGGGAGATGCTCGACCTGATCGAACGGATCCTGCGGGTGAGTCCCCAGGGCGATCAGGCGCTGGCGATGGGGGCGCTTCGCGCGTTCTCTGGCGAGGACCGCACCGCCATGACGCGGGTCGGCGAGGAGCTGCAGCAGGCCCGTGCGATCACGGTCGCGATCGCATTCTCGGACGTGGCGCTCTACGCCGGCAACCTCGCGGGAGCCGAGCTGTTGGCGCGGAGCTTCGTTCAGGTGGCGCGCTCACCCGAGCTGCGTGCGCTGTGCCACGTCGTGCTGGCCCACCTCGCGCTGGCCGCCGAGCACCCCGAGCTGGCCCGGCAGGAACTGTGGCACGCCGAGGTGCTGGACCGGACCTGGGGACTCGAGATGCGGGCGCTGTTCGCGACCTTGCCGTTCGTGCCACAGATGGAGAGCGAGCTCCGCGAGATCCACACCGCCCTCGAGTGCTGGGATGTCAGCACGCTCGCCCCCAGCATGTTCCTCATCTTCGCGATGCACAATGGCCTGCACCCGGCGCTCCGGACGTATCTGCTGGGATTGCTGGATGTCCGGCTGAAGAATCTGGCGGGTGCCGCCGGCCGGCTTGCCGACCTCGGCGCCCTTCAGCCGGAACCGACCGGGCTGGCGCGAAGCCTGGAGGTAGAGCTGCGCGCGGCGATCGCGCGGGCCGAAGGTCGTTCGGAGGAGGCGTTGGCGCTCCTGGAGCGGTCGCGGCCGGAGCTCTGGTTTCAGCTTACCGTCGCCTCGCCGTTCTTCTCGCTGGCCTCGCAGCGGTTTCTCCGGGCCGAGCTGCTGTTCGAGACGGGGAGGACGGAGGAGGCGGTGGGATGGTATGCGTCGATCGCGGAGCGCTCACCCTACGAGCTGATCTATGCCCCGCCGGCTCGTCGCCGCCTGGCGGAGATCAGCGAGGCTCGCGGCCAGGGCACGAAGCGGATCGGGCCGAGGTAGGGGTGCGATTCCCGAGCCCTTGATGCGGCCGCACGGTGTTGTCGTCCTCCTGCCAGGCCTCGATCCATCGTTGCGCCTCGGGCAGATCCCGAAACCAGTGCGTACTCAGACACTCGTCACGGAACTTGTCGGGAAGCTCTCGACGAAACAGTTGTCCACGGGCCTGGCCGGCCGCGTGAAGCTGAGCTCCACGCCCCGCGCATACGCCCAGGTATCCAGGGCCTTCGCCACGAACTCGCCGCCTCCTCCCCCTACGGGAGGAGCGCGCTCCAGCGCTGCAGGTAGACGAACTGCGAGAGGCGGCCCTGCCGCACCATGACGAAATTCTGCCCGTCGGGCATCACATCGTAGTTCGCGTGCGGGACGGCGGCCTCGTAGTCGGTGACGGGGAACAGGGGGGTGCGCGAGGAAACGCGGAGCGATGGGTGGGTCTCGATCCGCGCCGCCATCAGCTGCGGCTCGCCCGGGCCGAGGCTCCGGTAGAACAGCTCGCGCCCGTCGCGGGACCACACGGGCTCGCTGCCGCCGCTCTGAGAGACGAGCAGCTTTCCCGCCGTGCCGTCGAGCGCCCGCAGATAGACTTCCGGCCGGTTGGCCTCGTTCGAGACGTACGCCAGCCAGCGGCCCTCCGGAGAGAGCGCGGGATAGCCCTCGTCGTAGGGGGTGGCGACGATCAGTTTCACCGGACCGCCACCCTCGAGCGGCACGGCCACGATGTCTCCCTGCCCAGCGCTGCTCAACCGGACGGCGATCCCGGTGCGGCCGTCCGGGGTCACCCCGTGGACAGAAATCTGAGGTCCCTCGAAGTACACGGAGTCGGCCGGGCGGCTGCCGTCCACCGGTGCGCGGACGATCCCGACCCGGGGCCCCCGCGCCTCGGCAAAAACGATCTCGCGACCGTTGGGGAGCCATGTCGGATCGTGACCCGTGCTCTGAAAGGTGGCGCGCGACATCGTGCTGTCGCGTCGGTCGAGCAGCCAGACGTCGCGGGTGGTCTCGGAAAAGTCCAGGGCGATGTACCGACCGTCCGGGGAGACGCGGGGACTGTGGTAGGAGCGAGGTTGCTCGAGGAGAGGCGTCACCCGGCCCTGCCGGGAGACCGACACCAGGCTGAGCGCCTGCGCCGGCACGTAGGCCAGCGTGCCGCGTCCCAACTGGGCGATCTTGGGGCGGCTCCCCCGGGTCTGCTGCACGGTGACCCCGAGGGACTTCACCGGGCCGGTGAAGTGCGCGCGGCGCGGGTCGAAGGGAGCGGCGTACAGTAGCCCGCCGGGCTGCGACCAGACCAGATGTCCGTCGCTGAAGCCCGCCCAGTTCACTGTCCCGGTGGGGAGCAGGGCGCGTGAGCCGTCGTCCGGGTCGAACACGGCGAGCGTGCCTCCGGGGGGCGCGATCGTGGCGACGGCGAGGATCCGGCCGCCCGGGAGCACCTCCATCACATCGAGCGATCCCTCGCCGCCGGCAGAATCGGGTGCCGCGATGGTGCGGAGCGTACCGTCGCTGCCGAGCCAGGCGAGCTTGCCCTCGGACGTGGTCACGACGAACTCGTCGTCGCCGGCCCACCTGAGCAGGTTGAGCTGCGCCTTGCCGGTCAGCGGGATGATCGTCGCGGCCCCGCCACGGACCGAGATCCGCTTGAACACCCCCTGCTGCACGAACGCGAGGTCCCGGCCATCCGGGGAGAACGACGGGCAGCAGCCGTTCTCCGTGCCCGGCAGCGGCAGCGGTGTGAGCTGATCGAGCGGCCGCACAAACAGCCCGGGAATGCCTCCCTCGCCCTCGGCGCTGTACGCGAGCAGATCGCCTGCCGGGGAGAGCGCCGCGAGCGGGTCCACCGAGGTCAGCCTCTGGTCCGGGGGAATCGTGAGCGCGAATCTGGCAGCCGGAACGGGTGCGGCAAGCCCCCGCCCCAGCCGGTAGCTCCCGCCCGCGACCGCAACGATGAGCAGCAGCATCGCGCCGCCTACCACGGCCGCGCGCTTCCGATCCCGCGGAGCGACACTGGTGGGGCGGGACCCCGGCTCGGTGCGCCGCACCAGGGCCGCGGAGCCATCGCTCAGCGCGTCGGCGAGCTGCGCCGCGGTCGCGAACCGGTCGGCCGGCAGCTTCTCGAGCGCGCGGAGCACCGCGGCTTCGACGTGCGCCGGGATCGTGTGCCTCTGCGGCAACATGGGGCGGGGCGTCTCGGTCACCACCCGCGCCACCACCGCTTGGGCGGTGCTGCCCGTGAACGGGGGATCACCCGTCAGGCACTCGTAGAGCACGGCCCCCAGGGCGTACACGTCGGAGCGTGCCGTGATCTCGCGCTCGCCCATCGCCTGCTCGGGGCTCATGTAGTGCGGCGTGCCCAGGCTCATCCCCGTCTCGGTCATGCGCGCGCCGCCGGCCTTGCTCGCGGCCAGGGCGATGCCGAAGTCCGCCACCAGCGCGCGCCCGTCGTGCAGCAGGATGTTCTCGGGCTTGATATCTCGATGGATCACCCCGTGACGGTGAGCGTAGTCGAGCGCCGAGGCGACTTCGCAGGCGAGCCGCACCGCCTCGTCCACCGGGAGCTGCTTCTCCCGGGTGAGCCGGTCGCGGAGCGACTCGCCCTGCACGTACGGCATGACATAGAAGAGGTAGGAGTCCGCCTCGCCCGAATCGAAGAGCGGCAGGATGTGCGGGTGCTGCAGATTCGCGGTGAGCTTGATCTCGGCCAGGAACCGCTCGGCCCCGATCACGGCCGCGAGCTCGGGCCGGAGCACCTTGAGCGCCACCTGCCGGTCATGGCGGACGTCGTGCGCGAGGTAGACGGTCGCCATCCCGCCCGCGCCGATCTCGTGGTCGAAGCGGTAGCGCTCGGCGAGCGCCAGCTGGAGGCGGTCGAGGAGCTCGGTCATGGGTGCGCCTGCGTCGTTGAGGGAGGAAGCTCCAAGATCGCCGGATTCCTGGCGGGTGGCTAGCCCACAGACGTGCCCCGGCGACTTTGCTTCGGGTGAGGGATGGTCGGAGGCATAGGCGGATCAGTTAGGCAGGAACGCCGCGTAGTTGGCCGTCGAGAGCGACCTCAGGGCGACCTGTGGCGCGTGTGCGCTGCCGACGCCCGAGCGCCTCTCCGGGCGGCGTGGTCTCTTCCAGGCCTACTGCCTGCTCGCCGCCATGCGCTGCCGGAACTCGGGCAGCCAGTTGGGAACGACGATGAGCGCGTAGGACTGGGTCTCGGAGACCGGAACAACGATGCGGGACCCGTCGCGGGTCACGTCGAAGTTCGCCTGTGCGTAGGTGGTGCTCGCGTCCCGGACGCGGAAGAACGCCGTGTCGCGGGAGACGACCCGAAGCTCGGGCGTCGTGGCGAGTTGGGCCTCGATGATCGCGTCGCGGGACGAGTAGTACAGGCGTTCGCCGTCGTGCGCCCACACCGCCGCGCCGCCGCTCCCCACCGACACCTGCAGCTTCAGGTTCGGCTCCGGAAACGACCGCACGTACGTCTCGCTCACCCCCGACTCGTCGCTGACCATGGCCGCCCATCGCCCGTTCGGCGCGAAGCGCGGGACCATCTCGTTCGCGTTCGTGGCGCCGTATCTCTGCAGCGTTCGAGGCGAGTCCAGGGTGGCGCGCAGGACGTCCCAGCCGTTCTCGAGGAGCGACTGCACCAGGAGCGAGTGGCCATCAGGCGACAGTTCGGCGTTGGGCGCGAGGTTGGGAATCTCCGTGAGCATCTCCGGTGCGGCCGCCACGCCAACCGATTGTGCCCAGATCGCCACCCGCGCTCCGGTCCCCGCGGCCGAGTACACGATCCGGGCGCCATCGGCCGTCCACGACAGGGAGGTGACACTCCCCGCGCTCGTGAGGCGCGACAGCGTGCCCGTCGCCACCTCATAGATCCAGACGTCGCCGCCCGCGCGGCTCGAGACGAGGACCGCGAGGCGCCGCCCGTCGGGCGACAGCCTCGGCAGCGAGAAATCCCGCACCCCGGCGTCGATCGGTCGTCTCACGCCATCCCGACCGACCCACATGAGCCGTGCGCGGTGGCTGCCCTGGGCTGACACTAGCGCGCCCCCTCGCGATATGAACACATCCGAATTGCCGTTGTTCGCGGCCCGGACCGGCACCGGATCGAGCACCGGGACCGGACGCCCGGCCACACGCCCATGCGCGAGATCGAGGCCGACGGCCATGATGGCGCCGTCCACCTGCACGTAGACGAGCGCGCCATCCAGGATGGCCAGCGGGCGGATCCCCTTGAGGTTGAGCGGAATGACCCTCCCCTCGTCCAGGGAGGTCAGCGCCAGTTTCGCCGTCGCGAGGGCGCCGGACCAGATCACAAAGACCACGTGGCGGCCGTCCGGCAGGGCAATCGGCCACAGGTGGTCCGTCACCCCTTGAGCCGTGTCGGGGACGGTGAACTGCTCCAGCTCACCGCCGGCGACGCTGACGCGCGAGAGGCCGTGCGCGCTCCGCGTCGAGCCGAGCACGAGCTCGCCGGTCGTCGTCCAATCGGCGCCGTTGAAGCTCCCACCCTCGGCGATCGCGACGGGCGAGCTGCCGTCGAGCCGGACCTTCATCTCCTTGCCATCGGCCTCAAACGCGAGCCACTGGCCGTCAGGGGAGAAGAGGGGCTGGCCTCCGTCGGCCGTCCCCGGGATCGGATGGCCGATGAGCTGGTCGGACCGGCGCGAGAACAAGGTCGTCGT
>JBBQDU010000145.1:0-6886 GCA_038320055.1 Gemmatimonadales bacterium | reverse complement strand
CGGCGGGAGGAGGGGCGGTGGCGCATCGCCCAGATTCGCTGAGCGGCCTCAGAAGTTGTACTCGAGCCCCAGCGTCCAGATGACGTCGGCCCTGAGGCCGCCGCGGTTGAGCGGCCACTGGCCGTTGCCCACGACGGTGACGCCGGTGGCGGTAGTGAGCTTGAGGCCCAGCGAGCCGTCCACCAGATCGTCGCGCCGGTCGGGAATCGTCGTGGGCGTGATCGTCCGTACGTAGGGCGACTGGATGACGACGGGGCCCGGAACCTGAAGCGGGCTGTCACCCACCTGGAGCTGAGATATGAGATCGACGGCCAGGGTGGCCCACGGCGCCAGCAGGTGGTCGAATCCGAGCGTCCCCAGCACCGCGTCGGTCTCGAACTCGCCGCCGCGATAGAGGTAGCCGAGGTTCGCGTGCGGCGAGAAGGCGCCGAAGCGGGCCGAAAGAATGGCCAGCCCGCGCGCGGCGAACGCCCCCGAGCCGAGGAGATCGTCCTCGCTGCCGGTGGGGAACCGCACATCGCCCAGCACGCCGACCGCCAGGCGCTCGCCGCGGCGCAGATTCACCTTCACCCGGGCATCGACGTCGCCCAGTCCCGTCGCCGATCCGCGCACGAAGCGAGACGCGGTCAGGACGGGATTGTCCCCCGTGCCGCCGAAGAAATGGACGGCGGGCGGCGGTCCGAACGGATTGATCTGCGCGTTGGTGGTGCCCTCGATCGACGTCGAGACGATCGGCACGGCCACACCGAGATCGATCCGATCGGAGATCCCGTAGGTCAGCAGGAACGCCGTGACGGTCAGGCGGACGTCGAGGGCCAGATTGAGGTCGATCGTCTCGTTCTCGAGCACCGGAACGCCGAGCAGCCCGCAATCCCCGCCGGCGATCGAATCGCACCCTTCGAAGTCCGAGTTGGCGTGGGTGAAGGTGAAGCGCACATTGTCGAGGTCCACGCCGCGGATCGTCTTGAACGCGACCCCCGTGCGGCTCAAGCCCGCGAGCACCCGGCCGCGGCCCAGGGTCTGGGCCCGCTCGCCGAAGACCGGGCCGGCCGAGGTCGAGGTCCGAACCGGGACGCCGCCCTGGAAGCTGAACGTCGATCCTCCGCTCGTGGCGCTCACCGGCACGTTAGCGACGTTGCTGCCGATGGAGTTGGTCAGGAAGGAGATCACCGTCCCGTTGCTCGCGACGGCGGCGGGGACGAAGTGGCTGCCGTGGATCCGGACCGATTGGGGATTGTTGGGATCGCCGGTCCCGCCGAGGAAGAGCGCCTCCTGTCCCTGGCCGAAGATGAACAGGTCACCCAGCTGGTCGCGGAGCCGCTGGGCCGACAGGGAAGCGGTCGCGAACAAGGTGAGGAGCGCGAGGCTCACGGGGAATCGAAGCAGCATTGAGTATCTCCGGAAGGAGGACTCGGACGCGATCGAGCCGCGGCTACAACGTGAGACCCCGGCGGCGATCCCGCAACCTCCCGCGGTGTGCCTGGACGCGTGCCGGGCTCGCGTCCGCGGCGTCGCTCCCCCATAATGCGGCATCCCGATTCGCGAGCGTAACCAGTGTCCGACCCCAAGCTTCGAGCGGCCATCGACGAGATCCAGGCGCAGCTGGCGCACGCCGAGAACTTGCCGCCCGACCAGCGGCGATTCCTCGAGGAGCTCGTCGGCGATCTCCAGCGCCTGCACAACGAACCCTCCACCCCGGGCAGCGACTCCCTCCGCGACCGGCTGACGGATTCCGTCCGGCGACTGGAAGCCTCCCATCCAACGCTGTCCACGACCCTCGGCAACGTGGTGGACACCCTCGCATTCTTCGGCTTGTAGGGTCCCTCGCATGAGGCGCCCCGCTGTTGGGGCCCTGGCGGTGCTCGTCGTCGCCCTGGCCGCCTGCCGTCGCGGCGCCCAGCGTGAGATGCCAGCCGCGGTGCCGGGCGCCGACCTCGTCCTCAGGAACGGGGCCGTCTACACGCTCGACGCGTCCCGGAGCTGGGCCAGCGCCGTCGCCGTGCGCGGCGGCCGGATCGTGTACGTCGGGGCCGACCGCCTGCCGCCCGGCCTCGTAGGGCCGCGCACCGAGGCCGTCGATCTCGCGGGAGCCATGGTGCTGCCGGGCTTCCAGGACGCGCACGTGCATCCGATCTCGAGCGGCGTCGAGCTCGGCGAATGCGACCTCAGCGCCGCCACCAGCGTCGTGGAAGCGGCGGACTCCATCGGACGCTGCGCCCGCGCACGGAGGGGATCGGGCTGGCTGCGGGGCACGGGCTGGCAGCTTCCGCTCTTCCCCGACGCCAACCCGCGGAAGGAGCTGCTGGACAGCCTGGTGCCCGACCGGCCCGCGGTGCTGTGGGCGGCCGACGGCCATTCCGCCTGGGTCAACTCGCGCGGCCTGGCCCTGGCGGGAATCGGCCGCACGACCCCCGATCCGCCGAATGGCCGGATCGAGCGCGACCCGCGCACCGGCGAGCCAAGCGGCACCCTGCGCGAGTCGGCCGGCGACCTGGTCCAGCGCGCGCTGCCGCCCCGCACCCCGCTCGAGCTCGGCGTCGGCCTCGAGCGCGCCGAGCGGCTGGCCGGGTCGTTCGGCATCACGACGGTCTTCTCGGCGAACACCGACGAGGACGAGCTCCGCGCCTTCGCCGCCGCCGACCGCGCCGGCAAGCTGACGGTGCGGGTGATCGCCGCGCTCACGGCTCCCGGCGGAGGCGACACCATGCTCACCCGCCTCCGCGACTGGCGCCGCCGTTACGCCACGCCGCATGTCCGGCCGACGGCGGTGAAGCTGTTTCAGGACGGGGTCATCGAGGCCCGGACGGCGGCGATGCTCGCGCCGTACCTCGACCGGCATGGCGACAGCGGGACGCCGCGCCGCGATCAGGCCACCCTGGACACGCTCGTCGCCATGCTCGACCGGGACGGCTTCCAGATCCATGTGCACGCCATCGGCGACCGAGCGATCCGGATGACGCTCGACGCGCTGGAACGGGCGCGCGCGGCCGACGGCCCGCGCGACGCCCGGCACGCCATCGCCCACCTCGAGCTGATCGATCCCGCCGACATCCCGCGCTTCCGGGCACTTGGCGTGGTCGCAAATTTCGAGGCGCGCTGGGCCAACGGCGACGAGTATCTCACCCGGCTCACCGAGCCCGCGCTCGGCCGGGGCCGATCGCGCTGGCTGTATCCGATCGCCAGCGTGGTGCGGAGCGGAGCGGTGGTGACGGGGGGCAGCGACTGGTCGGTGTCGTCCCTCGACCCGCTCGAGGCCCTCGAGGTCGGGATCTCGCACCGTGAGCCGGGCGACACGACGTCGGCGCCGTGGAACCCCGCGGAGCGGGTGGACCTCCCCGCGATGCTCGCGCTGTACACCATCAACGCGGCGTGGGCGCATCATCAGGAGCGGGAGACGGGCTCGATCGAGGTCGGCAAGCTGGCGGACCTCGTCGTGCTGGACCGGAACCTGTTCGAGGTTCCGGTCGCGCGGATCCATGAGGCGAGGGTGGTGCGAACGCTCCTGGGAGGGCGGACGGTGTTTCGGCGGTAGGCCGGAGACGCGACTGCGCCGCCTAGGGTCCAGCAACCCGGGCGGCGCGTCGCGGCCGCGTCGCACGGTCAGGACGCTAGCGGGTCCCGGTGGCCTCCGTCGGCCGCTCCCCGCCCAGGGCCTTGTACAGCGCCGCGTGGGACGTCGCCGCGTCGGTGTGCGCCTGTGCGAGCTGGTCTTCGGCGTCGAGCTGCGTGCGCTGGGCATCGAGCACCTGAAGGAAATCGGCGACCCCCCCTCGAACCGGAGCCGGGCCAGTGCCGCCGCCCGCTCGCTCGCGGCCGCGGCGTCCCCGATCCGCTCCACCCGCACGCGCGACGTCCGATACCGCGACAGTGCAGTCTCCACCTCCTGGAGTGCCCGAAGTACCGTCTCCACGCTGGCCTCGACGCGGCCCAGATTGAGCGCGGCCAGGAGATTACCGGTCCCATGCGCTCCGCGGCAACCTGTCGTTCCGCGGCCGTGGGGCCATGCCCCGTTGGCCCCGCTAGCGGAACGTTCCCGGACTCACGTCGTACGTGGTGCGCGGCCGTCCCGCCTCCTCCTCCGGCCCCCAGAAGCCCAGCTGCTCGGTCCATCGTGTCGTCTGCAGGCGGCGGCCTCGCAAGGTCAGAAACCCGCCGGCCCGCGCCGTGACGACGCCAAGCCCGCGGAGGTCGGCCAGCCCGCGGAGCATGAGGTCGGCCCGCTCCGCGACGATCCGGCGGGCCGCCACCGGACCGATGCCCGGGACCCGGACCAGCTTGCCGTAGCCCGCGCGCATGACCTCCACAGGGAAACGTTCCGGGTGGCCCAGGGCCCAGGCGGCCTTCGGATCGACCCCGAGGGGCAGATTGCCGTCCGGCTCGAACACCAACTCGTCCGACGCGAACCCGTAGTGGTGCAACAGGTAATCGGCCTGATACAGCCGGTGCTCGCGGAGCGCCGGCGTGGCGGGGACGTGTTCCATCGGCGTGTCGGTGATCGGCCGGAACGCGCTGAAATGGGTGTGGTGGATGCCGCCCCGCTGCCCGAGCCGGGCCACGGTCTCGATCAGGGTCCGATCCGTATCGGGCGTGGCTCCCACGACGAACTGCATCGTCATGCCGGACGCGCCACCGGGCCGAAGCGGGTCGCGCGGCTTGCCGTGCGCTTGCGCCGTCCGCTCCAGCACCACCAGCGAGCGCACCCGCTCCAGATTCTCGAGCGCGACCGGCAGGCTCTTCTCCGGCGCGATGCGCGCGAGGCTCTGGCCGCAGGGCGCCTCCAGATTGAGCGAGACCCGGCTGGCCAGCGAGGTGAGTCGCTCGATCTGCGCGGCCTCGGCGCCCGCCACGAGCTTGACGTGGATATAGCCGGTGAAGCGATGCCGTTCGCGGAGCATCTCGAGGGCGGCGATCAGGTCGTCCATCACCTTGACCGGGTTGCTCGGGATCCCAGTCGTCACGAAGAGCCCGTCCACCCAGCCGCGCCGGAGCGCACCTAGGAAGACGCGCACCAGCTCCTCCGGCTTGAGGAGCGTGCGCGGCAGATCGCGGTCCCGCCGCATCGGGCAGTAGCCGCAGTTGTAGCTGCAGGCGTTGGTCATCAGAATCCGGAGCAGTCGCGCGGGCCCCGCGCCACTGCGGGACAGGTGCCGAATGTTGAGCGGGCCCAGCGCGCCGACCCGCCGCGCGTGGCGCAGGCGGGGCGGGGGACCCTCCCGGTCGTCGGCCGCGAGCGACATGAGCGTATCGAGCTTCTGTTCCAGATCGGGTACGCGAATCATCGGGGTCTCTGGAAAAGGAGCCTCCACAGTACCCGAACATACGCCGAAACACAAGAGCCGGAGGGAGGACGCTGCCATGCTGCAGGTCGGCCGGGAGTGCTGCTAGGTTTGGCCGGAACGGCAACTCGGAGTGTGGCGGATGGCGACGACTACGTCGGCAAAGGCGAGGATGGAGAACGCGGCTTGAGCGACCCGTCCGCCAAGCGCCGCCGATCCAATCTCAGCGCCGGCCTGCTGCTGTTTCGGCGCGGCCCGGAGGGCTTGCAACTGTTCCTGGCGCATCCGGGTGGGCCGTTCTGGCGTGGGCGTGACGCTGGAGCGTGGACGATTCCCAAAGGGGTGGTGGACGAGGGGGAGCAGCTCCTGGCCGCCGCATGCCGGGAGTTCGAGGAGGAGACGGGCATCGTCCCGGAAGGCCCATTCCTTTCGCTCGGCAGCGTTCGGCAGAAGGCAGGGAAGGTGGTCCACGCGTGGGCCTGGGAGGGCGATGCCGACGCGGACCGGATTGTCAGCAACTCGGGCCGGAGCGAATGGCCTCCGGGGTCCGGACGATGGATCACCTACCCGGAGGTCGACCGTTGTGCCTGGCTGGAGCCGGCCGGGGCGAGGGAGCGCATCAATCCGGCGCAGGCCGAGCTGATCGGTAGGCTGGAGGCGGAGTTGGCCAAGACCCGATAGGCTAGCGGGCGACGCCGCCCTTTGGCCTCAACGGTTGGTGAACTCTTCCATGCCACAGTAATTGAGGAAGGCCACCAGGTCCTCCGCCTCCGTCGGCGTGGACACCATGACGGTGGTCTCGCCGCGAAGCACGAGCGGAATGAAGGCCAGCCCGCCTCGCCCCGGTTTCTTGAGCGCGCGGGTGCCCACCTTCCACGGTCCGTCCTGCAGGCGCTCCGCCGCAGGGCTTCCCGACAACACTTCGGTAACGAACCGGCGGAGCAGCGCCGAGTCCCGTCGCTGCCTGCCGCGCGGGCGGCGCTGGTGTGTGATCAGGGCGGCCAGCTCGAGGGCCGCACGCTGGCAATAGGTATGTGTTGCAAGCTCTTCCATACGAGGGACTGGCCTCGCAACAATGTCAGGGGGAATCCGGCGCACCCACCGCGACTGCGGTATGATGGGTATGAGCGACGCGCCGGCCTACCTTGAGCAAGCTGGCGTCCGAAATCGAAAACGACAAGGCCTTTCGTGGCCGGACCGATTCGCTCCGTCGCGGCACATGGCGGGAATCCGTCAGAGCCTTCGTCGCGTATACCCTGCACTCGTGATGCCCCGAACGAGGCTCCCGCCTGTGCGATAACCCGTCTGGCGCGGCTGTTGCGACTGCCCGACGGGTTCGACTCCGTCCTGGGCACTAAGCCGCATCGCGGCTTCATCTTGTCCGTACCTGCCAGGTCGGCGCGTGAGCTTGGCCCGTGCGGCGGTTCGCTGCACCGAGGCGAATCGCGGTTCGGTTGACGCTCCCGTGCTAGATGTTGCTCCTACTTTGCCGGAAGGGCACATGCTCCGCTGCCACCACCTGGTTCCCGCTCTCCTCGCGCTGATCGCCGGCTGCGGCGGAAGTGATCCGGTCGAGCCGCCCACCGGCAGCCTGGCGGTCGCGGTGACCG
>JBBQDU010000144.1:0-6901 GCA_038320055.1 Gemmatimonadales bacterium | reverse complement strand
CCCGCATGGCGTCGTCGAGCTGCGTCATCCGCGCCGTGCACATGGCGGGATCGAGCGTCCGCTGATGTCCCCAGTTCGCGTCCAGCAGCGCGCCGATGCGCGTGAGATTCCCCGCGAGGAGGGCGTCGGGCATGCGCTCGGCGACCTCGCGCAGGCCGTGCAGCGCGCCGGTGACTGCCCGATCGCCGGCCTCGTACGACCGCATGACGCGCTCGATCGTCGCGCCCGAGAAGCGTGACGCGCCGGTGTAGACGAGCAGCATGCGTCGCTCGAGCTCGGCGAGGATCGCGGGCGCGAGCACGAGCGGGTCGGCCGTGGCGTCCGGATCGCGAAACGACATGCGCTGAAAGCCTCCGAAAGCGGCAGTGAACTGATCCTGGCGGCCCCCCGCGATCCGCGCCTCCACGCGCTCGAGCCGGCAGGCGAGGTCCGCTACCGTACGAAGGTCCGGCCGCTCCCCACGCGCGGCCGACAGGGCGCCCACGAGCGCCACGTCGAGTGCGCCCGAGCTGCCGAGGCCGGAGCCGGGCGGCGCCTCCGAGCGTGTCGTGAGGGCGCACGCACCGACCGGCAGCAGCCGGAGGCTCGCCTGCAGCAGGGCAAGCGGTCCGGTCCCGGAACGAGGCGGGCCCTCCGCCTGGTCGGCGCTCGCGCCCAGATCCTCGGCGGTCAGCCGGGTCCCGGTACCGCCCGGTCTCACTTCGGCATGCGCGTGGAGGCCGATGGCCGCCGATACGACCAGCCCACCCTCCCGCGCGGAGAACGGCGGCACATCCGTCCAGCCCCCCGCGAAATCGAGCCGGACCGGCGCTGCGGCGCGGAACATCGGGGTCACGGAGTGACCCACCAGTCGTGGACCGTCACCAGCTCGCCCCGGAGATCCATCGTCACCCCGTGCACCCGTCGGTTCATCCCCTGCAACCCCCGCGCATGATAGAGCACGACCATGGGCAGCGAGTCGGCGAACACGCGCTGCGCCGCCGCCGCATCCGCGGGTAGTGACACGCCCGCGAGCGCGCCGAGCCCTCCCAGATAGGCGAGCCCGGCGTCGCCCGGCACGCCCAGCACCGCGGCGTCGAAATCGTGCCCCGTGCCGTAGACCCGCGCGAGGAACGCCGACAGCTCGAGCTGCCGGATGGCAACGTCGATGCCCGACGTCCGGAGCTGCGCCTGCACCATCTGCTCGAGCGGCGCCTCCCCGCTGCCAACCGTGAGCAGCTCGAATCGCATCGGGGCGGCGCTGGGATCACCGGCGACGCGGCCGCTCACCCCGCCGGCGACCGGAACATAGCCGGGGAGATCCGGCGGCACCGGCTCGCGAGCGGGCGTGCCGAAGCCATAGAGATAGCCTTGCACGATCTCCTCGCGGTCGATGGCCGCGTCGAGCCGCCGTCGCGCCGCCAGGGCATCGAACGGGGGGTGGCGCGTGTTGAGCGCGATGCCGTAGGTGAGCAGGAGCGGGTAGCTCACGATGGCGAGCCCGGGATCGCGCGCCACGAAGGCGGCGTGGGCGGGCTGGATGCCGGCGAAGTCGAGCTCGCCCGCCGTCAGCGCCGCGAGCTTGGTGGCAGGCTCGTCCACCACGACGACGATCAAGCGGTCCAGTCGGGGCCGCCCGCCGAGCGCGGCCGGGAAATCGGCGTTGGCGGCGAAGACCCAGCGACGATTCGGCTCGTGCGCCACGAACCGGAACGGCCCGTTGCCCACCGGCGCCTCGTTCCACGCGGCCTGCCGGAGACGGGCCCGTGGGACGGTGTCGAGCAGGTGGGCGGGAAGGATCGCGAGGTCGGTGAGCACGTCGGGAAAGCGTGCCGGCACGACGCGGAAGGCGAGCGTGACGGTCGAATCGTCCGGCGCCGTCACCCGGTCGAGGCTCGCGAGCTCCGCGGCGCGCGGGTACCCGACGGCCGGATCGCGCGCGGCGTCGAGCGTCCAGCGGACGTCGCGCGCGGTGGTGGGCACACCGTCGTGCCAGCGGACGCCGGCCGCAAGATGCAGCGTCAGCGTGCGCCGGTCGGGTGACCACCCCCACGCGCGGGCGAGATACGGCCGCGCGACGAGCGCCGAGTCGTAGCGCGCCAGCGTCGTGAGCAACACATAGCGCTGGACCTGCCGGGCCAGCGGATGCAGCGTCAGGAGCGGGTTGATGCTCTGCAGGTCGGCGCCGGACGCGAACAACACGGTCGCCCCGCGCCGCGCCGCGGTGGGCTGGCAGCCGGCGAGCGCGGCGAAGGCGAGCACCAGGACGGGAAGGCGACGGGGCACCGCGAAAAGTAAACACCGCTGGCGCCGCGGACGGGAGCCGGGGAGATTCCCTCGCATGCTTCCGATCCTTCGCCGCGCCGCCAGCGGCCTCGGGGTGGTGCTCGGGGTGGTGACGCTGATGTTCGTCCTGCTCCGGCTCGCCCCGGGGGACCCGGCGCTGCTCCTGGTGGGCCCGGCGGCGACACCGGCGCAGCTCGAGGCGCAGCGCCACGCGCTCGGCCTCGACCGGCCGGTCGCCGAACAGTACGCCACCTGGCTCACGCGGTTCGCGCGCGGCGATTGGGGCACGAGCATCGCCACGGGCCGACCCGTCCGGCGCATGCTGGGCCAGGCGTGGCCGGCGACGGTTCGGTTGGTCGGGATCTCTCTGGTCCTGAGCTACCTCATCGGCATCGGCATCGGCGTGCTGCAGGCCGCGCGCGGCGGACGCCTGGACACGGCGCTCTCGGTGGCCACCGTCACCCTGTTCGCGCTGCCGGGCTACTGGCTCGGCCTCATGCTGGTGATGGCGTTCACCTATCACCTGCGCTGGCTGCCGGCGTTCGGCGCCGCCGGCTTCGATGCCGACTTCCTGCCCCCCGGCGCGCGCGTGGCCGACCAGCTCCGCCATCTCGCGCTTCCACTGGCCACGCTGACGCTGGTCGGGATCGGCGGCACCGCGCGCTTCGTGCGAGGCGCAATGCTCGACGTGGCGGGCGCGCCCTACGTGACGGTGGCGCGGTCGAAGGGCTTGTCCGAGACGCGCGTGACGCTCGGCCACGTGCTGAGGAATGCCCTCGTCCCGGTGGTCACTCTCCTGGGCCTGTCGCTTCCCGCCCTGTTCTCCGGCGCGGTGTTCATCGAGGCGATCTTCGCGTGGCCCGGCGTGGGACGGATTCTGGTCGAGGCGGTGCAGGCGCGCGACTACCCCGTGGTCATGGCCGCCACCGCTGTCAGCGCCGTGCTCGTGGTGCTCGGCAACCTGCTCGCGGAACTGCTCGTGAGCTGGGTGGATCCGCGAGCGAGATGAGCGCGCCCCGGAAGGTCGCCTCTGATGCGGGGTGAAGCCCGCCGGCTGTTCGGCGATCGCCGCGCCGCGGTCGGCGCCGGCCTGCTGACGCTCGCCGCCCTCGCCGCGCTCCTCGCGCCGCTCCTGGCCGGTGATCCGATCGCCCAGCACGACGTCGTGGCGACGCGCTTTCTTCCGCCGCTCGCCACCGACCCGTTCGGTGCCTTCCACCTGCTCGGCACCGACCGGTTCGGCCGAGACGTCTGGGCCCGAATGGTATATGGCGGACGGATTTCGCTGGGCGTGGGCACGCTGGCCGTGTTGCTGTCGGGCGTCATCGGCGTCGCGGTCGGAGCGGCGGCCGGATTCTGGCGCGGCTGGCTCGGGCTCGGGCTCCTCGGCTTCACCGACTTCGCGCTGGCGCTGCCGCGGGTGGTGCTCCTCCTGCTCCTCGCGTCGCTCTGGCAGCCGAGCGCGGGCCTGGTGATCCTGGTCCTGGGGTTCACGGGGTGGATGACGATCGCGCGCCTGACCTATGCGGAGACCCGCGCGCTGTCGGTCCGCCCGTTCGTGGAATCCGCGGTGGGGCTCGGCGTTCCGAAGCTGAGGATCCTGGTGCGACACATTCTCCCCAATGCGCTCACACCGGTCATCGTGGCGTCGGCCCTGGGACTGGGGAACGCGATCCTGCTGGAGGCCGGGCTCTCGTTCCTCGGGTTGGGCGTCCAGCCGCCGACACCCTCCTGGGGCAATCTGATCGCGTCGGGCCGGGACACGCTCATCAACGCGCCGTGGGTGGCGGCGGCGCCGGGCGTGGCTCTCGTGCTGGTGGTGGTTGCGGCGACGCTGCTGGGCGATGCGGTGCGGGACCGGCTGGATCCGGGAAACGTGCGGTAAGCCCTGCGCTAGCGACCGATCCACCTCCCTACGTCCGCCACTGCATCGATTCGAGTCTCGAGCGCCGACAACATCTCCGGCACGTCCGCGCAGCCGCGATCGTGCTCCACCCGCTTGACCCGGTCTCCGAGCCGGACCTCGGTGGTGATGGTGGGGAGATCGGTCGCGTAGCGCTCGCAGCCTGGCTCGCCCGCGCCGTAGCGGTCGGCCAGCGTGAAGTATCCCGACGCGTCCACCTCGGCGAAGAGGCTGTCCACTCGGGCGCGAGGGACCGTGCCGGTGGAGATGCCGGTATCGGCCACGAACCGCCTGCCCTCGAACCGGACGTTGCCCGCTCCGTCCACCGTCACCAGGTAGACCGGACAGGTTCCGAAACACGGGCCGCGCTCGAGCGAGACGCTTCGGTCGGCGGCCGCGGCGTTCCGCGATGGCCCCGCGTCGGTTTCAGGGACCGGCGGCGCGGGACGGGCACACGCCGCCGCGAGCCAGCCGATGACGAGCGTGGCGGGGACGATCCCTCCAGGCATCACCGCCGGCAGGTGCCTCACCGGGCCGGCACCGCGATGCGCATCGACCGACCGCCGACCCCGTTGGAGAGCTGAACCTCGAGATCGTTTCGATCGGTGGCTACCTCCGCCTGGCCCCCCTCCGCGAAGGAGAGCACCTGGCCAGTGGCCGGATCCCGTACCATCACCATCGGATGGGCCGCCGAGTTCCACTGCACCGACACGCGGCCCGGTCCGAGGCGGGTCGTTCGGACATCGAGCACGGCGGGCCCACCTGCCGCGTCACTCGCGGACCGGACGGAGACCGCGGGGCGGCCGGGTACGCTCAGGCGCATCTCGTTCAGCCGGGCCGCGCGATCGGGCTGGATCGGCACCGCGAAGGCGAAGTGCCGGCCGCCTCGCGGATCATCGGCCACCTCCTCGGGGGTGAAGCTCAACTGGAACAGCCGCGAGCCATCGGCCGCGCGCCCCTCCACGCTGTAGGCGCCGGGGCGCCGGGGCAGGCTCGGCCGGGTGATGATCTGAAAGGCGGGCTCCAGCACCGGCTGACCGTCCACGATGCGCCCCCAGACCAGGAGACAGGGCTGCATGGCCTGCGCGAAGGCCGGGGCCACACTGGCCTGGGCATCGCGAAAGTTCAGCACCCCCGTGTAGGTGTAGGCACTGATCCACTCGTTGCTGCAGTAGCCCATGAGATCGGTCGAGGTTGGCGGCTTGAGCGTGCGCGCCGCCACGTCCAGACCATACACCCCGATGGAGCCATCCGCATACGGATAATTCGTATCGGGATTGCCGGCCCCGCCGCACGGCGCATGCCTGCGCCCCCAATTGTGCCCCCACTCGTGCGCCGCCACATGGTCCGCCCCGCCCTTGTCCCAACCGAGCGCCGTCTTGCCGCTGATGTAGCCGATGCCGGCCACGCCGCTGTTGTAGGGAGGATTGAGCACCCCGTAATAGTAGCGTGCGCTCCCGTCGGCCGTGCGGATCGCGTCGAGCTGGCTGAGGATGGTCGTCCACGCGTTGTTGGCGTTGTCCTTGTCCACCACCGGCGCGTTGGTCGTATAGGGGGCCCGCAAGTCGACGTCGTAATTCGCGAGGGGATGGAGCCGCATGGTGGCGGTGAGGAACCCATCCTTGTTGACGTTGGTGACGTTCCCGATCCGCCCGTTGGCGCTCTGAATGATCGGCACCATCCGCACACTGAACGTCGAAGCGGTGCGGACGTCCATGGCAAGCGGCGTCCCGGACGCCGGAAAGGCATTGTCGGTCTCGTCCGCTTCCACGACAGCATTGGGGGTATCGACTTCGGCCAGGATCGAGAGATTGGGCTGAATCAATGCCTTGGGAACCGGCAGGTTCCAGGAGGAGCTCAGATTCCCCTCGTTCGGAGACTGCGGTACGGATACTCCCGGGGCCGAGATCATCGATTCCGACACCTGCACCCCGTTGCTGAAGAACCGCACCCGCACCGTGGGCGTGGCGAGGTTCGTCTGGGTAGCAGTCACGAAGACACGGAGGTAACCGTCCCGGTCCTTCACCAGAGGGACGCTGCCGTCGTAGGTCTGGACGCTCTGCGTGAGGTAGAGCCCGTCGATGCGAAGGTTGAAGCCCGCGGACGATGCCGGCGTGTAGCTGACGGCCGTCGAGGTGCTCCGGCCGGCCACGAGGTTGGCGGTCTGCGACGCCGGGCTGGGAGTGTACTGAACACCGCCGGACGCGACGCTCTGCGCCGTGATGGTATAGCCACCCGCGGCCAGATTGGTCAGCGTCGTGGTGGCCGTGACGGGTTGGGTGTAGCCGCCGGGTCCGGCGACCGAAGCCGCCGCTGATGCACTAGGCGGCAGCCCGGCAATGCTGACCGTGAGACTCCCCCCGACGAGGCCGTACTGGACCTGAGCCGACGCCGGCGTTGAGCCGTCCGCCACGGTGACGCTCTGGCTGGACTGCGAGGGTTGGTAGGCCTGGCCATCGGCCGCGACGGTCTGAGCCGTGACCGTGTAGCTGCCCGGGGCCAGACCCGGCAGCGTCTCCGACCCGACGATCGCATGCGTGTAGCCGCCGGGACCAGTGACCGTGACGTCCGACGCGACGCCGGCCGGCAAGCCGGTCACCGCGACCGCCAGGCTGCCGGTGGGCGGCTCGACCGGATCACTTCCGCCGCAGCCGGCGATCAGCGCGAGGAGAGCGGGAACCAGGTGGTGGCAGCGGAGCATGTGCCCTTCCGGCAAAGTAGGAGCAACATCTA
>JBBQDU010000143.1:0-6939 GCA_038320055.1 Gemmatimonadales bacterium | reverse complement strand
GCCCTCGAAGCGGTTCTCCGCGCAGGATCGGGGGATCATGCGGCAGTGGTACGAGCGCTGGAAGGCCGACGGGGTGTTCTGCGTGGTGTACAGTGCGCGGGACGCGCACTGCGAAGCGGACGGAGTGGTGGGCGGGATGCGGTCGGCTCCGGTCCTGCGCTGAAGCCCGCCCCGGCCATGTCGGCCGGGGCGCGAGGCCCGAGCCTACGAAAACGGCCGCCGCGCGAAGATCGAGCCCGGCCGATCGCGCCAGAGGCGGGCGTCGAGCCCCCAGGTACGGCCCGCGCGGCTCAGGAAGAAGGCCAGCATCAGGGTGAACAGCACGATGTGAAAGCCCTGCTGGCCCGGGGACATCCATTGCGTGGCCAGGCCGTAGTTAATCACCAGCAGGAGGCCAACGAGCGAGGCCGCGCCCGTGAGCAGCCCGAGCGTGAGTCCGATGCCGGTGATGGCCTCGCCGAGCGCCGTCAAATGGGCGAAGGTCCCGCTGTGGGTCAGGACCGTGTTCTCGAGGAAGTGCTTGTAGAAGAGAATCGGATTCTCCGATGCCTGCTTCGTGACGATGCTGGGCATCACCGTGACCCACCGCGCCGAGGCGCCCGGCACCGGCAGTACCCCGCCCACCATTACGAGCCCCAGCTTGGTGTACACCGCCTTCGCGAAATACAGCCCGACGACGATGCGCAGCAGGGCGAGCCACCGGTCGGGATGCGACATGCTGGCGGCGGGGTGTGACGGATAGGCCATCAGGACTGGCTCCTCGGTTCGGTGTCCATCGCTAAACCTCGACCCCTACTTCCGAAAACACAAAGGTCCACGTGTCGGTCAGCTCGTCGAGCACCTTCGACAGCGGCTTCCCCGCCCCGTGCCCCGCCCGCGCCTCGAGGCGGAGCAGGACCGGCCGCCCGGATGCCGTCGCGGCCTGCAGCCGTGCCGTCATCTTCCGCGCGTGCATCGGATCGACCCGGGTATCGCTCTCCGCGGTCGCCAGGAGCACCGCCGGATACGCGGTGCCCGGCCGTACGTGGTGGTACGGCGAATAGGCACGGAGCCACGCGAATTCCTCGGGCTCGTCCGGCGAGCCGTACTCGGGGATCCACAGCCGCGCGATCAGGAATCGGTGGTACCGCAGCATGTCGAGGAGCGGCACCTGCACCACCACCGCCCGGAAGAGATCCGGCCGCTGCGTCAGCACCGCGCCCATCAGCAGCCCGCCGTTGGACCCACCCGCCACCGCCAGCCGGTCGGGCCGGGTATACCCCTCCCGGACCAGCCACTCCGCCGCCGCCACGAAGTCGTCGAAGCTGTTCTGCTTCCGCCCGAGCATGCCGTCCTGGTGCCAGGACTCGCCGTATTCCCCGCCGCCGCGGATGTTTGGAATCGCCACGATGCCGCCGTGCTCCAGCCACAGGAGCAGCGAGCGGGAGAACGCCGGGGTCATGCTGATGTTGAACCCGCCGTAGCCGGTCAGATAGGTCGCCACGTCGCCGCTCGGGACCAGGCCCCGCGGGTGCACGAGGAACATGGTCACCGGCGTGCCGTCGCGGGACTCGACGCTCACTTGACGCACCTCGAACCGCTCCGGATCCACGTCCGCCTCGACCCGGCGCCAGAGCGTCTGTTCGTCGCGGTCCAGGTCGAGGCGATAGATCGTCGGCGGCACCGTGTACGAGGAGAAGCCGAAGAACAGCTCGCGCCCGTCCCACTCGCTGCCGGCACCAAACAGGCTCCCCAGCATCGGCAGCGCCACCTCGCGCCGGATCCGTCCGTCCAGACAGGCCAGCCGAAGCCGGGATGAGGCGCGCTCCAGATAGCTTAGCACGAGGTGGTCGCCCACCACGCGCGCGCCCTCGAGCACGGCGTCCTGGCGCGGGGGCACCACCTCCCGCCAGCCGCCGCGCTCGGGTCGCTCGGGATCCACCTCGTACAGCCGGTAGGTGGGCGCGTCGAGATTGGTGCGGAGCCACAGGCGGTCGCGCACGATCTCGCCGTCGAACGAGGCCGCCAGCTGCTCCGCCACGGCGACCAAGGGCGGTGCGGGGGACCCGGCGGCCGCCCGATCGCCGAGGTACAGGTCCGTCTGGTCGAACGTCCGGGCAACGCCGATGAGCAGCCAGCGCCCATCGGGCGAGAGGCTGACCCCCGGCCAATATTCCTTCCTGGCGGGCTGGTAGATCAGCGGATCTGCGGCGGGATCGGTGCCCAGCGCGTGGTAGTAGACCGCCCGGTGGTAGTGCTCCTCCCCTTCGGCCACGTCGCCCGGTGCGGGGTAGCGGGTGTAGTAGAACCCGGAAGCGTCGGGAAGCCACGCCAGATCGGCCGACCGGGTGCGGGGGATCCGGTCCGGGAGGTGGACGTTCCTCGCCACGTCCAACACGTGGAGCACGCTCTGCTCGCTGCCGTTCTCGGAGAGCCCGTAGGCCAGCAGGTGCCCGTCGTCGCTCGGGAAGAACCAGTCGAGTGCCGTGGTACCGGCGGGATCGAGCGCGTTCGGGTCGACGGCCGCCCGGTCCTCGCCCGCGACGCCGTCCCGCACGTACAGCACGGGCTGGTTCTGCCGCCCCTCGCGCCGCTGGTAGAAGTAGCGGCCGTGGGCGGGGGTGGGAACGCTGATGGCGCCGATGGCCAGGAGCTCGTCGAGCCGCCGGCGAATCCGCTCGCGCCCCGGCACGCCGTCGAGGTACTCCTCGGTGAGCGCGTTCTGGCGCTCGGTCCACGCACGCGTGTCCGGATCGTCCCCACGCTCCAGCCAGCGGTACGGATCGGCCACCGTCTCGCCGTGCAGGACCTCGATCGTCTCGTCGGTGCGCGTCGGCGGATAGGCGAGCTCAGTCACCCAGGCTGATTCCCAGGTCGCGGGCCGTCCGGATGGTGTCCGAGTCGAGCGGGACGTTCTTCGAGCGTCCGACCACGTTCTCGAGCGGGACGCGGGTGATGTCCGGCCCGTTGAGGCCCACCATGGTGCCGAACGCCCGGTCGCCGATGGCCCGCACCGCGGCGGACCCGAAGCGAAGCGCCAACAGGCGGTCGTAGGTGGTTGGCGTGCCACCGCGCTGGAGGTGCCCAAGGACGAGCGTCCGCGTCTCCTTTCGCGTGTGGTGCTCGATGGTACCCGCCACCTTGCTGGCGATGCCGCCTAGCCGGTCGACCGTCCCCACCCCCCGACGCTCGAGCAGTTCCACGGTGCCGTCGCGCGGCCGAGCGCCCTCCGCCACCACCACGATGCTGAAATGACGGCCCGCAGCTTCCCGGCGCCGGATCTTCTCGCAGACCTTCTCGATGTCGAACGGGATCTCCGGAATCAGGATGACATCCGCGCTGCCCGAGAGCCCGCTGTACAGGGCGATCCAACCCGCATAGCGCCCCATCAATTCCACCACGAGCACGCGATCGTGGCTCTCCGCGGTGGAGTGGAGCTTGTCCAGGGCCTCGGTGGCGGTGCTGACCGCCGTGTCGAAGCCGAACGTCCGCTGCGTCCCGCTCACGTCGTTGTCGATGGTCTTGGGGACGCACACGACGGGCAGACCCTTCCGCCAGAGATCATGCGAGATCTGGAGGCTGCCGTCGCCGCCGATCGACACCAGCGCGTCGAACCCGCTCGCCTGGAAAGCGGCCACGAGGTCGTCCGAGCGGTCGCGCTCGTACTCCTCGCCCTGTTCGTCCCGCATGACGTAGCGAAAGGGATTACCCCGGTTGGTGGTGCCCAAGATGGTGCCGCCGAGGTGGGTGATCCCGCGCACCTCCGCGGGACCGAGCGGCACGACGCCGTTGAACGAGAGCAGCCCCTCGTAGCCGCGCTGGATGCCGTAGGACTTCCAGCCCCGGCCGTGCGCCGACAGGACCACGGCGCGGATGACCGCGTTCAGCCCGGGGGCGTCACCACCGCCGGTGGAGATGGCGATCCGCATGTCAGCCGGGGCGCGTAATCAGCTGCAGGATCTCCCCCGGTTCCGCGTGGCGCCGAAGGGCCTTCTTGGAGAAGATGAGGTTGCCGTCCACGGTGACTTCGAAGACGCCGCCGGACGAGGGCACCAGCCGGACGTCGGCGTCGGACACGTGTTGCGCAAGCTCTGCCGCCAGACCGGTGGCTCGAGGCTCATAGTTTCAGACGACGCAGTACTCGATGATGACGCGCACGCACCACTCCTCTGGATCGGGTCAGGGCCGTGGGAATCGTAGCGCTCCCGCGGAGCGAAGCCAAGGGCGGACCGCCCCAGGTGACGGGGCTCCTTGTCAGGCCACCCCGGGAATCGTATCTATTTGATCCATGGGAACCTACCAACGCCCCGTCAGGGGCTGGGCCGGGGGGCTTCGGCTCCTGGCCGGCCTCGCCCTGCTGGTGACCTCTGCGCACCCTGCCGCCGCGCAGCAGCGCAAGTACCTCGTCGAGCTCGGCGCCGCCGGCGCCTACCAGTCCTTCGACGGCGAGCTCGGCCTCGGGGGAGCCGCCGGCGGAGTCGGCCGGCTGGGCGTCTGGCTGCCGCTCAACTTCTCGCTGGAGGCCGAGGGGATGTTTGCCTCGCCCACGCCCGACGGCAGCAGCAGCTCCGTGAGCGTCCGGAACGTGGGGGTGTCGGCCCTGTACAATTTCCTCACCGGCGCGTCGAGCTCGGTGTTCCTCAAGGCGGGCCTCGGGACGACCAAGTACGGCAGCGCCTGTCCCACCAATTCGACCGGCGCCGGCAATCTGGCGTGCGGCTCCAGCGGCGCGCTCCTCGCGGGCGCGGGGTTCCGCATCGGCCTCACGCCTACCATTCTGATCCGTACCGACGGGATGTTGCTGCGGAATCGGAGTGCCGGCCGCGGGTCGATCCAGCCGCGCTCGCTCGTCAACTACGGGGCCAGTGTGGGAGTGAGCGTCATGCTGGGCAGCAAGCCGATTCAGGACGCCGACGGCGATGGGGTCCTCGACAACCGCGACCGCTGCACCGACACGCCGCCCGGCGCGAGCGTGGACGGCCGCGGCTGCCCGAGCGATGGGGACAACGATGGCGTGCCGGACGGCGTCGACCGCTGCCCGTCCACGGTGGCGGGCGCGGCGGTGGATGCGCGCGGCTGCTCGAAGGACTCGGACGGCGACAACATTCCCGACGGTCTCGACCGGTGCCCGGACACGCCGGCGGGCGTCCTGGTCGATCCGCGCGGCTGCCCCAAGGACAGCGACGGCGACCAGATCCCGGACGGGCTCGATCGCTGCTCCGACACGCCGCGCGGCGCGACCGTGGACGCGCTCGGCTGTCCCGGTGACGAGGATGGCGACGGAGTCCTCGACGGCCTCGACCGCTGCCCCCGGACCCCCACGGGCACCGCGGTCAATGCCAGCGGGTGCGGCCAGGGCCAGACTCCCACGCGTCCCGCCCCGTCCGCCCAGCCCCCGGCGGCGGAGCCTCCTCCGGCCCAGCAGCCGGCGCCGCGCCCCAGCGCCGGCCAGGCCCCGCCCAAGACCCAGCCGGACACTCTGGGCCGGCCGCTCCAGCGTCCCAACGTCACGGTCCCGTCCCGGACGCCCAAGGCGGGTGGACCCATCACCGCGGGGGTAGTGCCGGGCGTCGCTTTCGTTCCGGGGACGGCGCGGCTGCAAGGATCGACGTATGTGGCGCTCGACTCCGTGGCCGATCTGCTCCGGGCGCAGCCCGAGGCGGTGATCGAGATCGGCGCGCACACCGACAACGCCGGCACCGCGGCGGAGAACCTGCGGATCACCTCACTGCAGGCGGAGGCGGTCCGCGACTACCTGGTGGTCAAGGGCATCAGCTATCAGCGAATCGTGGCTCGCGGCTACGGCTCCTCGGTTCCGCTCACTCCCGACACCACGCCAACCGGGCGCGCGGCCAATCGGCGGGTGGAGGTTCGACCGGTCACGTCCGGCCCCTGATTTGCGACGGGCGATGGAGCAGCACCTTGGCTGCTGCTCCATCATCTTGCCCCACACACATCTGGGTCCATGCGCCGCGCACTCGCTCTCGCTGGTCTGGCCGTCGTTCTGCAGGTAGCCTCGCTTTCCGCCCAGCAGACTCCCCGGTGGGGCGACGAGTTGCCGCCCGCCCCGGCACTTCCGGATTCACTGTTCGCCATCCCTGCCGTCACCCCGCCCGCGCGCTGGCCGGCGCCTCCGCTGTCACGGCCGCCCAGCCCGGTGCGGGCCATCTACGTCAACGCCTGGGCGTTCGGGGGACGGCGGTTCGAGGAGCTGGTCGGGCTTGCCGACCGCACCGAGATCAACGCGTTCGTCGTGGACGTGAAGGACGATACCGGCTACCTCACCTATCGCTCGGACGTGCCGACCGCGATCGCGATCGGCGCCAACAGCCAGCTCCGCGCCCGTGACGTGCGCGAGCGCCTGCGCGTCATGCGCGAGCACGGCATCCATCCGATCGCGCGCATCGTGGTGGCCAAGGATCCGCTGCTGGCCGCCCGTAAGCCGGAATGGTCGGTGCGGCACGTCGATGGCGGCCTCTGGCGCGATCGTCTGGACTTCGCCTGGGTGGACGCGTTCAACGACTCGGTGTGGGTCTATGCCGCGCAACTCGCGGCGGAGGCCGTCCGGATGGGCTTCGCGGAGGTGCAGTACGACTACGTCCGCTTCCCCGACGAGCCCGAGAGCCGCCTGGCCCTGGCGGTCTTCGCCGGCCGCCGGCCGGGAGAGACCAAGCGCCAGGGCGTCACCCGGAACCTCAAGCTGATCGGCGACCGCACCCGGAAGCTGGGCGTCCCCTTCACGATCGACGTGTTCGGCCTGACCACCAGCGCCACCGGGGACATGGGCATCGGGCAGCAGTGGGAGGACCTGGTCACCAGTGCCGACGTGGTCCTGCCGATGGTGTATCCGAGCCATTACTACCGCGGACACTACAATCTGGCGCATCCCAACAGCGAGCCGTACCAGGTCGTCCGCCGGGCGATGCAGGACGCGCTCAGGCGGTCGGCGGCCCTCGGCAA
>JBBQDU010000142.1:0-6942 GCA_038320055.1 Gemmatimonadales bacterium | reverse complement strand
TGTAGCCCTCCCAGACCATGAAGTTGAGCTCGCCGCCGATCGGCTTGGGGCACAGCTTCGCGAGATAGGTGCCGGCGTCCGCCCGCGCGTCGCTGGTCGGCGTGATGGAGATCTTGGTGACCTTGGCCGCGGGCTCGGCCGTCTGCTTTTCGCCTCCGCCACAGCCCGCGGCCATGAGCGCCGTCAGCGTCAGGGCAAGGGCTCCGGGCAACCTCGAACGCCGCCACGTCATGGGACGACCCTCCTTGAGGATGAAGCCGACTGGACTGGGGGATTACGGAATCAATGCTACATCCGAAACCGACGCCGGAGAAGGAAGCGGGGGTGGCGAAGCGCCAGATCCGATCGTAGAGTCCAGTCGATCCCGACCGCCAGTCAGCCAGCGCACACCCGTCCGAGGCCCCATGCCCCGCGCCATTCACCTCCAGACCGAGATCCCCGGTCCCAACAGTCGGGCACTCCTCGCCCGCCGCGCCAAGGCGGTACCGCGGGGGGTGCCGGCGGTGACGCCGATCGCCGTGGTCCACGCGGAGGGGGCCGTGCTGACCGATGCCGACGGCAACCGGCTCATCGACTTCGGCGGCGGCATCGGCGTGGTGAACACGGGCCACCGGCATCCGGGCGTGGTCGAGGCGGTGCGCGCCCAGCTCGACCGGTTCGCGCACGTGTGCTTCCCGGTGTCCACCTACGAGCCGTACGTCGCGCTGGCCGAGCGGCTCAACCGCCTGACGCCCGGCAGCCACGACAAGCGGACGTTCTTCGTCAACAGCGGCGCCGAAGCCGTGGAGAACGCGGTCAAGGTGGCGCGGTATTTCACGGGCCGGCAGGCGGTGCTCTGCTTCGAGCACGGGTTCCACGGCCGCACCAACCTCGCGATGGCGCTCACCTCGAAGGTGACGCCGTACAAGCAGGGCTTCGGGCCGTTCGCGCCCGAAGTCTACCGCATTCCCTACCCCTACTGCTATCGCTGCGCGGAAGGGCCGGTGGGCGGGCGATGCTGCCTGGCGGACGAGGCCCGGCTCGAGCGCGTGCTGGCTGCCACGGTCGATCCGGGCTCGGTCGCGGCGGTCATCATGGAACTGGAGCTGGGCGAGGGGGGCTTCGTGCCCGCGCCGCCGGAGTACGTGGCGATGCTGGCGTCGTTCGCCCGGAAGCACGACATCCTCTTCATTGCCGACGAGATCCAGACCGGGTTCGGCCGGACCGGCAAGCTCTTCGCCTGTGAACACTACGGGCTCGTGCCCGACATCATCACCACCGCCAAGTCGCTGGCCGGCGGCCTTCCGCTCGCGGCCGTCACCGGGCGCGCAGACGTCATGGAGGCGCCGCAGGTCGGCGGGCTCGGCGGGACGTACGGGGGCAATCCGCTCGCCTGCGCGGCGGCGCTCGCCGTGATCGATGCGATGGAGGCCGAGTGGATCCCGGAGCGCGCGGAGCGCACCGGCGACCGGATCCGGGCGCGGTTCCGGGGCTGGGCCGAGCGATTTTCCTGCATCGGCGACGTCCGGGGCCTCGGCGCGATGGTCGGCATGGAATTGGTGACCGACCGCGAGAGCCGCCGGCCGGACAAGGCGCTGGCCGGCCGGCTGGTGGCCGCCGCGCTCGAGCGCGGGGTCGTGCTGCTGTCGTCGGGGACGTTCGGCAACACCATCCGGGTGCTCGCGCCGCTCACGGCGGAGGACGCCCTGATCGACGAAGGCCTCAACGTGATGGAGGCGGCGCTCGAGGCCGCCGTGGGACGGGCGCCGGCGCCGGTGTGACCCTCGACCGCGCGCGGCTCGCGGCGCTGCTCGGCGAGGAGGAGCGACGCTTCCGCGACGCGCATCCCCGGTCGCGCGCGCTGTACGAGCAGGCCACGCGCTCGCTGCTCGGTGGCGTGCCGATGCAATGGATGGTGCGCTGGGCGGGCGGCTTCCCGCTCTTCGTCGCCGAGGGCGAAGGCGCCCACCTCACCGATGTGGACGGCCATCGCTACCTCGATCTCTGCCTGGGCGACACCGGGGCCATGACGGGCCACGCGCCCGCCCCCGTCGTCGAGGCGGTGCGGGCGCAGGCGGGCCGCGGCTTCACCTTCATGCTCCCCACTGAGGACGCCGTCTGGGTGGGCGAAGAGCTGGCCCGCCGGTTCGGCCTTCCTTTCTGGCAGTTCGCCGTCACCGCTACCGACGCCAACCGCGCCGCCATCCGCCTGGCCCGGGAGATCACCGGCCGGCCGAAGATCCTGGTGTTCAACTGGTGCTACCACGGCACCGTGGACGAGACGTTCGTCACCCTCCGGGAGGGGCGGCTGGTGGCGCGCGAGGGGAACGTCGGCCCGCCGGTGGATCCTGCGCTCACGACGCGGGTGGTCGAGTTCAACGACCTGCCAGCGCTCGAGGCGGCACTCGCCCACGGAGACGTGGCGTGCGTGCTGGCGGAGCCGGCGCTCACCAACGTCGGCATCGTGCACCCGGAGCCCGGCTTTCACGCGGCGCTGCGCGACGCTACCCGGCGCGCGGGCACGTTGCTCGTGATCGACGAGACCCACACTATCTGCGCCGGACCCGGTGGATACACGCGCGTCCATGGCCTCGAACCCGACATGCTCACGCTGGGGAAGCCGGTGGCCGGCGGCGTGCCGGGGGCGGTCTACGGCTTCAGCGAGAGCGTCGCGCACCGGATCGGGGCACGCACCCGGCTCGACACCGCGGACACCGGCGGCATCGGCGGCACGCTGGCTGCCAACGCGCTGGCCACCGCGGCCATGCGGGCCACGCTGGAGCACGTTCTCACCGAGGCCAGCTACCGGCGGACGATTCCGCTTGCCGAGCGATTCGCCCGCGGCGTCGAGGCGGTCGTGGCGGAGGAAGAGCTGCCGTGGATCGTGAAGCGGCTCGGCTGCCGGGCGGAGTACTGGTTCCGGCCATCGCCACCGCGGAACGGCGGCGAGGCCGCGGCGGCGGTCGATCCCGAGCTCGAGCGGTATATGCACCTGGCCGCGCTCAACCGCGGCATCCTGCTCACGCCGTTCCACAACATGGCGTTGATCGCGCCCGCGGTCACCGAGGAAGACGTGGATTGCCACACGGCGGTCTTCCGCGAGAGCGTGCGGGCGGGAGGACTCTACTGCTGATCGAGCGCTGCCTGTGGACCGCCATGGCGCCCGCGGCGCGACGCGGCGCGGTGGAACCGCCCGAGCGGACCGACGTGGCGATCATCGGCGGCGGCTACACGGGCCTCGCCGCCGCCCGCGCACTGGCGCGGCGGGGCGCGGACGTGACGGTCCTCGAGCGGCACACGATCGGGTGGGGAGCCAGCAGCCGGAACGGCGGGTTCGTGCTCCCCGGCTTCAAGCGCGAGGTCGAGTCGCTGGCGCGCCGGCGCGGCGTGGCGGAGGCGCGGCGGCTGTTCGATCTCAGTCTGCAGGCCGTCGGCGCGCTCGAGGCCCTGGTGGCGGAGGAGGCCATCGACTGCGGCTACACTCGCTGCGGCACCGTCGTGCTGGCCGCGCGGCCCGGCCACCTGGCGGCGCTGAGGCGGACCCGGCTGTGGCTGCGGGAGGAGCTGGGGCACGAGACGACCGTGCTAGGCGCGAGCGATCTGCGCGTGGAGATCGGTTCGGCGCGGTACCACGGCGGGCTGCTCGATCCGTGCGCGGGCTCGGTGCAGCCCGCGCTGCTCGCCGAGGGCCTCGCGCGCGCGGCGGAGCGGGCGGGCGCCCGGTTGGTCGAGGGCGCCGGCGTGCGGCGGCTCCACCGGGCGGACGGCGGGCATGTCGTAACCACCTCCGCCGGCACGATCCGCGCGCGCGAGGTGCTCCTCGCCACCAACGGCTACACCGACGCGGCGAGTCCGGGCCTCCGGCGCCGGGTGGTGCCGGTCGGGAGCTACCTCATCGCCACCGCGCCACTCGAGGCGGGGCTCGCCGCGCGGTTGATGCCGGGACGGCGGGTGTTGAGCGACACCAAGCATCTGCTGTACTACTTCCGGCTCTCGCCCGACGGGCGGATGGTGTTCGGGGGCCGCGCCGCGTTCACTCCTACGCCGGTGGCGCGGAGCGCCCGCATTCTCGCGCGCGCCATGGCGGAGGTGTTCCCGGAGTTGGCCGGCGCGCCGGTGGAGTATGCCTGGGGCGGGCAGGTGGCATTCACGCTCGACCAGATGCCGCACGCGGGGCGGCTCGCGGGCGTGCACTACGCGCTGGGGTATGGCGGGCACGGCGTCGCCCTCGCGACCTGGTTGGGCACCCGCATGGGCGACGCGCTGGCCGGCGCGGGCCCGATGCCGCGGCTCACGCCCCCGCTTCGTGTCATTCCAGGCTATGCCGGGACGCCGTGGTTCCTCCCGTTCGTGGGGGGGTACTATAGATTCCGGGACCGACTCGGGTGGTGAGCGATCACCCATCGCCGGCTGCGGACGCTGGAGGCACGAGTGTTTTCCCGGTCGAGTTCCCTCACGAAAGGAGCGCCGATTAATTGCGATTGCCGAACGCCGAAGTACTGCAGCACACCTCCCGGTACCTGGAGTTGGTGGGAGGACGGGAAATGGGGCTCGAGGAGAAGCAGGCGTTCATCGCGGAGACGGTGGACAGCTACGAGCGGTACTACAATCGCGGGTTCATCACCTACCGGAAGTCGGTGACCCAGGCCGGCCAATTCGCGGCGCTGGAGTGGAGCGGTGAAGGCGCCATGCTTCGCGACCTGCTGGGACGCGAATACATCGACTGCCTGGGCGGGTACGGCATCTTCAGCGCCGGCGTCAACCATCCGAAGATCGTCAAGGCGGTGACCGACCAGCTGGGCCGCATGGCGCTCAACAGCCAGGAGCTGCTCGAGCCGTGGCGCGCGGCGCTGGCCCGGGTGCTGGCCGAGGTGACGCCGGGCGACCTGCAGAACTCGTTCTTCATCAACAACGGAACCGACGCCATCGAGGGCGCGATCAAGCTCGCGCGGCTCTACACCGGGCGCAATACGTTCATCTCGACGCTCGGCGGCTTCCACGGCAAGACGATGGGCTCGCTGTCGCTCATGGGGAACGCATCGTTTCGGGAGCCGTTTCAGGGCGGGCTCCAGGACGTGCGCTTCGTGCCCTACGGCGACGCCGGCGCGCTCGAGGACGAGCTCGAGCGCTGCGACGCGGTCGGCACCCACATCGCGGGCGTCGTGCTCGAGCCGGTGCAGGGCGAGGCGGGGGGCGTGGTGCCGCCGGACGATTATCTCCCGCGCGCCCGCGCTGCCTGCACGAAGTTCGGCGCCCTGCTCATCGCCGACGAGATCCAGACCGGGATGGGCCGGACGGGCAAGCTGTGGGGGGTGGACCACTGGGACGTCGTCCCCGACATCATGTGCCTCGGCAAGTCGATCGGCGGCGGCGTGATGCCGCTCTCGGCGTTCATCGCCACCCCGACGGTGTGGGAGGTGATGATCCCGAACCCGATCATCCACTCGACCACCTTCGGCGGCAACCCGCTGGCGTGCGCCGCCGGTCTCGCGGCGATCGAAGTGACGCTCGAGGAGGATCTCCCCGGTCAGGCGGCCGAGAAGGGCGGCTTCCTGCTGTGCGAGCTGGAGGGACTGCGCCGGAAATATCCGCAGGTGCTGAAGGAGTCGCACGGGAAGGGGCTGCTGATCGGGATGGAGTTTCCGGTGCAGGAGATCGGCTGGCAGGTCGCCGCCGGGCTGTTCAAGCGCGGCGTGCTGGTGGCGGGCACCTACAGCCGGGCGCAGGTCATCCGGATCGAGCCGCCGCTCGGGATTCCGATGGCGCTGCTGCAGGAGATGCTGAACCGGCTGGAGGATACGATCAAAGAAGTTGCGCGAACCTTGTCCCCCTGAGCGGAGCCAAGGGGGCACGCCTCTACGCATGCCCCCTTGGCTCGACTCAGGGTGACCCTGGCGGTGGCTACTGCTCTGCCTTCGTCGTCTCCGCGTCCGCCTTCCCGGGAGCCTCCTCCTCTACTTCCGCCGCCGCGCCGTATTCCTTGGACCAGCTGATCGTGACGCCGCCCCAGAGCTTCGCACCCTTGGAATTGCCAGTAATGTCACCAGTCACAGGATCAACGGTCGCTTTCGTAACCTTGGTGTTGTCGTCCCCGTTGATGACCAAGTGCAGGGCCGGCGTGATGGAGAAAATGCCGGCGGTGACCGGAATGCCCGCCGAGAGATCGAGGTGTGTGAAGCCGTCATCCGCGAAGTTGGACGACTCGTCTGAGTTCGGATCGCTGTTGATCCCTTGCCCCGTGTTGACTCCCGCCAATGCGCCTAACACCACCGATACCTTCTCGCTCGCAGGAATCGAATACGACACGCTTCCCTCGGCGTAGAGTCCCTTGATCTTGTCCACGTCGTAGTAGACCGAGAGCTTCGGACTGAGCAGCGCGTCCACCGCCAACTTTCCGTAGATCTCGACGGTGTTGGACGCGGTTGTCAGCAGGCCGGCGGTCGGGACGGTGGTCGCGGACTTGACCTTGTTCGGGTAGATGTACGCCGTCGCTCCCCCGGTAAGCGTCGCCTTACCAACAGGAAAACTGACCTCCAGCCACGGATCGAACTCCGAGAAATTGAATGCCGACAGGCCGCCGCTTTCACTGATGTCCTTGCTCAGGTTGTCGTACTTACCGAGGTCGATGTTGGCCCAGAGTCCTGCGGTGACCGACGCGTTACCCACCGGGACGGTCACGTAGACGTCCGGCTCCGCCACCGGCTTGTTGGTGAGACTGAGCCCGCGCCACACGTACGAACTGAACAGCCCGAGGTCCGCGCCGACCGTCTGCGCGGCGGCGGACGTGGCGGCCGCGAGCGAGCTCGCGGCGACGAGGGCAGCTCCGAGAACGTTCGCTCGCTTCATGGTCTCTCCCGCCGAAGAAGTGAAGGTGACCTCGAGGCAACAAAAAAGCCCGCCGAACTAGTCGAGCGGGCCGGGGACCTTCCCCACCATCTGGCTCCCGAAACGGCTCGACATGCT
>JBBQDU010000141.1:0-6956 GCA_038320055.1 Gemmatimonadales bacterium | reverse complement strand
TACAGATCGGTTGCCAGAAGCGGCGCGCTGGAGGAGGGCACCGCGACCACCGTGTTTCCCATCGCGATGGCCGGCAGCACGGTCGAGATGAACCCGAGCAGAGCGGGCGCGTCGGGACAGACCACGCCCATTACGCCGATCGGCTCGGGCATCGCGAGGGTGACGTTCCGGTACGGCGTATGGTGCACCAGCCCGTCGAACTTGTCGGCCCAGGCGGCGTAGGCGTAGATGCGCTCGATCGTGCGCGCGATCTCCCGTGCCGCGAGGCCGGCGTCGCCGTTCAGCGCGGCGATCCGGCGCCCGAGCTCCTCGCCGCGCACGGCCAGATTCTCCGCGACGTAGTACAGCACCTGCGCGCGGTTGTGCGCCGTGGTGCGTGCCCAGCCGCCCGCCTTGTGGGCGGCCTCCACGGCGTTCCGCACGTCCTTCCGGTTGCCGTGGCCCACCTCGCCGAGCGGCCGCCCCGCGGCGTCGAGCACCGGCAGGCTGGCCCCCGAGTCGGGCCGCATCTGCTTGCCGCCGATGTACAGCTTGGGCGTTCGGTCGATGGCGGGCAGTGCGGGCGTTTGGTCGATGGCGGGCACTGTGGCCGTCCGGTCACCGGGGCGCGCCGGGGGCGACACAGGCGGCTCCGATGCCACCCCGTCTGGCTGGCGCCGCGTTTCGGGCGGGGGGGCCTCTCCATCATCCGCCCACCGCACGTATTCGCGGAGCCCCTCGCGTCCCCCTTCGCGTCCGAACCCGCTCTCGCGATAGCCGCCGAACCCGCTCGCCGCATCGAACACGTTCGTGCAGTTGATCCAGACCGTGCCTGCCTTCACCTGGGGCGCGACGTCCAGCGCCAGGTTGAGATTCTCGGTCCAGACGCTCGCCGCGAGGCCGTACCGGGTGTCGTTGGCCAGCTCGACCGCCTCGGCGGGGGTGCGGAAGGTCATCAGCACCACGACCGGCCCGAAAATCTCCACTTGCGCGATCGTCGCGGCCGGAGCGACCTCGGTGAACAACGTCGGCGGATAAAACCATCCCTCGCGCGGGCAGCTCCACGAGGGCTGCCAGAGCCGTGCGCCTTCCTCCTGCCCGCGCCGCACCAGTGCCTCGATCTTTTCGAGTTGCACCGGCGCGATGATCGCGCCCATGTCCACCGACTTGTCGAGCGGATCGCCGACCCTGAGCGTCTCCATGCGCGCCTTGAGCTTGGCCACCAGCCGGTCCGCCACGCCCTCCTGGACCAGGATGCGGGAGCCCGCGCAGCAGACCTCGCCCTGGTTGAACCAGATCGCGTCCACCACGCCCTCGACCACGCTGTCGAGATCGGCATCGGGAAAGACGAGAAACGGCGACTTGCCCCCCAGCTCCAGGGACAGCCGCTTCCCGCTCCCCGCCGTCGCGATCCGGATGGCCCGCCCGACCTCGGTCGAGCCGGTGAAGGCGATCTTGTCCACGCCGGAGTGGGCGACCAGCGCCTCGCCGGCGCGCCCGTCGCCGGTGACGATGTTCACGACGACCGGCGGCAGACCGAGATCCCGGCACAGCTCCGCGAACCGGAGCGCGGTGAGCGAGGTGAATTCGGCGGGCTTGAGCACGACCGTGTTCCCCATCGCGAGCGCGGGCGCGATCTTCCAGGCCAGCATCAGAAGCGGGAAATTCCACGGGATGATCTGCCCGATCACGCCGACCGGCTCGCGGCCCGGCAGCGCCTGCGCCATGAGCTGCGCCCAGCCGGCGTGATAGTAGAAATGCCGGGCAACGAGGGGGATGTCGATGTCGCGCGATTCCCGGATCGGCTTCCCGTTGTCGAGCGACTCCAGCACGGCGAACAGGCGGCTGTGCTTCTGGATCTGCCGCGCGATGGCGTAGAGGTACCGGGCCCGGCCGTGGCCGCCCAGCGCCGCCCAGCCGGGCTGGGCCTCACGCGCGGCGCGAACGGCGCGGTCCACGTCGGCCGAGGAGGCCTGCGTCAGTCGGGCCAGCGGCTGTCCGGTGCCCGGGTTGAGCGTCTCGAAGCCGTCACCGGCGCCATCGGTCCAGTCCCCGCCGATGAACAGGCCGAACGTCCGGCCGTGCTGCTCCAGCCACGCGTGCGCCGGCGCGACGGCCTCGGGAGCGGGACCGTACGCCATTGTCCCGAAGATGTCGGGAATGGATGTCATGGAGCCTCGAGCCTGAGGGGTCGCCTCACCCCGTGGGATGCCGATGCGCCGCCGAGTACCGCCCGGTCACGAAGTGTTCCAGCTGCCGCTCGATGTCGGTCAGCAGGGCGCTGGCGCCGAAGCGGAACAGGTCGGGACGGAGCCAGCGGTCGCCCAGCTCCTCCTTCATGAGGGCAAGCCAGTCCAGCGCGTCCCTGGCCGCCCGAATTCCGCCTGCGGGCTTGAGCCCGACCAGGTAACCGGTGCGCTCGCGATAGTCGCGGATGGCGCGGGCCATCACCAGTCCGACGGGGAGCGTGGCGTTCACGCTTTCCTTGCCGGTCGAAGTCTTGATGAAGTCGGCGCCCGCCATCATGCAGACCACGCTCGCGCGCGCCACGGTGCGGAGCGTGCCGAGCTCGCCGGTGGCCAGGATCGTCTTGATGTGCGCGTCGCCGCAGGCCTCCCGCATGGCGCGCACCTCGTCGTAGAGGGCGCGCCAGTTCTCGGTGAGCGCGTGGGCCCGGGTGATCACGACGTCGATCTCCTCGGCGCCCGCGGCGACCGAGGCGCGGATCTCACCCAGCCGCTCCGCGAATGGCGAGAGGCCGGCGGGGAACCCCGCGGACACGGCCGCCACCGGGATCCCCGAGCCCTCGAGGGCCTCCACCGCGGTCTCCACGAAGCCATGGTAGACGCAGACCGCGCCGACCCGGATCGGGAGCCGCGCGGCGCCCATGGCGTCGAGCAGGTCCTGGCGCACCGGCCGGCGAGCCTTGGAGCAGAGGCGGCGGACCCGGCCGGGCGTATCGTCGCCGGACAGCGTGGTGAGGTCCATCAGAGTGACGGCGCGCAGCAGCCACGCCGCCTGCCATTCCCGCTTCACGGTTCGGCGGGTGCGGAGGGTGGCGGCGCGACGCTCGACCGCGCTTCGATTGACGCGGAGCTCCTCCACCCAGTCGAGCTCCAGCGGCATCCCCGGATTCCGGGGGGCCACCGGCATGTCGAGCGGCGCGGTAGTGGACGGCGCGATCAGGGGCGGCTGCGAGTCGGGCATAGGCTGAGAACATACGTGTTGTGGCACGGCGGGCGCCATGACCGGACCGCGCCAACTACCGCTCCCGGTACCCCAGCCCCGAGACGGTGCGGGACAGGGCGCGGTGCTCGGCGACCAGGCGCTCGTTCTTGAAGAGCGCGATGAGCACCGCGCCGGCCGCGAACCCGCCGACGTGGGCCCAGAACGCCACGCCGCCCTCCCCCTGCGCCGCCGTCCCGCCCAGCAACTGCAGCAGGAACCAGTAGCCGAGCATGAGATAGGCCGGCACGGCGATGCGCGTGATGAAGACGAAGAGCACCACCAGCATGTGGACGCGGACGCGAGGATAGAGGATCACGTACGCCCCCATCACCCCGCTGATGGCCCCCGACGCGCCGACCATCGGTACGATGCTCGACGGATTGACGATGGTCTGGGTGGCGGCCGCCGCGACGCCGCAGAGGAGATAGAACAGCATGTACCGGGCGCGGCCCATCGAGTCTTCGACGTTGTTCCCGAAGATGTACAGAAACCACATGTTGCCGATGAGGTGGAACCAGCCGCCGTGCAGGAACATGGACGTCACCGGCGTATACCAGTGCCGCCCCACGCCGAGGACGCACGATTCGTTCGGACTCAGCGGGACGCTGGTGCCGGGGAGCACTCGTCCGAGATATTCGCCGGGAATGAGCCCCAGTTCGCAGACGCTCCGGGACAGCAGGGGATCGCTTCCCATCCCCTGCACCAGGATCCAGACGGCGACGTTGGCGCCGATCAGCAACAGCGTGACGACGGGGGTGGAAAGCGTGGGGTTGTCGTCGCGGTAGGGGAACATGGGCGCAATATAGAAGGGCGGAAGCCGGTAGGGATGACACCCTCCAGCCGTCCGCCCCCGTCCTACGAGCCCGAGCCTACGAGCCCGCTTTTGTCGAGCCCGCTAGAGGGCTCGGCGACCCTGCAGCAGCTGCATGATGGCGAGCACGACCGCGACCACCAGCAGAACATGGATGAAGCCGCCCAGGGTATAGGACGTCACTATTCCCAGCAACCACAGGACCAGCAGGATCACGAAGATCGTCCACAGCATATTCGCCTCCTCGGGTTGGTCACTTTCCGCCGCCAACTGACGATCCATCATACGCAGACTGCCGATTGGCTGTCGTGACCCGGGTCACGCGCCCGCAATCCCGTCATTTTGGCAGCTTTCGCGGGTATGCCACTTGCTCAAGCGGGGGTTATCATCGGCGCGTCCGGCAGAACGGCAGGCCGGCGCTAGTCCTTTCGTTACTCATCGGAGTCGACATGGCTTCCAAGATCATCGGCATCGACCTCGGCACGACCAACTCGGTCGTGGCCGTCATGGAGGGCGGCGACCCCGTCGTCATCCCCAACGCCGAGGGGGGACGCACCACGCCCTCGGTCGTCGCGTTCACCAAGGATGCGGAGCGCCTCGTGGGTCAGGTGGCCAAGCGCCAGGCGGTCACCAATCCCAAGCAGACCATTTTCTCGATCAAGCGGTTCATGGGCCGCCGCCTCAACGAGATCACCGAAGAGTCCAAGCGGGTGCCGTACAAGGTGGTGGACGGCCAGAACGGGCTCGCCTCGGTCGAGATCGGCGGCAAGCGCTACACGCCGCCCGAGATTTCGGCGATGATCCTGCAGAAGATGAAGCAGACCGCCGAAGACTACCTCGGCACCAGCGTCGACCGGGCGGTCATCACCGTGCCGGCGTACTTCAACGACGCCCAGCGGCAGGCCACCAAGGACGCCGGCAAGATCGCGGGCCTCGAGGTCCTCCGCATCATCAACGAGCCCACGGCCGCGGCGCTGGCCTACGGTCTCGACAAGAAGAAGGAAGAGAAGATCGCCGTGTTCGACCTCGGCGGAGGCACGTACGACATCTCCGTCCTGGAGCTCGCCGAGGGCGTGTTCGAGGTCAAGAGCACCAACGGCGATACCCACCTCGGCGGCGACGATTTCGACCAGCGGCTCATCGACTGGCTCGTCACCGAGTTCAAGAAGGACCAGGGCATCGACCTCTCCAAGGACGCGATGGCGCTTCAGCGCCTGAAGGAGGCGGCGGAGAAGGCCAAGATGGAGCTCTCGAGCACGACCCAGACGGACATCAACCTGCCGTTCATCACGGCCGACCAGAGCGGTCCGAAGCACCTGAACATGAGCCTGACTCGGGCCAAGTTCGAGCAGCTGGTGGACGATCTCATCCAGCGTACGCTGCCGCCGATGCAACAGGCGCTCAAGGACGCCGGGCTCGACCCCAAGCAGATCGACGAGGTCATCCTGGTCGGCGGCTCGACCAGAATCCCGAAGATCCAGCAGATCGTCAAGGACTTCTTCGGCAAGGAGCCCAACCGGTCGGTCAATCCGGACGAGGTCGTCGCGATCGGCGCGGCCATCCAGGGCGGCGTGCTCGGCGGCGAGGTCAAGGACGTGCTGCTGCTCGACGTCACCCCGCTCTCGCTCGGCATCGAGACGCTGGGCGGCGTCACCACCGTGCTCATCCCGCGGAACACGACGATTCCGACCAAGAAGTCGGAGACGTTCTCGACCGCGGACGACAACCAGACGACGGTCGAGATCCACGTGCTGCAGGGCGAGCGGCAGATGGCCCAGGACAACCGGACCATCGGCAAGTTCCAGCTCACCGGCATCCCCCCCGCCCCGCGCGGCATGCCGCAGGTCGAGGTCGGGTTCGACATCGACGCCAACGGCATCCTGCACGTGTCGGCCAAGGACAAGGCGACCAACAAGGAGCAGAAAATCCGGATCGAGGCGTCGAGCGGCCTGAGCGACACCGAGATCGACCGGATGGTGAAGGCGGCCGAGCAGCATTCGCAGGAGGACAAGGAGCGCCGCGAGGCGATCGAGGCGCGCAACCAACTCGATAGCCTGGTCTACCGGGTTGACAAGGACAGCAAGGAGTGGGTGGACCGGCTGCCCGCCGAGGCCAAGAGCCGGCTGGATTCCGCGCTGGAGGCGGCCCGGCAAGCGCTCCGGACCGGCGAGCAGGACGCGATCCGAACCGGACTCGACGAGCTCAACGCGGCGTACTCGGCCGCGGGCGCGTCGCTCTACCAGAGCGCGCAGGGCCAGGCCGGCGGCGACGACCAGGCCTCCGGTGCATCCCCGGAGGAGCCGGCCGCCCCACCACAGGACGACGTGGTCGAGGCCGACTACGAGATCGTGGACGACAAGAAGTAGCGGCGGGGCCTCCGGGCCCCCGCGGCAGGGCACATTCGGCGGTCAGGGGGCATCGCTCACGGCATGCCCCCTGTTCCGTCCCCGCCGGAAACAACTGACGGAACATCTAGGTACTATTCAAGGAGTCCATAGGAGCACGTTGGCCACGCCATCCCGAAGGATCGCTCGATGTCCGCACGCTCGTTGAACTGGCTGAAGTTCGGAGGCCTGGTGGCCCTGGCGTTCGCGCTGGGGTTGCTGTTTGCCGGCCTGCTCGACCTGCCGAGCCGCAGCTCGGCGCAGGAGCAGGGGCGGCAGGCCTCGGCCATCGCGCAGGTGCCCGCCCCCTCGATCCCGGCGGCCCGGCCGCTCCAGGATCTCAGCGAGGCCTTCGCCGCAGTCGCGGAGCATGTGAAGCCGAGCGTGGTCTACATCCGCTCCCAGCGGACCGAGCAGGCCAAACAGCAGCCGCAGCGGATTCCGCCGGGGATGGAGCGGTTCTTCTCGCCCCGTTTCCGCCAGCAGCCCGAGATCGAGCAGGGCAGCGGCTCGGGGTTCATCGTCTCCGCCGACGGGTACATCCTGACCAACAA
>JBBQDU010000140.1:0-6958 GCA_038320055.1 Gemmatimonadales bacterium | reverse complement strand
CTCGGCCGTGTGGTCGCCACCGAGCTCAAGCCGTCCACGCCGCACCAGTTCCACTTCTGGACCGCCCGCGACACCCCCATCGGCATCGGCGCCATCGTTCGCGTGGAGGAGTCGGGCCGGGTGGTCTTCGGCGTCGTCACCGACGGCTTCGCGTATTCGGACCTCGTCACTCCCATGCATGCGGTGCTGGGGGCCGACGGCGACCCCGCCGCCGCCGGCCTGGAGCCGAGCCAGCGCGCGGAGATCCGGCTGTTCACGGCGGCCGTGCTCCGCCAGATCCCCGAGGAGCCGGTCCAGCCGGTGCCGCTGGGCGCGGTCCGCCTGGCCACCGACCAGGACGTGGTCCTCGCGCTCCGCATGGACGCCTACACCGGCGGCGAGCGTCCGACCGGTGTTCCCATCGGCCTGTATGCGGCCGGAGGCCTCGAAGCACCCGTCTACCTCGATTGCGATTTCCTGCTTGGGCCCGAGGCCGCGCACCTCAACATCACCGGCGTGTCGGGTCTGGCCACCAAGACCAGCGCCGTCGAGTTCCTGCTCGGCAGCATCTTCCAGACCTTCCCGCGCCACAAGGGCAGCGTGGCCGCACTTTGCTTCAATGTCAAAGGCCCCGACCTCTGCTTCTTCGACCAGCCCGCGGCGCTGGGCGACGAGGACCGGCGGCAGTACGCGCGACTGGGGCTCGAGCCGACCCCGTTCGCCGACGTTCAGTACTACGCGCCGTTCAAGGGGGACGGCGTGAACTTGAACACTCTTCGCACCCACGAAGCCCTGGCGGCCAACACCCGTCCGCTGGTGTGGGGGCTCCGCGAGGTGCTCGACTACGCCGAAGTCGTGCTCAATCGCGACGACGTGGACGCGAAGGCCGACGCGTTCATCGACTTTCTCGCGGAGCGCGTCGTGGGACGCGAGTACCGGGACGACCAGTTGCGCGGCAAGCCGTTCCAGGTGCAAAGCTTCGCGGATCTCGAAGCGTTCTTCCGGGCGATCTTCGATTTCATGGAGGCCCTCGGAAAGGGCGGGGAAGTCTGGAGGACGCACCACCTGGCCACGATCCGGAAGATCCGGAACCGGCTGAGCAACATCTCCACCCGCTCCAAGGGGCTCGTCACCGATGACGGCGTCGCCCACGATCTGCCATGGGGCAGCTTCGCCGACCGGAGTGTGCACGTCGTGGATGTCGCCGGGCTCGATCCGCTGGCTCAGGATCTGGTCTTCGCCCGCATTGTTTCGAAGCTGCGCGAGGGCCTCGAGCGGCGCGATCTGGGGGTGGATCACGTCGTGGTGTTCGTGGACGAGCTCAACAAGTACGCACCCGCCGACGGCCCCGACACCTACGTGCGGAAGATGCTCCTCGATCTATCCGAGCGCGGCCGCTATCTCGGGCTCGTCCTCTTTTCGGCCCAGCAGTTCCGCTCCCAGGTGCAGCGGCGGGTGGTGGGCAATGCCGGGACCGCGGTGTTCGGGCGCATGGATATGGACGAGCTCTCGATGCCGGGCTACGCCACGCTGTCGCCCGCGACGCGGATCAAGCTCGCCACGCTCCCCAAGGGCGAGCTCATGCTCCGCCACCCGCACTTCACGCAACCGATCTTCGTCCGGTTTCCGCGCCCCGCGGTACTGGGCGGCCGCGAGGGGATCGAGCGCTTTCCGCCTGCCGCCGAGCTGCCCTTCGCCGACGCGGTGGCGCGGCAGCTCCGGCACCTCGACCGTCGCGTGAGCGCCGATGCCGTCCGGGCGCTGATCGACGGCCGGCGGGAGAAGGACGTGCGCCGCGCGCTCGGGGTTACCCGCCGCGAACGGCCCGACGATGCGCTCGCCTTCTTCACCGCCTGCCTGGGGCGACGGGTGATCGGCGAGGTGGCCGCACCTCGCCGCGGTATCCCGGCGGTCAAGCGGGGCGACGACGGGTACGGATTCTGACTCCGAGGCCCAACTCCTTGATTAATCGCGCGGCGGCGAGACATTTCACGGGTGAAGCTCGCCCACATCGCCGATCCGCACCTCGGCCTTCGACAGTACCACCGACAGACGAGCGCCGGCACCAACCAGCGTGAGGCGGACGTTGCCCAGGCGTTTCGCCGCACGGTGGACGGCGTCATCGAGGCGCGTCCGGACGTCGTCGTCGTCGCGGGCGACCTCTTTCACTCGGTGCGCCCGACCAACGCCGCCATCGTCTTCGCCTTTCGTCAGTTCCAGCGGCTGCGCGAGGCGCTCCCCGATGCGCCCGTTATCCTCATCGCCGGGAACCACGACACGCCGCGGTCCACCGAGACCGGATCGATCCTTCGGCTCTTCGAGGAGCTCGGGGTCGACGTGGCCATCGACGAGGCCCGACGGCTCGTCTATCCCGCGCTGGATCTGTCCATCCTCGCCGTGCCGCACCAGGCGCTCGTGGAAGCCGCCCGCCCCGCGCTCCGCCCGGAGGGTCCCGAGCGGTACCGGGTACTGCTCCTTCACGGCGAGATCGAAGGCATCTTTCCCCCCGATCGTGGCGCGACGGAATATGGCGGCGCGCTGCTGGCACTCGAGGACCTCGCCCCCTCCGAGTGGAGCTACGTCGCTCTCGGACATTATCATGTGGCGCATGAGCTGGCGCCGCGCGTCTGGTACGCCGGATCGCTCGAGTACGTGGGTCCCAATCTGTGGGGCGAGTTGATGGACGAGGCGCAGCACGGCTCGCGCGGGAAGGGCTGGCTCCTCGTCGACCTCGAGCGCGGAACGACCGAGCGCCGACCGGTCGCCCTCGCCCGGTCCATCCTCGATCTGACGCCGATCGAGGCCGAGGGGCTGCCGGCGGCCGCGATCGACGCCCTCATCACGGAGCGGGTACGGGCCGTGCCGGGCGGCCCAGGCGACAAGATCGTGCGGCTACGGGTCTGGAACATTCCGCGTCACGTGGCGCGTGAGCTGGACCATGCCGGCATCCGCGCGCTCAAGGCGCTCGCCCTGCACTTTCATCTCGACTTGCGCCGCCCGGAGCTTCACCGCACCGTCGGGGTGGGCGCGCCCGGCCGGCGACAGACCCTGCCGGAGCTGGTGCGCGCCTACCTGGAGCGGCGCCCGCTTCCGGCCGAGCTCGACCGGGACGCGTTCGTCCGGCTCGGCGACGCGCTGGTCGACGGCGTCGAGCGCGACTTGGCCGGAGCCTGATGCAGATCAATCGCCTCCGCCTGCGCAACTTCCGCCAGCACGAGCACACCGACCTCGAGCTGGGCGCCGGCCTGACCGGCATCATCGGTCCCAACGGGGCCGGGAAGACGACCCTCCTCGAGGCGATCGCCTGGGCGATGTACGGGATGCCGGCCGCCCGCGGCACGCGCGACTCGATCCGCCGCCGCGGCGCGCCTCCGCGTGCGCGCGTAGAGGTGGAGCTGGATTTCTCGCTGGGTCCGCATCGCTACCGCATCCTCCGAACCCTCAGCGGCGCCGAGCTCTACCAGGACGGCGATCCGGCACCGATCGCCAACTCGCTCGGTGCGGTGACCGACCGCGTCACCCGTCTCCTGGGCATGACGCGCGACGAGTTCTTCAATACCTACTTTACCGGACAGAAGGAGCTCGCCGTGATGGCGGCGATGTCGGCGCCGGAGCGGGCCCAGTTCCTGTCGCGTGTGCTGGGCTACGAGCGCCTTCGCGTCGCGCAGGACCGCCTCAAGGAGCGTCGTTCCACCCTTCGCGCCCGGCACGAAACGCTTCAAGCCGGCCTCGGCGACCTCGCCGAGTTGGAGACGGCGGAAGCCGCCGCTCGTGACCGGGTCGTGGTCGCGCGGGCCGCCGAAGCCGCGGCGACCCGTGCCGCGGAGAAGGCCGAGGCCGCGGTGGCCGAAGTCCGTCCCCGCTGGGAGCAGCTGCAGCAGCTTCGCGAAACGGCCCTCACGCTCGAGGCCGAGCTCCGCGTGGCCGATCATCAAGTCTCGGCCGCGGCCGAGCGGATGGATCGACTGGAGCGGCAGGCCGCGGAGGCCACGGTCGCGGGCCGGAATCTCGAGGAGGTGGCCCGTCGGCTCGCTCCGCTGCCGGCGCTCCGGGAAGCGCTGCAGCAGTGCGAGCGGCAGGCCGAGGCGAACGCCGCTCGGCAGGGTCTCCTGGCGCAGCTCGAGGACGTGCGACGGCACATGGCCTCGGTCGAGGAACGTCTCGTGCGGCTGCCCGCGCCGGACGTGGTCGAGGCGGCGCGGGCCCGGGTGAACGATGTCCGCGCGTCGCTCACCGCGGTCGCCCTCGACGGCGAGACGGCCCGCACCGCCTGGGTGCGAGACGCGCAGGACGCCAGGACCAAACGTCAGGGGCTGCTCGACCAGTATCAGGAATTGAGGGAACAGCGGCTCCGCATCGTACAGGCGGGACGGGAGGGCGTCTGCCCGACCTGCGCGCGCCCACTCGGCCCCGAATACGAGAAGGTGTTGGGGCTGCTCGACCGGCAGATGGAGGATGTCGTCTCCAACGGCAACTTCTACAAGCAGCGGATCGAACAGCTCCAGGCGGAGCCGAAGGACCTCGCCGAGCTGGACGGGCGCCGCCTGGCGCTCGAGCGGGAACAGGGGGAGGCCATTGCCGAGTCGGGACGTCTCGACGCGTTCAGGCAGGATCCTGGCGCGCTGGAGCAGGAACAGCGACGCCTGCGGCTCCGGGTAGACGAGCTCACGTCGGCGCTCGAGCAGGCGGTGGGCGCCTATGACCAGGAACGCCACAAGGCGGTGGCGGCGGAGATCGGTGAGCTCGGTGTGCTGGCCCTGCAGGCGGAGCGGCTCCGCGCAGTGAGCGACCGGAGTGTGGCGTTGACGGCCGAGCTGGAGGGCGCCACCGCCGAACGGGCCGCGGCCGCCGCGCGGGCAGGGGACCTTCGGGTGCAGCATGCCGCCCTTGCCTACACCGAGCAGACCTACCGGGAAGCGCGGGAGGCCGAGACCGCCGCGGAGCGGCTCCGCCGGGAGACCGAGCTGGCGCTCGTCGGTGCGCGCGGGGCCTCTGCCGCGGCGGCCGAGGCGGTCGAGGTTGCCGTGCGCCGGCGGGCGGAACGTGTCGAGCGTGAGCGCGAGGCCCAGGCGGCGGGGGCCGAGTTGGCGCTGCACCAGGAGCTCGACCGCGCACTGACCGAGCTTCGCACCGACCTCAACGCCGCGCTGCGGCCGGATCTCTCCGACCTGGCCTCCGGCTTCCTGCGGGATCTGACCAACGGCCGCTACACCGACCTCGAGCTCGACGAGGACTACGGCGCGACGCTCCTGGACGACGGCGACCCCAAGGCCGTCATCTCCGGCGGCGAGGAGGACGTCGCCAATCTTGCGCTGCGCCTCGCCATCAGCCAGATGATCGCCGAGCGCGCGGGGCAGCCGTTGTCGCTCCTCATCCTGGACGAAATCTTCGGCTCGCTCGACGAAGACCGGCGGGTGGCCGTAGTCGACCTGCTCCGGAGTCTCGCTGACCGGTTCCCCCAGGTCATTCTCATCACCCACGTCGATTCGGTGCGCGAGGGGTTCGACCGCGTCGTGCGGGTGGGATTCGACGTCGCGCGGGGCGTGGCGGTCGTGCGCGACGAGCCGCTCGGAGACCATGATGTGGCGGCCTGACCGCAGCTTCCGCGGGCCCGACCGGCCGACACTCCGGGACATCGAGCCGCTCAACCGGGTCTTCGCCGACGCGTTCACCGATCGCTATGGCCGGGACGGGCTCGTCGGCGTGCGCGTGCCGCACCTCAACACTCTCGTCTGGCGCTACGCCCTCGAGGACGCCGGCGCCGGCGCGATGATCTGGCGCGACGCCGACGGGCAGATGGTGGCGTTCAACATGGTGCATCAGTCCGGACACGAGGGATGGATGGGCCCGCTGGCCGTGCGCCCCGACCGGCAGGGTGAAGGGCTGGGCTCGACCATGGTGCGGTTGGGACTCGACTGGCTCAAGGCACAGGGTGCCCGCACCATCGGTCTGGAAACCATGCCGCGTACCGTCGAGAACATCGGCTTCTACAGCCGGATCGGACTGGTGCCCGGGCCGCTCACCGTCACGCTCGTCCACGACGTGCCGCGACGCGCGTCGTCGGCACCCGAGCTCCTGTCGGCGGCCGGGTACGACCTGCACCAACGCCTGGAAGCCTGCCGGCGGCTCACCGACGAGCTCTCGCCGGGTGTGGACTTCACCCGCGAGCTCACGCTCACCCGCGATCTCGGCATCGGCGATACGACGCTGGTGCGGGAGGGTGGCGAGCTGCTTGCCTTCGCGCTCTGGCACTCCACGCCTCTCGCGGCGGGCCGGGGAAAGGACGAAGTGCGGATCCTCAAGCTCGTCGCCCGAAGCCTGGGCGCCTTTCGCCGGCTGCTCGAAGCACTGCACGGGACCGCGGCGGGCGAAAAGGTCGGCCGCATCGCAATCCGGTGCCAGACCGACTACGCCGAGCCGTACCTGCACCTGATCGAGGCGGGCTACCGCGTCCACTGGACGGATCTGCGCATGATCCTGCGGGGCTTCCCGCAGGCCGCGGTGCGCGAGGGCATCGTGCTGTCGAACTGGGAGATCTGAGCCGGCGGGTCCATGCTCCGAGCGGCCGCCGGAGCCGGAACGACCTGCCCGGCCGCTGTAGGAATCTCACGACAGGGTGCTGCGGCACGGAGACTTGAGGCCAGTACTGCACCCGCTGTGCCCAGATCGTCATGGGCCTGAGAGTTGCATCCCGACAACCCAAATCCGAGACCTGAGGGGTCGTAGCGATGTCTCTGCACCGCATAGCTATTCGTCTGGTTCCTGTCCTCGTCGTCTTGGGGTCACTGACCTGTAGCGATGGAGACATCGCCGAGCCGCCTCGCCCGGCGGAGCTCGCGGTGGTGGCCGGCGACGCCCAGGTCGGGCGCATCAATCAGGCGCTGGCTGGGTCGCTCGTCGTGGAGGTGAGGGACGCCCGTGGCCAGCCGCTGCCCGGTGTCGCCGTGACCTGGTCCGTCGGTGGCGGAGGCAGCGTAGA
>JBBQDU010000139.1:0-6964 GCA_038320055.1 Gemmatimonadales bacterium | reverse complement strand
CTCGACCTCAGCCGACCCGCCTGAGCGTGATGTCGAACTCCCCCAGCCGCGCGCCCGACGGGAGCCCCGGCGCCGGCTGAAACGCGATCGTCACCCCGTCGAGCTCCTTCGGGCTGAGCTCCTTGCGAATCAGGTCCGCGTCGTTGAGCTCGTGGCCCGCGAAGTACATCTGCGTCACCAGCTCGTAGTACCCGCGGCGAGAGACCCGGAAATGGATGTGGGGCGGCCGCATCCAGCCCTTGTCGTCCACCGGATAGGAGCCGGGCTTGATCGTGGTGAACCGGAACCGGCCCTCCCCATCGGTCAGCATCTCGGCCCAGCTCTGGAAATTGGGATCGAGCGGCCGCGGATTCCCGGCGTCCTTCTCGTGGTCGTACCGGCCCCAGGTGTTGGCCTTCCAGATCTCCACCAACGCGCCCGCGATAGGCCGGCACCCCTCGTCCAGCAGCCGCCCTTGCACGACGATGACTTCACCGGTGGCACGAGCGGGCCGGCCGCGGACCTGCGTCAGATCGGGATCCTCGTCCGCGCGATCGCGCGTCGGATAATAGGGACCGCTCGTCTGGGCGGCCGTCGCCTCGCCGCACACAGGCGCGGGGGGCACGACGGCGCCGACCCGATGCGCCACGAGACCCGCCGCCGCCCCCGCGCCGGCACTCAGCAGATCGCGGCGGGAGATCGGGGCATCCTGGGCCATCTGGAACTCCTTGACTGGGGTGGGCAACCCACGCATCCGGGGATGCGACACAGCGAACGTGGCGTCCGTTCACGAACCGCGCTAGCCGTCGCTCCCGACCGGCTCGCACCGCACGTCCGTCTTCACCGACCGGGCGATGTAACACTGCTCGTGCGCCTCGTGGTGCAGCCCCGCGAGGTCATCCGCCGTCGGCCGCGACTCGCCGGCGAAGTGGACGTCGGGACGCAGCGTGACCCGCGTCATCGCGAGCCCCCCGGAGGGGTCCTTCGCCAGCACCCCCGTCGCCGCGTCGCGATAGCTGTCCACCACGAACCCGCGCTTGGCGGCGAGTGACAGGAACCACAGCATGTGACAGCTCGACAGGCTGGCGACGAAGGCTTCCTCCGGATCCACCGCCGCCGCGACCGACATGGGATGGGGGACGACCTGGGGAGCCGCCGATGCCGGCACTTCGACCCCGCCGTCGAACACCCAGCGATGCCCGCGGCTGTAGCGATGGTCGGTAAACGCCGCGCCGCCGCGACTCCACAGGATCTCTGCCCTATACTCGCTCATAGCGCGTGATCACCGTCCGGCGTGGTGGGACGTCGTGCCGCGAGCCGCCGGGCCACCGCGGTACTCGTGAGCTCCCGGAGCGCATCCTTCCCCACCCACCGCGGCGCCGGCGCTGGCGAGTCGGCCAGGCGTCGGGCCACCGTCACCGCCGCGGCGTTGAGCGCGCGATTGCGTTTGCCGATCGCCCGAAGTGCCATGTTCACGGACTTCTTGACCACGTGACGTTCGTCCGTGGCTCCGCGCTCGACGAGGCGCAGCCCCTCGACGAACGGCTCGTCGGCAGCGCGCTTGTCATGGACGGTCAGGCCCCACAGCAACGCGAAGGCCGCGCGCTTGACGAATTCCTCGGCCCGGCCGTGCCACTGCGCCACCTTCCGCCACGCACACGGCGTGCGGTCAAACAGGTGAAAGCACACGGTGTCGCAGATGCCCCAGTTGTCGAAGTCGCGGCACCAGCGGTCCATTTGCGCCGAGGTGACGCGAGCCGGGTCGTCGACGAACGACGTCAGCATGCGGGCCTCGTACCAGCCGGTTTCCCAGAGTCCGGCGGCGAGCTCGTGATTCCGCCCGAGGCGCTTCGCCAGCACTTTCATGTCGGCCATCGTCACGCCGAACGCGTGATCCGACGGGATGCCGTACCGCGCCATGCCGTCGCGGGTGCGCTTGGTGCCATGGCGCTCCAGCCACGCCAGCGCCGACCGGACCTGCTCGCCGGCTACGGCTCCAGGGGGAGCAAGTCTTTGCCGAGGCATATGCTCGTGTCGGGAGAGAGACGATACTCGCCATAGAGGGGGATGGGACGGAACCCGGTGTCCCCATAGAGCGCGAGCGCGGCGGTCTGGCGTACCCCCGTCTCCAGGACGAGGTGCCGAACCCCCAGGGCCCGGGCCTCGGTCTCTAGGGCGGCCAGCAGGCGCCGGCCGAGACCTTCTCGACGCGCCGTTGGAGCCCCATACATTCGTTTGAGCTCCGCGGTTCCGGTATCGAGCCGCCGGACCGCGCCGCAGCCGACCGGAACTCCGTTGCGAGAGACGACGAGAAAGGCGCCGCGCGCGCCGGGGACATCCTCGGGATCCAGGCGAAAGTGCGTAGCACCCGCCCCGCGGGGTACAGACCGCTGAGCTCCTCGTTCAGGGCATCGATGAGGGCGCGGCTCACCTCGGCGCCCAGGTCGGCCCGGGCAACGGTGATCGTGCTGGTCAGGGGGTGGCCCCCGGCGGAAGCTGTTTCCGAAAACACCGGATGACCTCCACTTCCTCGAAGCCGAGCGCCCGGTGGGCCGCCGCGCTCCCGGTGTTCTCCACTAGGGCGTCCGACGCGAACTCGGTGCAGCCGAGCCCCCGTGCCCACCGCTCGGCGGCGTCCACGAGCGCCCGCCCGACACCCTCCCGGCGGCGATCCGGAACGACGTACCATCCTTCCAGAAATCCGACCGGGCTGCTCTCGCAGCCCTCGGCGTAGGCCCGGCGCGAGACCTCCGCGAACCCCACGACGCGGGACGGGGACCCACCGATCGCCACCACCAGCACGGCCTCCGGTAGCGTTCCGGGTCCGTGCCGGGGGGCCACGAAGAACCGCTCCGCCGCCACGGCCAGGTCGCCCGGCAGCTCGTCCGGCCAGAGCGCGGCCTTGAGGCCGGCCCACTGAGCGGCGTCGGAGGGCTCGGCGTGGCGGATGTGAATGTCGGAGTGCATCAGCCTCTCACGCCCAAGCCTCGGTGCGCGGCCTCCTCCAGATCGCGCACCACCGGGTGCGGCCGCCAGAAGAGCCACCATCGCGCCCGGGGCATGAAGATCACTCGTGAGCCGAAATCGGTATCGCGAAGGAAGCTGATCGTGACCGGCCGGATGTTGACCCACCGGTTCTCGGACACTTCCTCGATTTCGCCGAGCGGAATCCTGATCTCACGAAAGTAGTTGGAGACGTAGAGCCATCGGTCGTCGATGTCTACGCGCTTGAGACGGATGCCCCACCAGTACCAGGACAGTCCGCCGAGCACCGCGACGGCCAGGAACAGCCACTTCACCCGGGCGGCGGGCGGCGCGCCGTCCAGGGTGATGACGGCGCCCGTGCCGAACAGCACGAGGGTTGCCGCCGTGAAGCCGGCGATCCACACGCCCGGCAAGACGAACTTCATGAGGAACGTCTGAGCCGATGAAATCGTCCGGCGCGGACTCACCAGTCGGTCGGCCGGTAGTCCTTCAGAAACTTGCCCCACAGGTGCGCTCCGCTGTTGATCCCGTCAATGATGGGATCCACGATCCGCGCCGCCCCGTCCACGGCGTCGAGCGGTGGATGGAACCGGTGCTCCGCCACCTTGCGCGCCGCGATCTCCGCCGGGTCTTCGTCGGTCACCCACCCCGTATCCACGGCGTTCATGTGGATCCCGTCCTGCTGATAGTCGGCGGCAGCGGTGCGGGTCATCATGTTGAGCGCGGCCTTGGCCATGTTGGTGTGCGGATGCCGCGTCGTCTTGAAGTTGCGGTAGAACTGCCCTTCCATTGCCGACACGTTCACGATGTGCTTCGCGCGTCCCGGCGTCCGCAGCATGAGCGGCTTGAGGCGGGCGTTCAGGATGAACGGCGCCACGGCGTTCACCAGCTGCACCTCGAGCAGCTCGACCGACGGCACGTCGGCCATCAGCATGCGCCAGGAGTTCCGCTCCCGAAGATCGACCTGCTGGCCGTCCTGGTCCAGACTGCCGGCCGGAAAGAGGAGGGAGGTGACCTGGTATTCGTCGGGCAGGAGCGCCACCTGGGAAAGCTCGGCCGCATGCGCGATGCCGCCGAGACCCGGGAGCCGGCGCTCGAACGCGGCGGGACCGATGCTCGTGGACCCCGCAGGATCGGGGTGGGTGTCGCGCCAGGCCTCGTAGTGCCCGAGCAGGGCCCGGGCGCGGGGCCGCAACGCCGCGGCGGTCGCCCGCTCGGCCGCCATCATGTGCGCGTAGAAGGCCGGCGGACGGCGGACGGTCTGGCAGGCGTTGTTCACGATGAAGTCGAGCCGGTCCCGCGTGGTCACCAGCTCGTGGCAGAACTCCTCGACGCTCGGCGTGTGCCGCAGATCCAGGCCGAACACCTCGAGCCGATCCTCCCAGGCCGAGAAGTCCGGCTCCCGCGCGTAGCGGGCGGCGGAATCGCGGGGAAACCGCGTGGTGACGATCAGGCGCGCCCCGGCCCGGAGGAGCTTGAGCCCCGCCTGGTAGCCGATCTTGACCCGGCCGCCCGTCACGAGCGCCACCGTGCCCCCGAGATCGGCCAGCTCGGTCCGCTTGGCGAAGTTGAACTCGGCGCAGGGCGGGCAGAGCTGATCGTAGAAATGATGCAGGGAGGTGAAGGACGCCTTGCAGACGTAGCAGTGCTGCCGGTCGAGGGGCTCGCGGGGCGCCTCGACATCGTGGATGTCCTCGGGGGCGAATGCCTCGGGCGGCGCCGGCGGAAACACGTTGGGGGACGTATACACCGGCTGCCGGCGGAGCGCCCGGATCCCGGTCTGGTCGCGCGCCGTCTCCTCCCGCTCGACCCGCTCCGCCTTCCGCCGCCGGACCGTGGCCCGCACGAGCTGCCGCCGGCTGCCCACGTCGGGGGCGTACACCTGGCCCGCGGCTTGGAGCAGCCGGCGCTGGTCGTCCGGCGGGACCTGGGCGAGCAGCGCCCGGTCGGCGACGATCAGCTCGAGCACGGAAACGGCCGCCCGGAGATCGGCGAGAAACGCGCTGGTCACGACGGACTCCTGGCAAAGTGGTCGGGGGCCGCCGCCTCCCCGGCGCGGCGAACGCTGGAAGGTACGGCGGAGGCCCCGACCCGACTACCTCGCCCGGTCGATCTCCTCGCCGCTCACCTCGCGCTGCGATCCTACGTTCGGGGGGTTGCCGGTCACCATCGCCCGGGCGACCTCGAAAAGCACCACGGGCTGCGGCTTGTCCACCTTGAGATAGATCACCGACTGCACGTCCACGGCGATCAGCGCGAGTCGCGGGTCGTCCGGTCCTCCGTCCCGCGCGCCGCCTTCGTCGCCGAACCAGGCCCGCCAGTCCTTCCGGTAGAGCTCGTCGATGGCACGACGATCCTGCGAGACCGTGGCCCTGCCGCTCACCGAGACCCATTCCCGCGTGCGGTCCTTGTAGTAGGCCAGGTTCACGTGCGGGTCCAACTCCAGCTCGTCCAGCTTGTGCGACTCGACGTTCGTCACGAACCAGAGGTCGCTGCCCTCAGCCTGGGTCTGGGTGGCCATCGGGCGGGAGACCAGCTGCCCGTCCTGCCGGCGGGTGGTGAACATCGCGATCTCTATGCCTTCGATGAGCTGGTACAGCTCATCGAGCTTCTTGTCCAAGGGTGCGTCCTGGCGCCTGATGTGCTCGCAGTAGGAGACGTGGTTCGGCTTGTGTCGAGACCCAGTATGGACGCGCTCGCTCGAGCCGCGATAGGGCACGGATCACAACCGCATGCATTCAACCCTTGACATATCCAGCCCTCGTGACGAACGTCGTCTCGGCGCGAGCACTCTACCGGCCAAGAGATGACGCCACCGCGGCGTTCATTCCTTCGCGCCCTGGGCGACTAGTTCCCACTAGTCTCAGCGGACTCCAAACTCACCACCCACATCTCGAGGGATCCGGCAGCGCTCCTGCCTGCTCCCGCTGCGTCAGGGCTCATTCTACGATGAGCCGCCGTTCCGGCCGCGCCGGGCGACGGCCCCTCGCCTGCCGCATCCTGTGTACCCCTCCCATCAGTTCTGTGACTGAGAGAGGAGCTTCACGCTCATGTCCTATCGTATCTCCCACACCTATCGCCGCCTGGCGCGCCTGCGCCGGCTCCCCGCGGCCGCCCTCGTCATCGCCCTGGCCGGGTGTGACACCACCGAGGGCTTCGATCCCGGGGCCGGCGCCCCCCAGCACGGCGACGTCGTCGGGCCGGTCGCCGCACCCGTCCAGGCCGTCCGCCGGGCCGGAGGGATTCCCTTCGGCATGTTCGCCCTGCCTCCCTCGGATTTCGGGGACCTCTACAACGGCGGCAAGCTGACCGTTTCCCCCAACACGATCGCGAGGAGGCTCTCGGCCGTTCGGTCCCGGGGTGGCAGGGTGGCCCTGATGCTGGTCGGCAGCGAGCGCTACTACAAGGACGCGAGCGGCCGGTTCAGCCTCAGCAAGTGGAAGGCGCGGATGGACCGGTTCAAGGGGAAGAACTTCGACAGCTACATCAACGACGGGACCATCATCGGCCACTATCTCATCGACGAACCGAACGACAAGGCCAACTGGAACGGGACGCAGGTCTCCCCGTCCACGTTGGACGAGATGGCCAAGTACAGCAAGCAGCGGTGGCCCAAGATGGCCACCATCGTCCGCACCGCGCCGAGCTACTTCAAGAGCTCTCCTCGGCACGTCGATGCGGCCTGGGCCCAGTACCTGAGCCGGCATGGTCCGGTGAAGGACTACATCCGGCGAAACGTCGCGGACGCGCAGCGGAGAGGTTTGGCGCTCGTCGTCGGGCTCAACGTGCTCCGCGGAGGGACCCCGAACCGCACCAAGATGACGGCCGGCCAGGTGCAGTCCTACGGCTCGGCGCTGCTCAGCAGCTCGTATCCGTGTGCGTTCGTGAGCTGGCAGTACAACGACGCCTACCTATCCAACCGCAGCATGAAAAGCGCGATGAAATCATTGCGCCAGAAGGCCGAGGGCCGCTCCAGCAGGAGTTGCAGGAGCTAGTCGCG
>JBBQDU010000138.1:0-7011 GCA_038320055.1 Gemmatimonadales bacterium | reverse complement strand
TCCAGCCACTGCAACCGCTGTCCCGGTGACCGAAGAGGGCACAGCAGGACAGAGTAAGCCTGCCCGTTCCGGCCGCTTACCGTGGTGTCACGGGATCGTGCACCCGTCACGGGGGACTGGCATGCGTCTTCCATTACCGAGGTGGCGCGCGGTCCGCGCTCCCCTCTTGTGGAGGTTTCGGTGACTTCAGCCCGTCTGTTCACGCTAACGCTCGGCGCCCTGATGCTGGCCGGCACGTCCGGTCCGGAGCCGAGCTCGTCGGCGCCTGCCCCCACGCATCCCACGGCGGGCCAGTAAGGATGCTGCCCGTGTTGGAAGTACTGCTCATCGAGGACGACGAGACCGACCGTCTCCTGGTACAGGAGCTCGTGGCGCTCAAGGCCCACGGCCGCGTCCACATGACCGAAGCCCACGACCTCCCGTCCGGCCTCGACCTCCTGGCGCAGCGCGCCTTCAGTCTGGTCCTGCTTGACACCCGACTCCGCGACGTCTCCGCCCTTTCCGCGCTGCGCTCGATCGGCGAATGTGCCCCCTATACGCCGATCCTGCCCCATGCGACGTTTCTCACGGTGGAAATGCGTCATGAGGCCCGCCAGCGGGGCGCGTGGGACGTGGTTGGACGGGGATCCGTGGATGCGATGTGGACGGCGATGAGCAACCTGCTGGAGGTGACCCCTGCGGAGGGTGGGGCGCTCCGCTAGCCGACCTGGTCGGTATCGATCTGGCCGGTGAGGCGGCGGGAGAGCAGCGACCAGCTCATGCCCACGCCTAGCACGAGGCCGATGGCGACGAGCGCGATGTGAACGATGGCTGCCGAGCCGGTGGGTGACACCACGTGCTGCTCGACAAGCAGCCAGACGAGGGCGGCGCACAGCGCGAGCGCGAGAAACGCTCCCGCGAGACCGATCGAGCGACGCGTGGCCTGCAGCACCACGACCCACCCGCTGACCAGCACCACCCCCACCAGGAACTTGAGCGCGGAGGATCCGCCGGAGGGTTCGCCCAGCCCTATCAGAGGAGCGAGCACCCAGTGGAAGTACGAGCGGCCCGTGGGATTAAACGTGGCGTACACGAGAAGGAGCGCGCCGAGCACCCGCATGAACAGTCCCGCCGGCCCGATTCCCGACCTCGCCATGTCGCGCTCCGTGCGCTAGGAGCTTTGCAGGCGCGGGGCCCGGCGCCACGCGGCCGTCTGGACCGCCATCCGCCAGCCGTCGAGCCCTCGGATCGGCGCCAGATTCAGGAACATGACGACGTTCACGATGAAGACGCAGGCCGACAGCGCGAACAGCGGCGACGCCAGTGGCGGCACCCACAGCCAGTAGGCGGCGATCGTCTTGGCCGCGAGCAGGTTCGCGACGCTGCCCGCGGCGGTGATGAGGGGTGCCCGCCACGAGCTTCCCGCCAGCCACTCGAAGCCCCACCGTGGCTGGTGCAGATCCCGGTACCCCAGCTGCCCGGCGTCGTGATCGTCCAGGCGTACTGCGCCGTGGAGCGGCAGCAGGGCGATCCGCACACGGCAGGCCCCCACCATCCCTTCCCACAACACCGGCCCCCGTCCGAGCGACAGGCCCCACACCCGGACGCCGAGCGCGCGGGCGGTGAGCGCATGGGCCACTTCGTGCAGCGCCAGCGCGACCCAGGCCGCGAGAAACACGAGCGTGACTACCCGGGCCGGGTAGGGCAGCCGGGTGAACAGTGCCAGCCATTCGTGATAATTGTGCCCCACATGCATGCGTCGCTCGCTCCGAGTGCGGTCATGGAAGAGTAACCGGGTTCGGATCTCGCGTAATCCCCTGGTCATCGTCCTGGACCATCGTTACCGGTCGCGTTAAAGTCCGACGCGGAAAGTCCAACCCGAGCCCGTGCCGAGGTGTCGGATGGCGATCGCCGCGTTGAAGCCGCTCGAGCAGCGCCTGCGGCGCCTGATCCTCGCCCGCCAGCCGCCGTTCACCGGGCGCCTCATCACGAGCCCCGGGGAAGCCATCGACCTCGGAGCGACCCCCCGGATACTCTTCGTCCGCGCAGAGCGCATCGGCGACGTGTTGGTGAGCGTTCCGGTCATCCGCGCCGTGCGGCGCAGGTATCCGCGAGCCACCCTCGATCTGCTGGTGAGCACCGCCAACGCCGGCGTGGAGCCGGGACTGGCGCGGTGGATCGATCACGTCTGGCGCTACCAGAAGCGCTTCGGACCGACCGTCCGCCTGGTGCGCGAGCTGCGCCGGGCGCGGTACGATCTCATCGTCGACCTGGCGGGCGGACCGTCGGTCACCTCACGCTTCGTCGCCATGTGGTCCGACGCCGACCGCGTGCTGGGACTGCTGCACGAGCAGGCGGGACTGCTGACCCACGCCGTGCCGCGGCTCGACCCACGGCGGGTGCACATCGTCGAATGCACGGCGCAGCTGCTGCTGGCGTTCGGCATCGATCCCGCCGGCGCCGATCTCTCGCTCGAGTACACCCTCACCGATACGGAGCGCGCCCGGGCACGCGCGCGGCTACCGGCCTCATCCCGGCCGTTGCGGCTGGGGGTCAATGTCTCGGGTCGGGGCCCAGACAAGTACTGGGGGCGGGAGAACTTCATCGCCGCCATCCGGATGATCGGTCAGCTCGACGCGCGATTTACCGTGATCGTGTGCGGCGCCCCCGACTATCAGGACGAGGTGTCGGCGATCGCCGCCGCCGCCGGCGTCGATGCTATTCCGCCGTTACCCAGATTCCACGACTTCGCCGCCATGGTCAGCGCCTGCGACCTGCTCCTGACCCCGGACACCTGTGTGGTCCATCTGGCGGCCGCGTGGCGCATCCCGATGGTGGGGCTCTTCCGGGCGGAGCCGAATACCACGCCCTGGACGCCGTACGACACGCCCCACCGTGCTATCGTCCACGATGGGCCGCTCGCCGGAGTGCCACCCATCCGGGTCGCGCTGGAGATGGCCGACCTCATCGACCGCCGGTTCGACCGTCCGACCGGCGATGCCGGGTGGTGAGCGGGCTGGGACACGACATCCGTCATCGTCGTGTCACGTCGGGCGGGTATGGTGAAACGACCCACACTCCGGAGGATCGCATCCGCGTCTTGATCGTGGAGGACGAGGGCGAGGTCGCCGACATCATCCAGCGCGCCGTGCGGAGCGCGTCCTGGTCGCCCATGGTGGTGGCGACCGGGAAGGCCGCGCTGATCGCGCTCGCGAGCGACGACTACGACCTCCTGGTGCTCGACGTCGGCCTGCCCGATCTCGACGGGTTCGAAGTGTGCCGTCAGGCGCGCGCCCGCGGGAGCCGGACACCCGTCCTCCTGCTCACCGCCCGCAATGCGCTCCGCGACCGGGTCACCGGGCTCGACGCGGGGGCGGACGACTACCTCCCCAAGCCCTTCGACGTCGAGGAGCTGCTGGCCCGCCTGCGCGCCCTGGCGCGTCGGCCCGCCGTCCCCCTGGGCGTGACCCTCACGATGGCGGATCTCGAGCTGGAAGTCGCCACCCGCGTGGTCCGGCGCGGCGGGCGCGAGCTCCGGTTGACCGCCCGGGAGTACGCCCTGCTCGAATATCTGCTCCGCAATCCACGGCGCGTCGTCAGCCGCTCCCAGATCCTGGAGCATGTCTGGGACGACAACTTCGACCCGCTGGGCAACGCGGTCGACGTCCTCGTCTCCCGGGTGCGGCGGAAGGTGGACGGCGGTGACTCGCCGGCGCTGGTCCACACGATCAGGGGCGTCGGGTACGTCCTGACCGATCGCAACGCGCCCCATGCCGCTTAGCCGGCTCAGGCTCCGGCTCTCCGCCGCCTTTGCCCTGACGTTCGCGTTCGGCCTGGCGGCGCTCAACGTGACCTTGTTTGTGCTGATCCGCCGCGACGCCGACCGCCAGCTCACGCACCGGCTCCGGGAAGCCGCGACAGCGGTGGCCGAGGCCGTCGCCCTCGAGTTCGGCGAAGCGCAGACGGCGGGCCTCGCCGGCGCGGCGCGCGAGACCTTCCACGAGTGGCCGGCCACACCCTACGCGTTCATCATCTACGACAGCGCCGGCGCGCCACTCGCCTCTCACGGCCCGCCACCCAGCATCGCCGCCGCGCCACGGTCGTGGCGCACCGAAGATCCGGCGATCCTCGATCGAACGGCCGGCGCCGAGAACGATGTGCGTCTGGTCGCGGATCGGCCGTCGGAGTCGCGCCCGGCGCCGTTCCACGTCCTGGCGATCGGCACGCGCGAACCGACCGAAGAGCACGTGGCATCCCTGGGCTGGTGGATGGCGGCCAGCGCCCCGCTCGTGATCGTGCTGAGCCTCGCCGGCGGCTACGTGCTCGCGCGCCAGGCGCTGCGGCCGATCGGCACGCTCGAGCAGGCGCTGGCCCGGCTCGACCCGCGGGCCCTGGGCCACCGTCTTCCCGTCGGCGCGCGCCCCGATGAGGTGGATCGTCTGGCGCTCCGGTTCAACGATCTGCTCGGACGTCTGGAGGAGGCGCAGCAGCGAAACCGGCAATTCGTGCAGCGGGCCGCGCACCAGCTCAAGACGCCGCTGACCGTCGTGCTGGGCGAGGCCGACCTGAGTCTGACCGACGCCGGGGACAGCGCGACGCGGCAGCCTGGAATGCGCCGGGTCCGGGCGGCCGCGCATCAGATGCGCCGGCGCGTGGACGAGTTGCTCCTGCTCGCGGAGGTGCAGACCGGGGAGCCGGTGCCGCTGGAGGATCTGGTCGAGCTGGACGGGCTGGCGTTCGAGTGCGCCGACCTGATGCGCGGCCGGGCGGCACAGACGCGCCACGGGCTCACGCTGGGCGAAGTGGAAGCAGTGACCGTGCGCGGCTCGGATCGCCTGCTGCGGGAGGCGCTGGTCGAGCTGATCGAGAACGCCTGCCGCTACGGCGCGACCACGTCTGACATCCGCGTATCTGTGTCCACGGACGCCGGGGTCCCGTGGGTCGCCGTGGCGAGCGGAGGCGCGCCGCTGCCGGCGGCGTTGGTGGAAGCCGAGCCCGGGGAGGACGGCGCCCACCTCGGGCTCGCCATCGTGCGGTGGGTCGCGGACCAGCATCGCGGCCGACTTCGGTACGAACATCGCGACGGCACCAACTTCTTCCGCTTCAACATTCCCTCCTAACGCGTCTTGGCCGCGGCGTCGTGATCGGCCTCGCGCCGCTCCTCGGCGACACTCTCGTGCGTCTGGCCGAGCACGGCGCCGGTGCGCGCGTCCACCTGCACCTCCTCGACGCCCGACCCCTGAGCAGGACGAATGTCGAGGGAATAGAGGAGCGTGCCCCGCTCCTCCTCGAGCGAGCGGCTGACGACGGTGCCGCCGGGCACGCGGGCGAGGGCCCGCCGGGTGGCCAGGTCCGGACTGATGGTCGCGCCGGTGCCGGACGACCGCTCCGCCTCCTGAGCCGCCGGGCTTCCTGTGCGTGCCCGGCACGCGCCGAGCGCCAGCGTCAGAGCCGCGGCGGCCGCGAACCCGTTACGAATGAGAATGAGCATTGCCGTATCTCCCGAGGTACGTCGCGCGAGGCGACCCCGCGGGTGCCGGGCTGCGCTTCGCGTCCTGTGATCCGATCGCCAGGATAGTCGTGGGAGATGACGCGGGGATGACGGCACGGCAGAAGTATGCCTCGTCACCTCGGCGGTCCGGGACGATCGTACCCTGCGCCCCCTGGTGCCGGTGTAGAGCATCGCCGCCGCCACGATGCCGAACACGACCGGGAACTCCCATGACCACGACGTCCAGAAGGCCACACTGTCTCTGCTCACGTCAGGTCGGGTCCATTCACACCAAGACCCGCGGAGGTCATATCAGCGGGCGCGAGAACAGTCGCCCCTGGTTTCCCCAGAACGCGGCGGATCGCGTACGCCGCAAGCAGTAGGAAGCCGAACATGCAAACCACGATCGGCCCGGTCGGCAGATCGTAATGGAAGGAGATCCAGAGCCCGCCAGCCGAGGCCACCGCTCCCGCGAGCCATGAGATGATGGCGAGCACGCCCTTGCGCTGGGTGAACTGGAAGGCGATCGCGGCCGGCACCACCAGGAACGAGAACACGAGCAGCACGCCAGCGATCGGCACCGAGAAGGTGATGACGAGCCCGAACGAGAGATAGAACCAGAAGTCCCACCAGCGGATGCGCCATCCCTGCGCGAGCGCCGTCTCGGGATGAAACGATATGGTGAGGAAACGATTCCGCAGAATCCAGTGGAACAGGCCAACCAAGGCATAGACGACAGCCACTTTGAGAATCGCGGGCCACGTGACCCAGAGGAGGCTCCCCACCAGGATGTCCTTGATCGCCTCGCCGCCGCGCGGCGTGCGATCGGCTACCAGGATGGCCGCCGCAGAGGCCACCACGTAGACGATGCCGATGATCGCCTCCTGGGGGACGCGGCCCTTTTCGTCGCTGCGGGTGAGCGCGAACAGCGCGGCCCCTAGTGAGGTGAAGCCAAGGGCGTAGGCGAAGGCCATTCGCGAGTCTGGCTGGCCCCCCGCGAGGATTGCCACCGCGGAGCCCAGCGCCGCCATTTGCGCCAGCGAGAGATCCACGAAGATGACCTCGCGAGCGATCACGTGGAGGCCCAGGTATGAATGGATGGCCACAATGACCAGGCAGGCCACCAGCGGCGGCAGAAAGAGGCTGAGGTCCATCAGGAGGCCCCGTTGAAGGCGGCCGCGACGCCGTTCACCCAGGTATTCATGAGGTCGAAGTAGGTGTTCACCCCCGGCGCGCCCCCCGTGTTTTCCGGCACGATGACCGCCTTGGCTCCGGTCCGCGACGCCACCTGCTGGATCTGTGCGCGGCTGAAATAGTTGGCCGCGAAGAGAACCGGAATCTTCCGCTGCCGCATCAAGGCGATGACCTCTTGGACGTGCTTGGGCGTCGGCGGAATGCCGGGCTTTGCCTCGATGTATTCGACACAGGGCACCCCGTATCGATGGCTGAAGTAGGCCCACTCCTTGTGATAGCAGACCATCTCCTTCCCGCGGAACGCTTGCGACTGCTTGAGCCACCCGCCCAGCCGGTCGAGGAGCGGC
>JBBQDU010000137.1:0-7013 GCA_038320055.1 Gemmatimonadales bacterium | reverse complement strand
GGGCGACTCCGCCAATGTGGCCGGGACGCGCCTGGTGTTCGATCTGGGGACGGTGAGCGAGGACGCCGTGGCCATCGCTCCCGATACCTTCGCGGTCAACGGCGCCGACACGCTCTTCACCGGGCGCCAGTACGTGGGCCTGGGGAGGCTCGACTCCGAGCGGACCGACGTCGGGATCTTCAACGCCGAGACCGATGACCTCGGCATTCTGGGCGACCGGCCGGCGACCATCGAGGAGGCGGGGCTCGGGCCGGTGGCGGAACTGCCGCTCTGCACGCGCACGCTCACCAATAGCGTGCTCCTGTTCCCCTGGGGAGATCTGAGTAGTCGCTGCACGAACGGGAACGGGGTGCTCGATACGGAGGACCTGAACGGCGACCTGGGCCTGGATCTGACCGGCACCAACGAGAACGTCTTCCGTTACGTCGTGGATCTCGCCGCCGACAGCTTCTTCGTCCGGAACGGCGTCACCTCCACCGATAACCAGGGCCGGAGCAGCACCTGGAAGCTCTACCGGATTCCGATCCGCCAGCCGAGCGCCGTGCTCAACACGCCCACGCTCCGGCTGGCGCAGCACCTCCGCGTCACTTTCGTGACGCCGCCAGATGCGGGGCAGCCGGACATCGTGGCCAGAATGGCCATGGCACGGCTCCGGTTCGTCGGCTCGCCCTGGGTCCGGCGCTCGGAGACGCCGATCCTGGGCCTCACCGGGGCCGTCGGCCAGCCGCACGGCGAGGTCGGCACCTCGGTCGTATCGACGGAGAACCGCATCGACCTCGGCTACGAATCGCCGCCGGGCATCGTGGACGCGACCTCGCGCGTCGGGGGCGACCGCACGACCGAGGGAACCCAGATCAACGAGAAGTCGCTCCGCATCCTCGCCCAGGACCTCCGGCTCGGCGAGCGCGCGGAGGCATATCTCCGGTTCCCGGCGGGCGCCCAGAACCTCCTTACCTACCGCACCCTTCGCGTCTGGATGCGGGGCCGCGGCCCCGGCTGGGAAGAGGGCGATCTGCAGGCGTTCCTCAAGCTGGGCAGCGACAACGAGAACTTTTATCTCTACCGCGCGCCCGCCCGGTCCATCACGTGGGAGCCGGAGTTCGCCATCGACATCGAGACCCTGCGGCGGCTTAGAGCAGAGGTCGAGAACCGCTGGCTGACGGGCCAGCCCCCATCCGGCGCGGCCGAGTGCGGCACCGAGGAGGTCGGCGCGTACGTGGCGTGCGAGGGGCCCTATCTGGTGCACGTCCGCGACCCCGGGATCAATCCGCCCAACTTGGCCGCGGTGCAGGAGATCTCCGCCGGCATCTACCGGGTCGGCGAGACCGTCACCAGGCCGGAGGTCGAGTTGTGGGTGGACGACATCCGCCTCAGCGAGCCGGTGTCCCAGACGGGCAGGGCCGCCTCGGTCGATGCCCGGCTGACCGCGTCGGACGTCGGCAGCTTCTCGATGGCGTATGTGCGGCAGAACGGACAGTTCCGGCAGATCAACGAGAACCCGTCGTATCGCGGGTCCAACGTGCTGCAGATGGCGGGGAACCTCCGGCTGGAGCGGTTCCTCCCGACCGGCCTGGGCCTCGCGATCCCGCTCACGGTGAGCTACGCGCGCACCGGCATCGATCCCGAGCTGCTCACCGGCACCGACATCCGCGGCGACGCCCTCTCCGGCCTCCGGAAGCCGGACAGCCGGAGCGCCACCGTCAGTCTGTCCGTCCGCCGGAGTCAGCCGGGCAAGACCTGGCTGGTGAAGGGGCTGGTGGACCCGCTCTCGGTGGCGGCGAGCGTGACCCGCGGCCGGGCCCTCACCGAATTGAGTGAAGCCCGGGCCAATTCGTATACCGTGAACGCGACCTACCAGCTGCAGGTTCGCCGCAAGGGGATCCGGCTGCCGATCGGCGGCATTGCGAGCGTGCTGCCCGGGTTCATGCGCCGGGGCGAGCTGGGAAAAAGCCTGCAGCGCGCGGATTTCAGCCTCACGCCTTCACGGATCCGGCTGGCGAGCGGCCTCAATCGGGACGAGTCGAACTCGACCGCGTTCCGCTTTCCGGTGGCCCGGAGCGATGACGCCGCGTTCCGTCCGACGCTCGCGCTCAACCACCTCTGGCGGAACTCGGGCGGCCTCACCTGGCAGCCGCTGGGCATGCTCAACCTGAGCGGCGACCTGACCAGCACGCGCGACCTGCGCGTCTACCCGGACTCGTCGTCGATCGGCCGCCTGGCCTACAACGAGCGGCGTTTTCTCATCGGGCTTCCCGTGGGCGTCGAGCGCGACCGGACGCTGGTCACGGCGCTCGCCCTCACCCCGAGCCTCGCGGCGTGGCTCCGGCCGCGCTTCCTCTCCAGCAGCAGCTTCGTCCTGAGCCGGAGCCTCTCCAGCCGTGATCCGGTCCGGGCCGACGGCGACAGCGGCGCGTTCATCCTGCCGCAGACCCTCAACAACTCGCGGACCAACGAGCTGGGGGCGGCGATCGACCTGGCGCGCGGGCTCCGGAGCCTCGCGGGCGACAGCAGCGGGCTCGGCAAGGCGCTGCTCCGGGTCAGGCCCGTGGACGCGAGCACCCGCCTCACGCGCACGTCTACGTACGACCTGACCGCGTTCGATCCGAGTCTCAAGTATCAGCTCGGCCTGGGCGGGTTGGAGACCTTCCTTGCCCAGGAGGGAGCGGACGCGCGCGGGGTATCCGAGTCCCGAACGGCGACGATCGCGAGCGGCGCCGACCTGCCGTACGGCGTCACGTTCACCCTCTCGCACGCGCTGACCCGGACGACGCGCCTGCAGCGGGTCGGCCTGGGCTTCATCGAGACCGAGACCAGCCAGCGCGAGTTTCCCGTCGGCAGCGTCCGCTGGAGCCGCACGTTCCGGGGCGGTCCGCTCACGATTCTGGCGGTCGGGACCTCGTTCCGCCATCGCGAGGGCAGCTCCATCCAGGCCAATCGGAGCGGGCCGCCGGCGGTCACCAGCATCGAGTCGTCCTCGATCACGCCTGACGTGCAGCTCGGCTTCCGGAACGGGATCTCGCTGGCCGTGGGGCTGAACGCGCTCCATCAGGACAACCTGTCGAACGGCAACGAGACCCGCCTCGACCAGAACGACCTCACCAGCTCGTTCAACTACGGGTTCCGGCTTCCGCGGTCCATCAGCCGGGCCAGGAAGCAGGTGCGGAGCTCGCTGAGCTATCTACAGACCGCGGGCAAGACCTGCCTGCTGCAGGGGACCACGACCGACTGCATCCTCATCTCCGACGTGCGCCGCCGCGAGGTGCGGGGCGGGCTCGACACCGATCTCCTGCAGACCTTGAGCGGCGGCCTCCAGGTGGGCTACACCCTGAACGACGCCCGCCATCTGAGCCGGCGGACGTCGCAGATCTCGATCATCGCCTCGTTCCAGCTCTCGCTCTTCGCAGGCGACTACCGGTAGCGCGCACCGCCGGGACGCCACCCGGTGCCGCGTTGACTTTGCCGGGGGAGCCGCCTTTCATCCTGCCCATGCGACGCCTCGCCCTGTTGCTCCTGCTGACGCTTCCCGCCTGCCGCGACCGGGCGCCCCATCCCCGCGAGTTCGACGGGGCCGCTGCGTTCGGGCGCATCGAGACGCAGGTCGGTTTCGGCCCCCGCGTTCCGGGCACCGAAGCGCACCGGCGCGCCGCCGCCTGGCTGGACAGCCTTCTCCGGCAGCGCGCGGACACGCTGATCGTGCAGTCGTGGACCCACGTGACCGCCAAGGGCGACTCGCTGCCGCTCCGGAATTTCATCGCGCGCTTCAACCCGTCCGCCGACAAGCGCATTCTCCTGTTCGCGCACTGGGACAGCCGCCCGACCGCCGACAGCCCCACCAGCCCCGACTCGACCCGTCCGGTGCCGGGCGCCAACGATGGCGGATCCGGCGTGGCGGTGCTCCTCGGCGTGGCCGACGTGCTCCACCGCGCCCCGCCCGCCGTGGGCGTGGACCTGCTCTTCGTGGACGGCGAGGACTATGGCGACTTCACCGCCACGCCCAAGGACGTGCTGATCGGCTCGCGCTACTACGCGGCCCATCCGGCGCCGGGGCCGCAGCCGCTCTACGCCGTGCTGTTCGATCTCGTGGCGGACAAGGATCTCCAGATCTTCCAGGAGGGCAACTCGCTGGTGGGGGCGCCCGAGGTCGTCGAGCTGGTGTGGGACACCGCCAAGGAGCTGGGCTATGCGGGCACGTTCGTGGCGACCCCCAAGCACACGTTGATCGACGATCACCTGGAGCTGCAGAAGGTCGGCATCCGGGCGATCGACGTGGTGGACTTCGACTATCCCTCGTGGCACACGGTGGACGATACGATCGACAAGGTGAGCGCGGCCAGTCTGCAGATCGTGGGGGATGTGGCGGTGGCGCTGGTACGCCGGGAGAGTTCCTGAGTCATTTCCCTCCTTCGCGCGTCGATCCGATCCTCCCTTCCTGGCGCCCGTTCCATACTATCCCCGCATGTCCGCCGCCGAGCGCCGCGCGCTGCTGCTGCTCCTCTCGCTCGGGCTCGTCGGCCAGGGGGTGCGCTGGTGGCTCACCCGTCCCGGTGATGCCCCCGGCGACGTGCATCTCCTCGGCGCCCTACCCCCGCGCTCGCCGGCCGCCCATCGGGACAGCATGCTGGCGCTGGCCCGGCCCCTGGGCCCGGACGAGCGGATCGACCCCGACCGCGCCTCGGCCCCAGAGCTGGCCCGCCTCCCCCGCATCGGTCTGGCGCTCGCCAAGAGAATCGTGGCGGATCGCGATGCCAACGGGCCTTTCGGAGGACCTGCGGGGCTCGACCGGGTGCCGGGCATCGGCCCCGGCCTCCTCGCCACGCTTGGCCCTCACCTTGCCTTTTCCGGCGTCGCCTCCCCGGTACCGGGCCGGCCCTTAACCCCAAGTCAGCCGGTCGCTCCCGGCTCCGCGCCGGCGGCCGGGCCGGTCGATTTGAACGCGGCGGATGTCGCGTCTTTAGACGCCCTCCCGGGCATCGGTCCGGCCCGGGCGCTTGCCATTGTGAGATATAGGGAGGCCAACGGCCCGTTCCGTGCTCTGCAAGATTTGGCTCGGGTACCTGGCCTCGGTCCGGCCGCCCTGACCCGACTGCGGGATCTCGTGCGGGTGGGAGGCCTCTGACGCCTCGCCTGGGCGGATCCTGGTCGGGTCGCCCCACTCAACCTCAAGCTTCGGATTCCACGGACTCATGGCCACCGCGGCAGCCAACGGTAGCGATCGGCTGGGCGAGACTCTGCTGCGTGACGGCCTGGTGTCGTCCGAGCAGCTCGGTCAGGCGCTCGCCGAGCAGAAGGCGACGAAGCATCGCCTGGGCTACGTGCTGGCCAAGCTGGGGCTGGTGCCCGAGATCGAGATCACCAAGGTGCTGGCGCGCCAGTACCGGATGCCGGCCGTGGACCTGTCGCGCTTCGAGGTGGATCCCAAGATCCTGAAGCTGGTCCCGTCGGACATGGCGGCCAAGGGCGTCGTGCTGCCGCTCAAGCGCGAGGGCCGGACGCTCACCGTCGCCATGGCGGACCCGAGCGACCTGGGCCTCCTGGAAGACCTCAAGTTCATCACCCGGTTCGACCTCTTTCCGGTCATCGCGGGGGAGTTCACCCTCCGCGCGCTGATCGAGAAGCACTACCAGCAGGGCAACAACCAGCAGGAGCTCGAGACGCTGCTCCGCGACATGGAGGCGGCGGGCGAGGACCTGGAAGTCGTCGAGGAGCAGGAAGAGGAGACCGTCACCCAGGCGCAGCTCGAGGACGCGCCGGTGGTGAAGCTCATCAACGGGCTCCTGATCGAGGCCGTCAAGCGCGGCGCCAGCGACATCCACATCGAGCCGTTCGAGCACGAGATCCGGGTGCGTTACCGCATCGACGGCTCGCTGCTGGAAATCATGCGGCCGCCGCTCAGGATGAAGGCGGCGCTCACCTCGCGCATCAAGATCCTTTCGCAGCTCAACATCGCCGAGCGGCGGGTGCCGCAGGACGGCCGCCTCAAGCTCAAGATGGGCAACCGCGTCATCGACTTCCGCGTCTCGACCCTGCCGGTGCTTTACGGCGAGAAGATCGTGATGCGAATTCTCGACAAGGGCAACCTCACGCTGGACCTCAGCAAGTTCGGCTTCGAGCCGAAGGCGGAGAAGGACCTGATGCGGAACATCCTGAACCCCTACGGCATGGTGCTCGTCACCGGGCCGACGGGTTCGGGCAAGACGACGACGCTCTATTCCGCGCTCTCGCGGGTCAACACGCCGGAAGTGAACATCATGACGGCAGAGGACCCGGTCGAGTACACCCTGATGGGCATCAATCAGGTGCTGGTGCGGACCGAGATCGGCCTCACGTTCGCGGCCGCGCTCAAGGCGTTCCTGCGGCAGGACCCCAACATCATCATGATCGGCGAGATCCGCGATCTGGAAACGGGCGGCATCGCCATCAAGGCGGCGCTCACCGGCCACCTCGTGCTGTCCACGCTGCACACCAACGACGCGGCCAGCACCATCACCCGCATGATCGACATGGGCATCGAGGCGTTCAACGTGGCCAGCGCCGTCAACCTCGTCGTGGCCCAGCGGTTGGTGCGCCGGATCTGCAAGGACTGCAAGGCCTCGCACCAGTATACGGACGAGCAATTGTCATCCCTGGGCACGGATATTGAAAAGCTGAGGACCATGCCCTTCATGAAGGGCACCGGCTGCGACACCTGCAGCGGGACCGGCTACAAGGGCCGGGCGGGCCTCTACGAAGTGATGTCCCTCACGCCCGATCTTCGCCGGTTGATCCTCCGCGGGGCCTCCGTCTCCGAGATGCAGGAGCAGGCGGTCCTCGACGGCATGCTCACCTTGCGCATGGACGGCATCAAGAAGGTCGAGCGCGGTGTCACTACCCTCGAAGAAGTAGTCAAGGAGACGGCCGGATGAGCTTCAATCTGCGGGCGCTGCTCGAGGAAATGATCGAGAAGGAGGCCTCCGACCTGCACATCACCACGGGCGAGCGGCCGAAACTGCGGATCGACGGCGACATCGCCGACA
>JBBQDU010000136.1:0-7173 GCA_038320055.1 Gemmatimonadales bacterium | reverse complement strand
AGCGCACCATCCTCGGCTGATCGTCTGCGACACCGTCCCGCACCGACGGCCCGGGGCCTGCCGGGGAGAGTTGCCCCGGGGGTCGCCGGGTGTATATTCCCGGTGCCTCAGGTCCGAAGGGCGCCGGCGCGTGAACCGCGTCAGGACCTTGCCGGTAGCAGCGCTAAGCGATGCCCGGTGTCGCTTCGGGGAGCCTGAGGCACTTTTCTTTTCCCTCCGCCCATGACTATCGCTCTCGCACGCCGCTACCGACCCAAACGCTTCGCCGACCTGCTGGTGCAGGACCACGTGGCTGCCGTGCTCCGCGGCGCCGTGGCCCGGGGCCGGGTCGGACATGGCTATCTGCTGACCGGTCCCCGCGGCGTCGGCAAGACGACCGCCGCCCGCCTCCTCGCCATGGCGCTCAATTGTCCCGCCCGCGATCCGTCCGGCGATCCGTGCGGCGAGTGCGATGACTGCCAGCGCGTCTGGAACGGCACGGCGAACCTCGACGTGGTCGAGATCGACGCGGCGAGCAACCGCGGGGTCGACGACGCGCGCGATCTGCGCGAGCGCGCGATGTACGCGGCGTCCCGGGAAGGCCGTCACAAGGTCTACATCGTGGACGAGGCCCACATGCTGACCCGCGAGGCCTGGAACGCGCTGCTCAAGGTGCTCGAGGAGCCGCCGCCGGGCGTCGTGTTCGTGTTCGCGACCACCGAGCCGCAGAAGATCGCGGCCGCCGCGGCGCCGGTCCTCTCGCGCCTCCAGCGCTTCGATTTCCGGCGCCTCGGACCGGCCGCGATCCGCGACCGGCTGCGCGAGGTGCTCGCGGCCGAGGGCATCGTGGCGGACGACGACGCACTGACGCTCATCGCCCGGCACGCCGACGGTGGGATGCGGGATGCGCTGAGCGTCCTCGACCAGTGCCTGAGCGCCGGTGAGGACGCGGTGACGGCGGCCAGCGTCCGCGACGTGCTGGGCCTCGTCGACGACGAGCTCTACGCCGAGATCCTGGCCCTCGTCGTCGAGCGCCGCCCGCAAGGGGTGTTCCCGCTGGTGGACCGCCTGGTCAACGCCGGCGCGGATCTGGCGGAGTTCATGGGCGGCGCCGGCGAAACGCTCCGCGCGCTCCTGATGCTGCAGCTCGGCAATGAACCCGAAGGCCAGACCGAAGCGATGCGCCAGGCACTCGAGGCGGAGCGTGAACGGTTGGCACCGGGGGACGTGCTGCGCATGCTGCGTCTCCTCGCCGACAGCGAGGGCGCCATCCGGCGGAGTGTCAATCCGCGGCTCATCGTCGAGACCCTGCTGCTCCGCTGGACGATGCTCGACCGGATCGTCGACCTCGCCCAGGTCCTCCAGGCGGACGCGGGGGCGGGGCGGGGCCCGGGTGGGCCGCCGGCGGGCGCCGGCGCCGGGCGCCCGACCCCGGCGACCCCCACCGAGCGGGCCGTCGGCCCCCGCAGGGTCGCCGCCGTGGCGCCGGTGCCGCCTCCGCCCGCCTCGCCCCCGCCACCCGGGTCCACGGCCGCGCCCCGAGCGGCGCCCTCGGCGGACTCCGGCGTCGCCACCATTCCCGCCACGCTCGAGGCCGTCCGCGCGGCGTGGCCCGAGATCGTCTCCGAGGTCCGGGGGCAGAGCCGATTTCTCGGCGAGGCGCTCTCGCACACCACGCCGGGCGCGCTCGAGCTCCCCTGGCTTACCGTCGAGCTCGCCGAGCCCAACCCGTTGTTCGCCGACCGTCTGCAGGCGCAGGCGCACATGGTGGAGGCGATCCTCGCGCGCGCCGTCGGTCAGCCGGCGCGGCTCCGCGTGGTCGAGGCCGCGGCCGTCGCGGGCGCGCCGCCGAGGCCGCGGCAGTCCACGGACGCGACCCTCCGCACCGACCGCCTTCGCGACTTCCGCTCGAAGGATCCGACTCTCGATACGGCGGCTGATGCGTTAGATTTGGAGATCGTGGATTAGCTTGCTTGCGGCTTCCCTGTTCCCTTACTTTGACGCGTGATGGCCGGGTTACCAGACAGCATGGCAGATCTTCAGCAACTCTTTCAGCTGGGCCAGCAGATGCAGGGCCGGCTGCAGCAGCTCCAGACCGAGCTCGCCGGCCGGACGATCGACACCTCGGCCGGCGGTGGCTTGGTGCGCGTGACGGCGGATGGCCGGGGGACGGTGCGCTCGATCGTCATCGATCCCGCGGTCTTCGCGGAGCACGACGCCGAATTCCTCGGCGATCTGGTGACCGCGGCGGTCGCCGAAGCCCAGCGGCGCGCGGCCGATCTCCTGCAGGCCGAGATGCGGAAGGTGCCTACGCCGCCGTTCGTCACCGGTTGACGGTGGGTGCCATCGAGGAGCTGATCACTGAGCTCGCCCGGCTTCCGGGGATCGGCCGCAAGACGGCGCTCCGCCTCACTTTCCATCTGCTCCAGCAGTCTCCCGAACAGGCCCGGCGGCTCGCGTCGGCCCTCGTGGCGGTGAGCGAGCGCGTGCGGCCGTGCGAGGAGTGTGGCAACCTCACCGAGGAGCAGCCATGCCCCATCTGTCGCGATCCGCGACGCGATCCGGCGCTCCTGTGCGTGGTCGAGGAAGCCTCGACCGTGGGTGTGGTGGATCGCTCGACCGACTTTCGGGGCCGCTTTCACGTCTTGGGCGGGCGGCTCTCCCCGCTCGACGGCGTGGGGCCGGAGGCGCTCCGGCTGGATCACCTGGTCAGCCGGGTGCGGGGCGGCGCCGTGCGCGAGGTCATCCTCGCCACCAATCCGTCGATGGAGGGCGAGGTCACGGCCACCTACATTCACCAGTTGCTGGCGGGGGAGGGCGTGCGAGTCACCCGGCTCGCGCGGGGGCTGCCGATGGGAGGCGATCTGGAGTACGTCGACGGGGTCACGCTGGCCCATGCGCTGATGGCGCGGCAGGAGATCTCCGGATGAGTGCTCCGGTCTGATGCGGTCGCGGACCTGGCTCTTCGCGGGGGGTCTGGCGGCGGGCGCCACGGCGGGGTGGCTGCTGGCGCAGCGGCGCTTCACGTCGCACCAGCGCGATCTCTTCAGCCCGCGCCCGCTCCGGCGGCTGGCCGCCCTCGGCCACTTGGCGGGGCAGACCGGCGTCGATACCATCCGCCTGCTGCGCGACTACCTCACGTGGGAGCGCCAGCCGGTGCTTCGCCGCCGGGCCACGGCAATCCTGCGCGGGCTGGAAGCCACGCTCGGATGAGCGGGTGCCGATGAGCGGACCGTCGCGATGAGCGGGGCGTCGAGCTGGTCGTTCCAGGAGGAGGACGCCCGGGCCATCCAGCAGATCCTCGGCGGCTTCCTGGCGGAGTCCAACGCCCGCACGGCCATGATCGTGGATCGCACCGGCCAGATGGTGGCAACCGTCGGCGAGACGCCGCAGTTCGATCCGACGGCGTTCGCCTCGCTCACGGCCGCGGACTTCAGCGCCAACGATCAGCTTGCCCGCATGCTCGGCGAGCCGGAATTCGGCGCGCTGTTCCACCAGGGGGAGCGCGAGTCGATGTACCTGGCCGACGTGGCGCGGCGGGTCATCCTGGTCGTGCTCTTCGACACGCGCACCACGCTCGGTCTCGTGAAGCTCCGGGTGAAGGGGGCGGTGGGCCAGCTCAACCAGATCTTTACCGACATGTTCAACCGCGATGGCACGAGCGCGCCGGGGGTGGCGTCGGAGTTCCTCGGTGAGGCGGAAGACGAGATCGACAAACTCTTCGGGGCCTGAGGGAGACCGCAAGCATGTCGATGATCAACTACGCCTCGCGCGAGATCAACTGCAAGCTCGTGTACTACGGCCCGGGACTCGGTGGCAAGACCACCAACCTCGAATTCGTGTACAACAAGGTCGCGCCGGGGTCTCGGGGCAAGATGATCTCCCTCGCGACCGAGACCGAGCGGACGCTGTTCTTCGATTTCCTGCCTGTCGATCTCGGCACCATTCGCGGCTTCAAGGTGAAGTTCCATCTCTACACGGTGCCGGGCCAGGTCTACTACAACGCCTCGCGGAAGCTCATCCTCAAGGGGGTCGACGGGGTGGTGTTCGTGGCGGACAGCCAGCTCGAGCGGATGGACGCGAACATCGAGGCCATGCAGAATCTGTACGAGAACCTGGTCCAGCACGGCTACGACCTCACCAAGACGCCGTTCGCCATCCAGTACAACAAGCGCGATCTACCGAACGCCGCCCCGATCGCCGAGCTGCAGGCGGCCCTCAACCCGGGCTGGCCCGTGGACGAGCCCACCCGGCAGCGCGTCCTCCCCGATCCGAATCGTGGGGGCGAGTTCCTGGTGAGCCAGCAGGACGGCCAGTGGATCGAGCGGGCCCCGTACTTCGAGGCCGTGGCGCTCACCGGCGACGGCGTCTTCGATACCCTGAAAGCCATCAGCAAGAACGTCGTCAAGACGCTGGGATAGCCGTCGGCATGTGGACGCTCCCGAACATCATCACGCTGGTCCGGATCTGCTTCACGCCCGTCATCGCCCTCCTGCCGTTCATCGACGGCTACTGGCCCAAGCTGATCGCCTTCGTGATTTTCTTGGCCGCCGCGATCAGCGACGTGTGGGACGGACACCTGGCCCGGACGAGGAACGAGGTGTCCGACCTGGGCAAGCTGCTCGACCCGATCGCCGACAAGCTCCTCCTCTTCGCGTCGCTCATCCCCATTTACTGGATCTCGCGCCAGCGCCACGACCTCTACGATATCCCGATCTGGGGCAGCATCCCGCTGTGGGTCTGTCTCCTGCTGATCGGCCGCGAGGTGGCGATGACCGGGTTCCGCGCCTGGGCCAGCGGCCGGGGCGTCGTCATCCCCGCGGCGGGCGCGGGCAAGCTCAAGACCACGATTCAGAACGTATTCATCGGCGCCGTCATTCTGTGGTTCGCGTTCCGCGACGCGCGGAAGCCCCTGGGCTGGGAGCACAGCCGGTTCGCGGATTTCTGGAACCAGTTCCACGGCGGGTTCGTGGCGCTGACGCTCGCGGTGGCGACGCTGCTTACGGTCTCCTCCTTCGCGCAGTATCTGTACCGGAACCGGGGACTGTTCTCCCACCGGGCGCGGTAGCCGCGCGCCCTGCCTGTCCGCGAGCGGGCGCAGCTTTACTGGCTCGCCTCCGTCGCTTGCACCGGCCCGTTCCTCCCTCCTTGCCTCAGAGCACTCGCCATCCATGGGATCGCACCGACGTCACGCACAGGACACGCCTTCAGCGGATGCATTACCGCTGGAGCTCGTCACGATCGGGACCGAGCTCCTGCTCGGCTTCACGGTGGACACCAACGGCGCCGAGATTGCGCGGGCGTTGGCCGAGGTGGGGGTCCGCGTCGTTCGGCGGACCACCGTCGGCGACGGCCCCGAGGCCATCCGGGATGCCGTCCGCGCCGGTCTCGAGCGGACCGGCGCCGTCCTCACGACGGGTGGGCTGGGTCCGACGCGGGACGACCTCAGCAAGAAGGTCGTGGCGGAATTGTTCGGGGCGCCGCTCGAGTTCGACGACGGAGTCTGGGCGGCCCTGGTCGAGCGCTTCGCGCGGATCGGGCGCGTGCCGGTCGAAAGCAATCGGAGCCAGGCGGAGGTGCCGCGCGGAGCGACGGTGCTCCGAAACCGGTGGGGCACAGCGCCGGGACTCTGTATCGAGGGCAGGCTCGGCCTCGTCATCATGCTCCCCGGCATTCCCGGCGAAATGCGGAAGCTGCTCGAGCACGAGGTCGTACCCCGGCTTCGCGAGCGCGCCGGCGGGCGCGTCATCCGCTCGCGAGTCGTTCGGACTACCGGGATCCCCGAGTCGACGCTCGCCGAGCGCATGGGTGAGATCGAGCGGGAGATCGCACCGCTCACGCTCGCCTATCTGCCCGGCCTGGACGGCGTCGACCTCAGGCTGAGTGCGTGGCAGCTCCCTTCGGCCGAGGCGGATGCGCGGCTCGCCGCCGCGGTGGCCCTGCTGCGGGAGCGGGGGGACGAGCATGTGTACGGCGAGGGCGAGGCGGACCTGGCCGAGTTGGTGCTCGAGGCGGCGCGGGGTCGCGGTCTCACCCTCGCCACGGCGGAGTCCTGCACGGGTGGACTGGTGGGAGCGCGACTGACGGAAATTCCGGGCAGCTCGGATGTCTACCTCGGTGGGGTCGTCGCGTACGCCAACGAGCTCAAGACGGGCGTGCTGGGCGTCGATCCGGCGCTCGTGGCGGCCCACGGCGCGGTGAGCGAGCAGGTGGCCGTGGCGATGGCTGGCGGCGCGGCCGCTCGACTGGGCGCGGGCGCCGCGGTGTCGGTGACCGGGATCGCGGGGCCGGGCGGGGGGAGCGAGGCGAAACCGGTCGGCACGATCTGGTATGGCGTCGCGCTGGCCGGGGAGGTCACGGCCTACCACACCCTCCTCCCCGGATCGCGCCATGACATCCGGGCCCGGGCGGCGCAGGCCGCGCTGCACCTCCTGCTCCGGCGCCTCCGTGCCGTGTAGCGGCGCGGCGCCCGTCGATCCTCCGGGCTGCGCCGCCTGCTGTTATCTTCCGGTCGGCACTCGAATCTCAAGAGGACGCAAGTGACTGACAAGCGAAAGTTTAGGGGCGGGTACACCGAGGGCACCGACCGTATGCACACCCCGGCCGGCATGACCGATCCCGCCGCCCCGTCCGGCCAGAGCGCCGATGGCGCGGACATGGCCTCGACCGATATGTCCCAGGAGCCCTCGTCGCGCGAGGACGAGACCCAGCCGGTCTACCGCGGCGGCGGCGGCGCAGGCGTGCCCATGGAGCTGGATGCGGAGGCCGTCCGCCGCCTGGAGGAGCAGCTCGAGCAGGAGCGCGATCGCCACCTCCGCCTCGCCGCCGAGTTCGACAACTTCCGCAAGCGCGCCGCGCGGGAGCGGGGCGAGCAGACCGACCGTGCCCAGGCCACGCTGGTCGGCCGACTGCTCGACGTGCTCGACGACATGGATCGTCTGATCGCGGACGGTGGCGCCGCCTCGGTGGATCAGCTGCGGCACGCCGTGGAGCTGGTGGACAAGAAGCTCGAGAAGGAGCTGCAGGCCGCCGGCCTGGAGCGTCTCGATCCGGCCGGCACGCCGTTCGACCCCAGTTTGCACGAGGCCGTCTCCGCCCTGCCGCCGCGCTCGAAGGCCCAGGACCACCTGGTCGCCGCCACCTTCCAGCCCGGCTACCGCTTCAAGGGCACGCTGGTGCGCCCCGCGCGGGTGC
>JBBQDU010000135.1:0-7185 GCA_038320055.1 Gemmatimonadales bacterium | reverse complement strand
GCTCTTCGACGCGCCCGTCTCGTATGGCTCGTCCGCCAGGAACCGCTCGGCGTGCTCGGCGTAGTAGCGGCAGCCGAGCGCGCACTTGGCCGCCTCCTCGACGGCGGCCTTGAGCGGCTTGCCCATCTCCGTCACCATGATTCGCCCGAACTTGTCCTTCTCTGCGTCGAGGATCCGGGCGGCCTCGAGCATCGGCCGCCGGCGCTCGGCGAACGACGTGCGGCGGTGGCGGCGCCAGGCGGTGTCGGCGAGCTGCAACTTGGTTTCCAGCTCGTCCGCGGTCAGCGCGGTGAAGGTCTGGAGGGTTTCCCCCGTGGCGGGGTTGATGGTGGCGATGGTCATGGCGGGAACTTAGCGGGCGAATAGCGGCGCCGCGAGGCGCTACATTTCATCCCCATGAGCTCCCCCCTGCCGTCGTGAGCGATCCCTTGCTCCGCCGCCTCCTGGCCGGCGCCGTGGACTACGCCGGCCTGTTCCCGCCCGCCGCGCTCGACATGCCCGCCGCCGTGGGCGAGTTCGCCGGCCATTTGGCGGGCCCGGACGCCTGGGCGATGGGCCGGTTCGTGGTGCCGGTGGCGCGGCTCGCCGAGCTGGAGGAGGCGGTGGAGGCCCCGGCGCCCCGGGTGCCCGCCGAGGCGTGGCGGCTGAGCGCGCTCGTCGGCGCCGACGCGGCCGCCGACCTCCGCTCGCTCGGCGAGTTCAACTGTCGCCATGCCGCCCCCGGCGCAACGGCCCTCTCGGGCGACGTGATCGAGGCCCGGGCCGGCTCGGTCGAGGCGATCGATCGCCTGCTCGGCGCCCTGCCCCGCTGGGCCACGGCCTACGTCGAGATCCCGCTCGACCGGGACCCCTCGCCGCTGGTGGCCGCCATCGCCCGCCATGGCGCCCGCGCCAAGGCGCGGACGGGCGGCGTCACCGCCGACGCCATCCCCGCGGCCGGCGATCTGCTCCGCTTCCTCCGCGCCTGCACCGCGGCGCGGATTCCGTTCAAGGCGACAGCCGGCCTCCACCACCCGCTCCGCGCCGAGTACGCGCTGACCTACGCGCCGGACAGCGCCCGGGCGGCGATGTTCGGCTATCTCAACGTCTTCCTGACCGCGGCGTGGCTCCGGCAGGGCCTGGGCGACGCGGACGCGCTCGGGCTCCTGGAAGAGCGGTCGCCCGAGGCCTTCGTGTTCGGCGACGACGCCATCGAGTGGCGCGGCCACCGGCTGGACCGGGCGGCCCTCCTCGACGCGCGCGGCTCGGCGATCGTCTCGTTCGGCTCGTGCTCGTTCACGGAGCCGGTAGAAGAACTCCGCGCGCTGGCGCCAGTCTAGGCGCCCGGCGCACACCCCAGGAGCCCCAGTGGACGCAACGCACCACCCCGGCCTGACCTCGTGGGTCGAATCGGCCCAGGGTCACCCTGACTTCCCGATCCAGAACCTTCCCTTCGGCGTCTTCCACCGCGTCGACGACAAGGACGACCCGTCCCCCGCGCGAGTCGGGATGGCCATCGGCGACCACGTCCTCGACCTCACCGCCTGCCACGACGAGGGCTGGTTCACCGGCACCGCCGACCTCGCGGGTGCCGCCCTCGCGGCGCCGAGCCTCAACCCGCTCATGGGCCTCGGCCGGGGGACCTGGTCCGAGGTCCGGCGGCAGGCAAGCGCCATCCTCGCGACCGACTCGCCCGCCTACCGCGCCAACCGCCGGCTCGGCGACCACATTCTCATCCCGATGGCCGAGGCCGAGCTGCAGCTCCCGGCGGTGGTGGGCGACTACACCGACTTCTACGCGTCGGTGCACCACGCCACCAACGTCGGCAGCATGTTCCGTCCCGACAATCCGCTGCTGCCCAACTACAAGTGGGTGCCGATCGGCTACCACGGCCGCGCCTCGTCGCTGGTGCCGAGCGGCACGCCGGTGCGGCGCCCGCACGGGCAGCTCAAGGACGCCAAAGCCGACGCGCCGGTCTATGGCGCCAGCCGGTCGCTCGACTACGAGATGGAGATCGGGTGCATCGTCGGCACCGGCAACGCGCTCGGCTCGCCGGTGCCGATCGCGGACGCCGAGTCGCGGCTGTTCGGCCTGTGCCTCGTGAACGACTGGTCGGCGCGCGACGTGCAGAGCTGGGAGTACCAGCCGCTGGGCCCGTTCCTCGGCAAGAGCTTCGCGACGACGGTGGCGCCCTGGGTGGTGACGCTCGAGGCGCTCGAGCCGTTCCGGGCGCCGGCCGCCCCGCGGCCGGAGGGCGACCCGGCGCCGCTCGCCTATCTCACATCGCCCGCCAACGACGCACGCGGCGGCGTGGACGTCACGGTCGAGGTCCATCTCGCCTCGGCGCGGATGCGGGCGGAGGGCGTCGCCCCGATGCGGCTGAGCCGCGCCCGCGCGGCCGACCTCTACTGGACTCCCGCGCAGATGCTCGCGCACCACACCAGCAACGGCTGTAACCTCCGCACCGGCGACCTGTTCGCGAGCGGCACCGTGTCGGGGCCGGCGAAGGACGCGCGCGGCTGCCTGCTCGAGCTCACCTGGCGCGGCGCCGAGCCGCTGACGCTCCCGACCGGCGAGACGCGCAAGTTCCTCGAGGATGGCGACGAGGTGATCATGCGCGGGTACGCCGAGCGCGAGGGCGCCGTGCGGATCGGGTTCGGCGAGTGCCGGGGAGTCGTCGAGCCGGCGTGACCCCGGAGGCGTGAGGCCGGGGGCCTGACCAGCTTCCCCGGCTCCCCGGCGGGCGACATATTTCGGCGCATAACTTCAGGAGCATTCCCGTGGCCACCTTCCTCCCGACCACCGACATCTCGATCTCCGGCGCGCGCACCCTGCCCCGGGAGTACTACGCGTCGCCCGAGCTGTTCGCCGAGGAGATCGAGCGGATCTTCACGAAGCGCTGGCTGTGCGTCGGGCGCGAGGACCGGATCCCGGCCGCGGGCGACTGGTTCACGCAGGCCATCGGCGCCGAGAGCGTCATCGTCCTCCGCGATCGCGACGGCGCGTGCCGCGCGTTCTACAACGTCTGCCGGCACCGCGGCACCCGGATCTGCGAGGAGCACAGTGGCCGGTTCGCCGGCACGATCCAGTGCCCGTACCACGCCTGGACCTACGGGCTCGACGGCCGCCTGATCGGCGCCCCGTCCACCGGCGACATCGAGCACTTCGACAAGGGCGACTATTCCCTGCACCCGGTCGCGCTGGCGACGTGGGAGGGCTTCCTCTTCATCAACCTGGCCGCCGAGCCCGAGCCGTTCGACCAGGCGTGGGCCCCGCTGCTCGGCCGCTTCAGCCGGTTCAACCTGCCGAACCTGCAGGTGGCCCGCACCATCGAGTACGACGTGAAGTCGAACTGGAAGCTGCTCTTCCAGAACTACTCCGAGTGCTACCACTGCGGCCCGGTGCATCCGGCGCTGGCCAAGCTGACGCCGCCCACCAGCGGCGTCAACGACCTGACCGAGGGACCGTTCACCGGCGGCTTCATGGTGCTCAACCGCGGCGCGGGCAGCATGACGATGAGCGGCCGCGCGTGCGGCGTGGCCGTCGGCGAGCTGGACGAGGAAGACATGAACCGCGTGTACTACTACGCGATCTTCCCCAACATGCTGCTGAGCCTGCATCCCGACTACGTGATGTTCCACACCCTGTGGCCGCAGGGCACCGACCGCACGCTCATCAGCTGCTCCTGGCTCTTCCATCCCGACACCCTGAGCGACCCGGCGTTCGACCCGAACGACGGCGTCGAGTTCTGGGACATGACCAACCGGCAGGACTGGCACATCTGCGAGCAGAGCCAGCTCGGCGTCGTCTCGCGGGCGTACACGCCGGGACCCTACTCGAAGCGGGAAAGTCTGTCGGTCCAGTTCGACCGCGAAGTAGTACGAAGCCTCGGGCATTCCATCGGCGACTGAGCTCCTCCCCCGCGAGCGTAGCCCCCGGACCGGGGCGGGCGGGGCTCGCGCCGGTCCCCGAACGCGTTGGCGGACGCGGGCGGCGCGAGGGTGGCCTTCGCGGCGAGGATGGCCGGGTGTCGGGGACTGTGGGGAAAGGGTTGGCGCTGGCGCAGGGGGCGCGAGCGTCGCGGCAATCAGGCTCGGGGGGGCGGTGCTCGGACTCGAGGGAAGCGGCGGTGGCCGGGCCGCCGCGCTCCGCGATGCTCGGGCCGCGGCGGGGCGCGGGGATCGCAGAGGGAGCGTCAGGCCGAGCGATCCCTTCCGAGTCGTGCGCCCAAAGGCGGCCTGCAGCGACCGGCGCGAACCCCGCGACCCGCCGCGGCCGGCAGCGACCAGCGCGAGCGGCCGCGCACCCCGACCTCAGACCATATAGTTGACCGGCGGATCCACGAGCCTGAGCACCGCCCGGTCGATCCGAAACGGCTCGATGTCCCGCGGCGTCGTTCCGTCGATCGCCAGCTCCGACAGCATCCGCCCGATCACCGACGCGAACTTGTACCCGTGCCCGCCCCCGATCCCGACCGTCACGCCGGGATGCCCGCGCAGTGTGTCGATGACGAAGTCGCGGTCGGGTGTCAGCGTGTAGAGGCAGGTCTTGGTGTAGATGATCGGACCCAGCGCCTTCGGGATGTACTTGGCGAGGAACGCCACCGTCCGCGCCAGCGCGGCCTCGTCCGGCTCGAAGCTCCGCGTATCGGCGTCCGTCTCCAGCCCGCCCGCGTCCTGTCCCGCCTTGGTGCCCGCCTCCCCGAACGCCGGAAAACCGTAGAAGCACGGGTCGTCCATCCAGATCCAGACCGGGAAGCGGTCGGGCTGGAACTCCGCCAGGTGCGGCGTGGCGAAGTAGGTGACCTGCTCCTTGGTGACGCGGAGCGGCAGGTGCAGGCCGAAGTGTGCCAGCGCGCTGTTGGACCACGCCCCCGCCGCGATCACCAGCTTCCGGCAGCGATAGACGGTGCCGCCCGCCGTCACTTCGATCTCGCCGGCCAGCGGACGGAGCAGCTCGACCGGCGCATGGTCCCGGAGTGTGGCGCCGTGCTCCCGGGCCAGGCGGACGTGCGCCGCGTTCCCGCGCGCGGCCATCGCGATGCCGCTCTCGGGTTGGAAGAGACCCTGGATGTCGTCGGTGACGGTGAGCTGCGGCCACCGCCGGTGAAGCTCGGCGGCGTCGAGCCGTTCGTACGGCACGCCGGCCGCGTCCATGCTGCCGCTGTAGTTGGTGAGCGGGATGGCGCTCTCGCGCGGCGCGAAGTCGAGGCCGCCGGTCCGGAGCACGAGCGGCTCCGCCGCCTCGCGCTCGACCTCGCGCCACGCCGCGTACGCGTGGCGCGCCAGCTCCACGTAGCCCGGCGTGTGATACGACAGCCGGATGATGCGCGAGTGGTCCTGCGACTCGCCCCGGACGTGCCCGAGCTCGAACTGCTCGAGCCCCAGCACGTCCGCGCCCGCCCGGCGCGAGAGCCAGTACGCCGCAGCGCTGCCCCAGCCGCCAAGGCCGAGTACGATGTACTCGTAGTCGCGCTTCACGGGTTGCCGGCGGCGGCTCCGCCGCCGGACTGCGTGCCGCCTGTCGGCGCGTCCCCGCTCGGCGCGCTCAGCCGCTCGCCGACGTAGCGGCGGATGTCGAGGCTCGCGCTCTCCATCGGCGCGTAGTAGCCCGACTGGAACATCCGCGACGACATCCCGCGCTGCACCGACTCGCAGATCGCCCAGTCCTGGCGGTTGACGAGGTCCCAGAACTCCACCGCGTCCGACGGATCGAACCCGGGCCGGCCCATCTCGTCGGGGTGGAACAGGAAGTCGTTGACGATCGTGGTGCGGTCCGGGCCGTGCGGAAACACCTGGAACGCCGCGACGTGCTCGGCGCTCAGGCTCAGCATGAAGTTGGGGTAGATCAGCTCGCCCTTGTGGCGGGTGCGCTCGTCGTCGTCGAGCCCGTCGAACGGCGGCCGGCTCGTCGTGCCGCTCGTGGTGAAGGTCCACGCGCCCTCGCGGTGCGGGATCCCCCGCTCCCAGTCGAGGTCGGAGCCGCCGCGCTGCCTGAACGCGGGCACCATCCGGCAGAGCTCCGGATGGACCGGCCCGCAGTGGTAGCACTCGTTGTAGTTCTCGAGCATCACCTTCCAGTTGGCCCGGACCTCGTAGACGATCCGGTGCCCCACGCGGAGCTCCGCGAGCGGATACCGGCGGAGCCGGTCGGGCACGGGGCCGAGCTGCGCCTCGAGGGTGCGGTCCTTCGCCCCGGCCTCGCCTGGCGTAAGGTGCACGAAGAGAAACCCGCCCCAGCGGTCCACCCCCACCGGGTGGAGCGACAGCTCGCCCCGCGCGAGGCCATCCGACTCCTCGAGATGAGGTGCCGTCCGGAGGGCGCCCTCGAGCGTGTAGGTCCACGAGTGGTACGGGCAGCGAATGCCCCCCGCGAAGTGTCCGGCGCCCCCCTCGGCCACCAGCTGCGAGCCGCGGTGGCGACAGACGTTGTAGTGCGCGGCCAGCCCGCCGTCGCCGGTCCTGACGATGAGGATGCTCTCGCCCAAGACGTCCTTCACAGTGTAGTCGCCCGGCGCGGGGATCTCCTCCTCGCGTCCGACGCAGCACCACTCGCGGCAGAAGATGCGCTCCTTCTCGCGCGCGAACATCTCGGGCGACAGATACGACTCGCGCGGCAGCGTCCGCTCCAGCGCGCCGCTCATCCCGCCGCCGACTCCCCGCCTTCGGGCCCGTAGAAGAACACCCACACCGCCAGGTCGTCGCTGAACTCCTCGAACCGGTGCTCGACGGCGGCGGGCACGAAGAGGACGTCGCCCGGCCCGAACGGATGCCGCTCCCCCCCGTTCCGAAACTGCCCCCGGCCCGCCGCCACGACGTACACCTCGTCCCTGGTGTGGGGCGTCTGCGGATCCTCCCCGCGCGGCGCGTACAACTCGACGCTGAGGGTGCCGTGCGTGAACAACTCGACGAACCGATCGCCGTTGGGTGCGGGCAACCGGGCCAGACTCTCGGCGACTGTCAGGAGATGTTTGGGCATGGATTGACGCCTGGGTTGGGGTGCGCCGCTGGGATGGGTCGCGGGGGTCGCTGCGGTCGCTGCAGTGCGCTTCGATGGCGGAGATCCCGGCAGAGACCTGGAGGCGCACTGACGCTCCCTCTGCGACCCACCCCAGCCCGAACTCCCAAGACACGCGACCGGCGCCCAACCCCGCAGCCTGAGGTCGAGCGCCCGTTCGGCGGCAGCCCGCGCCCTCCGATGCCCGGG
>JBBQDU010000134.1:0-7195 GCA_038320055.1 Gemmatimonadales bacterium | reverse complement strand
CGGAATCGCTCCGCAACATCGCGCGGGCCAACCGCTGGTTCGGCGGTGCCGCCGCCGTGCGGCATGGACTCGCTCGCGCCCTCGCGGGCGTGCCGGCGGGCGCGACGCTCACGCTGGCCGACCTCGGCACCGGTCTGGGTGATCTGCCCGGCGTCGCGGCCCGCTGGGCGGCAAGGCGCGGGGTGCGGCTCGTGACGGTCGCGCTCGAGCGGAGCGAGGTGGCGGCGCGCCTGGCGCTCAGCAGGGGCCTTCCCTGCACTGTCGGCTGTGCCGGCGCGCCGCCGTTCCGGGAGAAGTCGGTGGACATCGTGCTGGTGAGTCAGGTCGCGCATCACCTCGCCGGCGACTCCGCGGTGCGATTGTTCCGCACCTGCGACCGGCTGGCCCGGCGGGCGGTGATCGTGGCCGACCTCCGGCGGGGGGTGCTTGGCCCGCTCACGTTCTGGGTCGGGGCCCGGGCGCTCGGCTTCGACGACGTGACGGTGGCGGACGGCATGACCTCGCTCCGCCGCGGCTACACCCCGGACGAGCTGCGCGCACTGCTCGCGGCCGCGGGCGTGCGCGGGACCGTCGACCGGCGGCCGGGTTACCGGGTCGTGGCGGTCTGGCACCCGGCGGAGATCTGATGCGGACGGTCGATCGTATCCGGATCGAGGCTCCGGTGGATCGGGTGCTCCAGGCGGCGGTGGACGTGGAGCGCTGGCCGGCGCTGCTGCCGCACTACCGCTGGGTCCGCCGGCTGGACCGGATCGGCGACGGCGGCCTGGTCGAGATGGCGGCCTGGCGCCCGTTCGGCCCGGTGAACTATCCGACCTGGTGGGTGTCCGAGATGTGGGTGGACCGGGCGGCGCCGGCCGTCCACTACCGCCACGTCCGCGGGATCACGACCGGCATGGCCGTGGTCTGGCGTATCGAGGCGGCGGGGGAAGCGACGGACGTGACGATCGTGCACGAGTGGACCGGGCCGCGCTGGCCCCTCATCGGGAGCGTCGCCGCGGATGCGGTGATCGGCCCGGTGTTCATACATGGGATCGCGTCGCGGACCCTGGCGGGCATCCGGCGGGCGGTGGAGGCGGGAGCATGAGCGACGGGCGGCGGGTGGTGATCACGGGGATCGGGGCGGTCACGCCGATCGGGCTGGGCGTGGAGGGCCTGTGGGACGGACTCCGGCGGCGGACGTCGGCGGTCCGCTGCATCACGCGGTTCGACCCGACCGTCTTCAAGTCGCGGATGGCGGGGGAGGTGGCCGACTTCGTACCCTCCGATCACATGGAGGAGCGGCGCGCGCGCCGGCTCGACCGCTATTCGCAGTTCACCCTTGCCGCCGCCCGCATGGCGCTGGCCGACGCCGAGCTCGATCCGGCGCGGGAGGATTCCGACCGGTTCGGCGCCATGATGGGCACCGCCCTCGGTGGGGTCGCGCACGGGGAGCGGAACTACCACGCCTTCCTGACCGAGGGGCCGCGCGCCGTCGATCCGGCGCTCGCCCTCACCGTCTTCGCCGGCGCGGCGAGCTGCAACCTCGCCATCGAGTTCGGGTGCACCGGCCCCAACTCCACCAACGGGATGAGCTGTGCCTCGGGGGCCATCGCCATCGGCGACGGGTTTCGGGCCATCGTGCGCGGCGACGCGGACATCATGCTCGCGGGCGGCAGCGAGGCTCCGCTCGCCCCCCTCTGCTTCGGCGCGTTCGCCATCATCCGCGCCATGTCCACCCGGAACGACGATCCCGCGCACGCGAGCCGCCCCTTCGACGAAGGGCGCGACGGATTCGTCATGGCCGAGGGGGCCGCCGTGCTGCTGCTCGAGGAGCGGAGCCGCGCGCTCGCGCGGGGAGCCCCGATCTATGCGGAGCTGTGTGGCTACGGGCTGACCAACGACGCGCACCACATGACGGCACCACGGCCCGACGGCGCCCAGGCCGCGCGCGCGATGCGGAACGCGCTGGCGGAGGCGCACGTGGCCCCGCACGAGGTGGGCTACATCAACGCGCACGGCTCCTCGACCCCGCTCAACGACTCGACCGAGACCGGCGCGATCAAGCAGGTCTTCGGCGACGCGGCGTACCGGGTGCCGCTCAGCGGCACCAAGGGGTACTACGGCCACGCGCTCGGCGCGAGCGGCGCCATCGAGGCGGCCATCTGCGCGCTCAGTGCCCGGCGCGGCTGGCTGCCTCCCACGGTGAATCTGGAGACCGCCGACCCCGCCTGCGACCTCCCGCTCGTCACCGGCGAGGGTCGCGACCTCGCGCCCGAGGTTCTGCTCAGCAATTCCTTCGGCTTCGGCGGCATCAACGCGGCGCTGGTGTTTCGACGAGCGGACGCCTAGATTCGCGGCCGTCCCCACACCCTCTCGACACCACCGAAGGACGGCTGATGCCTTCCCTGTTCCGCCGCTCGCTCGCCGAATTGCTCGGTACCTTCGTGCTGGTCTTCGTCGGCGTCGGCTCGGCGGCCAGCAAGTACTACCCCGACGCCAACTTCGGGCTGTTCGGCATCGCGACGGCCCACGCGCTCGCCCTGGCGGTCATGGTCACCGCTACCATGTTCATCTCCGGCGGCTACCTGAACCCGGCCATCACGCTCGGGCTCCTGGTCACCCGGAGGGTCACCGTCCAGACGGCGGTGGCGTACCTCGGAGCACAGCTCGCGGGCGCGGTGCTCGGCGCGCTCGCGGTCAAGGCCATCTTCCCGATCGGCGTCACCCGGCCCATCGCGCTCGGCACGCCCGCGATCGCCAACAACCTCCAGATCACCCAGGCCATCGGCCTCGAGGCGATACTGACGTTCTTCCTGGCGTCGGCGGTGTTCGGCACCTGCCTCAATCCGGAGTCGCCGCGGGTGGGCGGGTTCGGGGTGGGGCTGGCGTTGCTGTTCGGGATGCTGGTCGGGGGCCCGCTCACGGGCGCCGCCATGAACCCCGCGCGCGCCTTCGGTCCGGCGCTGGTGGCGGGGCAGTGGGTGGCGCATGCCGTCTATTGGGTGGGTCCGATCCTCGGGGCCATCGCGGGGGCGCTGGTGTGGGAGCATGTCTTCCTGCCGCCCAGGCGCCGGACGGAGTAGCAGAGCGCCCCTACCCCCCCATCACCCTCCGCACCCGCCGCCACAGCAGCGCCAGATAGCCGCCCAGGATCACCGGCGCCACTACGTAGGCCGCGACCATGTACCCCGCGTTCTCGGGCGTCTCAGCCAGCATCGACAGCCTCGTTCGCATCCTCCGCGACACTGAGCCCGTACCGCAGCGTCACCAGCCCGATGTAGAGCAGCGTGAACACCAGCGTGGAGATCAGCAGCGTCCGGAGCATCTCCGGCGGCAGCGACGGCGCGCTCGGCTTGAGCACCACGGGCTGCGGATGGAGCGTGCGGAACAGGTAGACGCTCAGGTGAATGAACGGCACCAGCAGCATGCCCAGGATCCCGACGACGGCGCTGAACCGCGCCCGCTCGGCCGGGTCGTGCAGCGACGCGCGCAGGGCGAGGTAGCCGATGAACAGAAAGAAGAGAAACAGCGTGAGGGTCAGGCGCGCGTCCCAGGTCCACCAGGTACCCCAGATCGGCTTGGCCCAGATCGGCCCGGTCGTGAGCATGACGGCGCTGAACGCCACGCCGACCTCGGCCGACGCCGCCGCGAACCGGTCCAGCCGCGGATCGTGCAGCCAGAGGTAGAGGGCGCTGGTGACGCCCACCAGCGAAAAGGCGATGAGCGCGCTCCACGCCGCCGGCACGTGCAGGTAGAAGATCTTCTGCGCCATCCCCTGCCGGGCCTCGACCGGCGTGTACCCCAGCGCCAGCACGTACACGCCGGCCAGACCGAGGAGCGCCAGCAGGCTGAGCCTGAGCCCGCGGCGGGCGATGGCGGCGGCCGCCGTTTCGCCGGTCACTCGTCCACCACGGCGGAAAACACCAGCGTGCAGAGGGTCACAAAGACGATGTCATAGAGAGCGAGGAGTCTAAGCCATCCCAGCATCTCGCTCAATGGCCGCCCCGCCAGGAGCCGGGAGGTCACCTGCACGGCGCCGATGAGCGGCGGGACCATGAACGGGAGCAGCAGCACCGGCAGCATGAGCTCGGCGAACCGGGTCCGCACCGCCATCGCGCTGAAGATCGTGCCGACGCTCACGAATCCGATCGTCGCGAGCACGGTCACGCCGATGATACCCGGCAGGGCCGCGGCCAGGTCCACGTTGAAGAAGAGCACGAAGAGCGGCAGCGTCACCGCCTCGACCGTCCCGACGAAGGCGAGGTTGGCCAGCAGTTTCCCCGCGAACAGCGCCTCCCGCGGCACCGGGGCCAGCAGCAGGCCGTCGAGCGCCCCGTGCTCGCGCTCGATCGTGAACGCGCGGTTGAGCGCCACCATCGCCGCCAGCGCGAACGTCACCCACAGCACGCTCGGCGCCAGGTCGATCGCCGCGAGCGCGGTGGGATCCCGCGCGAAGTTGAACACCACCAGCACCAGCGCCGCGAACACCACCGCCGACAGCAGCGCGGTCCGGCTGCGCAGTTCCGCGCGGATGTCCTTCCCGGCGATCGCCAAGGCCAGCCGGATCGCCTCAGGCACCGATCCACTCCCGGTAGCGCGGCAGGAAATCCTCCAGCGGACCGGTCACCGGCTCCTCGCACACCCAGCGCCCCTCGACCATCACCGCCACCCGCGTCGCCACGTCCCACACTTCGGCCAGATGGTGGGTGACGATGACCAGGCCGAGTCCGTCGGCCAGCCGCGCCTGGAGCACCGACCGGAGCCGTTCGGCCGACCCGGCGTCCAGGGCCGTGAACGGCTCGTCGAGAAGCAGCAGGCGCGGGCCGTGCAGCAGCGCCCGGGCGATCGCCGCGCGCTGCAGGAGCCCCCGGCTCAATCGCCGAGGAGACTCGCCGGCGCGCGCGGCGAGCCCCGCCGCCTCCAGCGCCGCCCGTGCCGTCTCGGCCGGACGCGGCATCCCGTAGAGCCGGGCCGCGAACGTGAGGTTCTCCGCCAGGGTCAGGTCGTCGTAGAGAAGCGAGTGATGCGAGAGGAGCCCGATGGCGCGCCGCGCGTCGGCGGCGGCGCTCAATGGCCGGCCGAGCACCTGCACCTCGCCCGCGGTCGGACGCATGAGGCCGGCGAGCAGCCGGAGCAGCGTGCTCTTCCCCGCGCCGTTCGGCCCGGCCACGGCGAGCGCCTCGCCGGGCGCCAGCGTCAGATCGACGTCGTGGAGAACCCGGACGCGGCCGAAGGAGCGGCGGAGTCCCCGTGCGGCGAGCAGCGGCTCGCCGTCACAGGGCGGCGTCGATCCGCGCACCGAGTTCGTCGAGGCGGAACGGTTTGACGATGTACCCGGAGTGGGGAAGATTGAGGACCTTGAGCTGGGGCTCGATGCTCATGTAGGCCGTCGTGATGATGACCGGCAGGTTGGGCTGGCTCACCCGGATGCGGCGGAGGAGCTCCACCCCGTCGGTGTCGGGAAGGCGCATGTCGAGCACGGCCACATCCGGTCGCTGCTGCTCGAGCTGCTCCAGAGCCTCGGCGCCGGTGGACGCGAACACCAGATCGTATCTAGGCTCGAACGCCCGCTGATAGCTGAGCCGCAGCGCGGGCTCGTCCTCGACGATCAGGACGCGCCGGCGGCGCTTCGCCTCGGTCATGGCACGTGCCCCGCAACCCGGTGCCGCACGACACCCTCGGAGTGAAATGGGGAGCCAGGGGCGTACACTAATCGAATGCGAGGGGGGCGTCCATACCGCGAGCGGCCCCAGTGGTAACGGGGCGCTCGCTCAGTCATAGCTGGTATCGACGATGAACAGGTCGTACAGCTTGGTGATGGTGAGGAGGAAGCGGATCTCCTCGCTCGGATTGCGGAGCACCACCGGCTGCCGGCGCTCGGCGGCCAGGCGCTGAATCAGCATCAGCGCGCCCAGGCCCGCGGAGTCGACTTGCCGGGTGTGCGTCAGGTCGATGACCAGCCGGCCGGACCCGTGCGGCATCTCCTCCAGCAACTGTTCCGCCGCTTGGCGGATCGCTACACGTGTCTCGAGACCGAGCGTCTCCGGCGCGGCCAGGCCACGTTCCAACTCCTGCGGGGTCCTCATCCATCCTCCTTCGGCACCGAGCTATCTCACCATCGATCGGTGAGACCTCTAGTTTTGCGGCCCCGGATCGCTCCGGGTGTGCTCTTGTCGAGAGAATCGACGCCTCGCCGCAGGTACGTTGCGGCTGCGCCCTCATGGAAGGCGAGTCTGGTGCCATTGGCACCAAAGTGATGTCTTATCGATGTTTACAGGTGGGGGATGACCCCCGAGTGCGACGGGTTGCGTAGCACTCCGCGAGATATTACCGCAAAAGGGGCGTGGAGGTAAGAGCGCGGAGTTACACCTGTATCTGCGCGCCCAGCTCGAGCACCCGGTTCGGCGGCAGGTTGAAGAATGCCGTGGCGCCCTGGGCATTCCTCGCCATCACGATGAACAGCAGCTTCCGCCAGCGCGGCAGCCGGGAACGGCCATCCGGGAGCAGCGTCTCCCGGCCAAGGTAGAAGCTGGTTTCCGCCGGCCGGGCCCGAAGCCCCTGAGTTTCCGCCATGGCCAGGAGCGCCGGGACATTCGGCGTCTCCAGGAAGCCGTAGTGGCCTAAGACCTTGAAGAAACCGTCGCCCAGCGGCTGGACCGTCAGCCGCTCTTCCGCGGGCACCTGGGGAATCTCCTCCCCTTCGATCGACATGATGACGACGGTCTGGTGCAGCACCTTGTTGTGCTTGAGGTGGTGCAGCAGCACCACCGGCACCCCCGCCGGGTCCGACGTCATGAAGACGGCGGTGCCGGGAACCCGGGACGGCCGGCGGCGGGCGATGTCGCTCAAAAAGAGGTCCATCGGCATCGCGCTCTCCCGGAGAATGCCCGCCACGATTTCCCGCCCCCGCTTCCAGGTCGTCATCAGCAGATAGACCCACAGGGCGATGAGCAGCGGGAACCAGCCGCCGCTGGCGATCTTCACGAGGTTGGCGCCGAGAATGGCCAGGTCCACGACCAGAAACACTCCACCCACCGCGAGCACGCGCCACCGCGGCCAGTGCCACTGGTCCCGGGCCACCGAGCAGAACAGGATGGTGGTGATCGTCATCGTGCCCGTGACGGCGATGCCGTACGCCGACGCCAGGTTGCCCGACGTCTGGAACGTCAGCACCAGCAGCACGCAGGCGAGGCCCACGAGCCGGTTGACGCCGGGG
>JBBQDU010000133.1:0-7203 GCA_038320055.1 Gemmatimonadales bacterium | reverse complement strand
GAACTCTCGTTCACGCGCGGCGCCACGCGGCGCACTCGTACCCGGCCCGTTCCTCCGAGGAACCTCGGTATGCGCCAAGCCTTGTCCGCCGTGCTTCACGCACTCCTCGTCCGCTGCTGCTCCCTGCTCATCCTTCTCGGCATCGCCACCGCCGCCCGCGCCCAGGAGACCGGCACCGTCACCGGCACCGTCACCCGCGCCGGCGAGGGCGGCGCGCTGGGCAGCGTGTCGGTGACCGTCGAAGCCACCGACCAGAGTACCGCGACCGGCACCGACGGCCGGTACACGCTGCGGCGGGTGCCGGCCGGACCCCAGCGGATCGTCTTCCGCTGGCTCGGCTACCAGCCGACCCAGGTGGACGTCAGCGTCGAGGCGGGCGGCACTGTGACGGCCGACGCCGGACTCGAGGCCGTCACGGTGTCGCTCGGCGAGATCGTGGTGCAGGGCGCGTCGCGGGCGCCCGAACGGATCGTCGAGGCCCCGGCCGCGATCTCCGTCGTCCCGCCCGAGGTGCTGCAAGCCGTGTCGATCACGGGGCAGGCCCCGCTGGCGCTCCAGTCGGTGCCGGGCGTGGACGTGGTGCAGAGCGGCGTCAACGACTTCAACGTCAACTCGCGCGGCTTCAACTCCTCGCTCAACCGACGGGTGCTCGTGCTCCAGGACGGCCGCGACCTCGCGATCGCGTTCCTCGGGTCACAGGAGTGGAACGGCCTCACCCAACCGCTCGAGGACGTGGGCAAGGTGGAGATGGTTCGCGGTCCGGGCTCGGCGCTCTACGGGGCCAACGCGTTCAGCGGCGTCGTGAACATCACGACCCCGGACGCGCGCGACGCGATCGGGAGCAAGGTCACCCTCTCGGGCGGCGAGCTCGAGACGGTGCGCGGCGACGTGCGCCATGCGAGCGTCTTCGCCGGCGACCGGTTCGGCTTCCGCGTGAACGCGGGCTACAACCGGAGTGACACCTATTCGCGCACCCGGACCCGACTGGACGGCACCTCGCTCCAGGGCGAGTACGCCGACGCCACCGACGAGCCGGTCGGCCCCGCACGCGAGCTGCGGGCACTCAACGGCCAGACGATCGACCCCACGACCGGCGACGCCGTCGGCGATCGCGACCCGCTGGTGAACGGCTACGGCGCGGCGCGCCTCGATTACTACGCCGACAACGGGGCGGTGGTGACCCTCGACGGCGGCGCGTCCCAGGTGCAGAACGAGATCTTCGTTACGGGTATCGGACGCGTCCAGGTGACCAAGGCCATCAAGCCCTACATCCGGGCGGCCGTGGCGGCGGAGCGGTACAACGTCTTCGCCTACTGGCACAGCCGGACCTCGATCGACCCCCAGTTCTCGCTCCAGTCCACCCTCCCGCTCGAGGAGCGGAGCGACATCTTCCACGTGGAGGGTCAGAGCAACTGGAAGTTCCAGCAGGATCGCGGGCGCGTGGTGTACGGGGCGTCGCTCCGGAACACTCGCGTCAACACCAGCGGCACGCTGATGAACCTGACCAACGACGACCGGAGCGATAACCTCTACTCCATCTACGGCCAGGTGGAGTACAAGCTGATTCCCGAGCTCCGGGTGGTCGGCGCCCTCCGCTGGGACGACGGCGACCTGTTCGACCGGCAGTTCTCGCCCAAGGGCGCGCTAGTCTATAGTCCCGACGAGAACCACTCGTTCCGCTTTTCGGTGAATCGCGCGTTCCAGACGCCGAACTACTCCGAGTTCTTCCTCCAGGTGCCCGTGGCGCAGCCGACGGCCGGGCCGCGGAGTCTCGAGGCCGGCATCGAGCAGTACTATGCGGCGGTCCGGGCCAACGTCCCGCCGCCCGCGATCGCGGACCTCACCATCACCGACAACCTGCCCTGGGAGTTCTCGGCCCAGACCCCGGCGCTCGCGCTCGGGAACGAGAACCTGAAGGTCGAGAAGGTGACCGGCTGGGAGGTGGGCTACAAGGGCAACGTGTCCAACCGGGTCTACGTCACGGCAGACTTCTACATCAACTCGCTCAGGGACTTCGTCACCGACCTGCTGCCGGGCGTCAACCAGGCGCAATATCCGACCTTCAGCCTGACCGACGGCGTCAACGTTCCCGCCGAGCTGGCGGCGCTGGATGCGCGCCTGGCGCTCCTCGGACTGCCGGCCGACCACCCGCTCCGGGCACCGATCCCCCAGCTCCAGGGCGGCTATGCCGCCGTCCAGGCCGGCACCACGATTCAAGGCGCCAACGCCCTGGCGACCCTGCCGGGCGGCACCCGCGCGATCGTCCTGTCCTACACCAACGCGGGCCGCGTCACCGAGCGCGGCGTGGAGATCGGCGTCGGCTACCAGTTCACCCCCGAGGTCCGCGGCGACGTTTCGTTCACCGGATTCGACTTCACCGTGAAATCCCAGCAGGCGGGCGACCAGCTCGTCCCCAACACACCGAGCAAGAAAGCCAACTTCTCGCTCACCTACACGGGGCAGCAGGGGCTGGACGCCAACGTCAGCGTGCGCCTGGTGGACGGCTATTCGTGGGCAGCAGGGGTGTTCCAGGGCTACGTCCCGTCCAACGAGCTCGTGAACGTGAGCGCGGGCTACCGGGTCAACAACTACCTGCGCGTGCACGCGACGGCCACGAACGTGCTCGACCAGCAGCGATTCCAGCTTTACGGCGGGTCGGTGATCGGGCGGCGTGTGCTGGGAGGCATCACGGCGACGTTTTAGAGCCCTGTCCGTCATCCCTGTCCGTCATCCCGAGCGAAGCGAGGGACCTGCTCACCGGAGGTTCGATACCGGTTGAGCAGGTCCCTCGCTTCGCTCGGGATGACGGGAGCGGACGAAGCAGGACGCCGAGCTAGACCGTCCGGCCCCACCCGGACCCGCGCGCCGACGTCACCGCCGCCGCCTGCCGCGTCTCGAGCGCCTCGCTCGGCACCGCCTCGTACGCGGCGGGCTGGTCGAGTCGTCGGAGCCCTTCGGGCAGCGTCGCCAGCCCGGCGGCGCAGTGGGCGCGCAGCTCCGCCATGGACGGATGCGGCCGGAGAAGCCGCCCGCCCCGCATGACCGGTTGCAGAAGCCCCGAGGCGCCCTCCGGCACCGGCTCGTCGTCGAGCGCGAGCGTGTCGCCCGCCAGTTGCCCGTTCGCGTCGAGCCGCCGCAGAATCTGCTTCCCTCCGACCCACGTCGCCTTGCCCGGGCTCAGCTTGAGCAGGTCGCGCCCGTCGAGTCGCACGAGCTTGTACACCATGTCGAGCGACGGCGCGTCGGCCGAGACGTTGAGCCGGGTGCCGAGGCCGAACGCGTCGATCGGGGCTCCGGCGCCGAGCAGCGCCGCGACATCGTGTTCGTCGAGCCCGCCGCTCACCACGATCCGCACGTCGGCACAGCCACCGGCATCGAGGATTCGCCGGATGTCGCGGCTCCCCGCCGCGAGGTCGCCGCTGTCGAGGCGGACGCCCGCCAGCCGATGGCCCTCCGCCGCCATCTCTCGGGCCACCGCCACGGCCTGGTGCGCGGCGACCGCCGTGTCGTAGGTGTCGAGCAGCAGCACCGCCTCCTCCGGGAAGGCGCGCGCGTAGGCACGGAAGGCCTCCACCTCGCTCGGGAAGGCCATGACGAACGAGTGGGCCATCGTCCCCGAGAGCGGCAGCCCGTAGGTGCGGCCGGCCAGCACGTTGCTGGTCGAGTCGAACCCCGCCAGCAGCGCCGAGCGCGCCGCTTTCATCCCCGCGTCGGTGCCGTGGCTCCGGCGCAGCCCGAACTCGGCGAGCGTCCGCCCGCCGGCCGCGAGCACCGGCCGCGCCGCCTTGCTGGCCAGCACCGTCTGCAGGTGGCAGAAATTGAGCACCGCTGTTTCGAGCAGCTGCGCCTCGATCAGCGGGCCCGTGACCTCGAGCAGGGGCTCGTCGGCGAAGAGTACGGTCCCCTCCGGCACCGCGCGTACGTTTCCGGTGAAGTGGAGCGCTCGCAGGTAGTCCAGAAAGTCCGCCTCGAACCGGCTCAGCGACCGCAGATACTCGAGCGAGTCCGCCGAGAAGCGGAAACCGCGGAGATACTCGAGCACGTCCTCCAGTCCCGCGGCTACGAGGAACCCTCGGGACTGGGGGAGCCGGCGGACGAACAGGCTGAACGTCGCCAGGCCGCCCACGCCTTCCCGGAAGAAGGCGGCGGCCATCGTGAGCTCGTAGAGATCGGTGAGCAGCGCGGCGTCGTCCAGGGTCAGCGGTGGCGATACGAACGCGCCGGAAGCCTCCGGGACCATCGATGTTCCTCGCATAGGGAAGACGCTCACAATACTATCGAGGCGCGCCCTTGCGCGCGCACCGATGGAACATCTACGTTGCGAAGGATTTCGACGGAGCTCGCGTGCAGCAGATCAAGGGGGCCGTGCTCAAGTCGCGGCTGGCGTTCGTGCAGGAGCACTCGGGACGGGAGGGCCTGGAGCGCGTACTCGCCGCCGTCCCCGAGGGCGACCGGCGCACGCTGAAGATGCTCTTCACCTCCAACTGGTATCCGTTCGCGCTGGGCAAGATGCTCGACGACGCCATCGTCCGCGTGCTCGGCGGCGGCCGGCCGGAATTCTTCGAGCGGCTCGGCGCGTCCTCCGCGGAGAAGAACCTTTCCACCATGCACGCGGGCTTTCTCACCAAGGGCGACGCCCACGCCTTCCTCGCCAAGTCTCCCGCCATCTATTCGCTCTACTACGAGACCGGACGCCGGGAGTATGCGCCGGCAGGTCCCAAGGAGGGCGTGTTCACCACCCACGACGCCGAGACGTTCAGCGCGCCCGACTGCCTGACGGTGGTGGGATGGTATCGGAAAGCGCTCGAGATGTGCGGACTCTCGGGGGTGAAAATCGTGGAGGAGGAGTGCCGGGCGAAGGGCGGACTGGTGTGCCGGTACCGGGTGAAGTGGGACTGAGGGCCGCGGTCGGCCGCAGGTGCAGCGACAACGAGGAGGAACCATGCGAATCGGGATCATCGGCGCGGGACAGATCGGCGGCGCACTGGCGCGGCGCCTCACCGCGGTCGGGCACGACGTGTCGATCGCCAACTCACGGGGGCCCGACACCTTGAAGGAGCTCGCGACCGAGACCGGCGCCAAGCCGGTCAGCGTCGAACAGGCCGCACGGGCCGGGGACGTGGTCATCGTCACCATCCCGGAGAAGAACGTCCCTCGCCTGCCGGCTGACCTCTTCGACGGCGTGAACGAGGGTGTGGTCGTGGTGGATACGGGTAACTACTACCCTCGGCAGCGCGACGGCCGGATCGACGCCATCGAGGAGGGCACCACCGAGAGCCGATGGGTGTCCGAGCGGCTCGGCCGTCCGGTCGTCAAGGCGTTCAACAACATCTACGCGAGCCACCTCCTCGACCGCGGCAAGCCCAGGAACGACGCGGAGCGCATCGCCCTGCCGGTGGCGGGCGACGACCGGCGCGCGAAGGACGTCGTCATCGGGCTGCTCGACGAGATCGGGTTCGACGGCGTGGACGGCGGCGGCCTCGACGAGTCGTGGCGGCAGCAGCCGGCGACGCCCGTGTACGGCACCGACTTCGACGCCGGTGGCGTGCGGAAAGCGCTGGCGGAAGCGACGCCGGAGCGCGTGCCCGAGTTCAGCGCGGGCGGCGGCACGTAGGCGGTCGCTCAGGACGATCCGCGCTCTACGACGACCTTTCTTCGTAGAGCGCCCCATACATCACCACCCCCCGCCCCACCGCGGTCGCGATCAGCTCGGCCATGTACTGCGGCATCCCGTTGAGCCGCTCGCCGCCGGCCTCGAGCACCCGGCGCGGATCGTCGCCCTGCCTGAGGCCGGCGAACCGCTTCATGAGACCACCGGCCGTCGCCTCCTGCACCCACGGCCTGGTCTCGACGGTGGCGGTCGTCACCTCCGCGCCGGCGATCGCCCCGTCGGGCCCGAACGTGAGTCCGACCTCGACCGGACCGTGGGGAGAGTTGACCTGCTGAAAGAGGGCGACGCCGACCGGTGTCTCGCCCTTGCCCTGGCCGAGAAAGAACTGCACGTCGGGATCGTCGGGGGTGAAGTCGCCCGACTTGCGGATGGCGGCCAGTTCCTGTTTGCCGATGCTGACGGTGCGGACGAAATACCGGCTGGCGCCAGGGATGGTCTGCCGGATGAAGTCGGCATGCTTGACCAGCACCACCGAGGGTGTCGGGTGGGCGGCCGCGCCGAGCACCGCGGCGGCCAGAGCGAGCTTGATGAGGGTCATGATGCGCTCCTTGCGGAACGGCCGGGCACGAGCGCCCGGACGGTCGAAAACAGGACGATGAGATAGACCAGGGACATGCCCCAGCCGGACGCGATGGTGAGCCAGGCGAAGCCGCCCAGCCCGAATTTCATGAGCCACTGGCCCGCGAAGTCGAGGGCGCCGAAGCCGAACGCCGCGACGATGACGGTGTCGCGCCACCAGGGGGACCAGTCCAGTCCCAGGATGATCAGCGTCAGCAGCGCCGCCACGATCGCGTAGATCATGATGTGGATGTGGCTGTCCTGGACGAGCTGGTCGGTGTCGACCGTGTGCTGCATCTCGGGCATCCGGCCGAGGTCGAGCGGCTCGGTGGTCGCGTGCGACCGCGTCGCCATGTGCGTCTCGTCCACGTCCGGCGCCGGGACGTACGTGGCCGCGACGCGCGCCGGGGTCAGCCCCGACCAGGTCTTCACCATCAGGAATGCGAACAGGTAGGCATAGCCCAGGACCAGGAGAAAGAGGATCGCGCCGAGCTTTACCGACCGGTTCGCGTGGCGCAGGCTATAGAGTCCCATGATGCGGCGTCCCGCCTAGAAGGTGGTCACGAGCTGCAGCGCGTACTGCACGCCCCACCGGCTCAACCCGCTCGAGGTCTCGAAGAACGGCACGTCCGAGTGGTTGAGCCGGACCTCGCCGCGCAGCTGGAAGCGCGGGATTCGATGCGTCGTGTGCTGGATGTTCGCGAAGATCCCCTCCCGCCCCACGCCGAGCGAGTAGATCGGGACGAGGGACCAGGACGTGAGCGTCTGCGGCAGACCGGTACGGGCGCCGTCCTTGTCGTCCATCACCTCCGCGCGCGCGGCAATCCCGAAGCGGCGCGCCACCTGGCGGTGAACCAGCAACATCGCGCCCGACCAGCTCGCGTCGCCGCCATCGGGCAGGTCGTAGTCCCGGGCGTAGTTCGCCTCACCCGCCACCAGCCAGCCGCGGCCGGGCTCGAAGGCGTAGTCCGCGT
>JBBQDU010000132.1:0-7217 GCA_038320055.1 Gemmatimonadales bacterium | reverse complement strand
ATGGCGGCACCCACTGGAGCGGACGGCTGATGGCCCGCGCGGTCGGGGTCCATCAGACCACGATCGTGCGCCTCTGGCGGGCCCACGGGCTCAAGCCGCACCGCGTCGCCTCCTTCAAGCTGTCCACGGATCCCGCGTTCGTTGCCAAGCTGCGCGATGTGGTCGGCCTCTATCTCGATCCGCCGAAGCGGGCCGTAGTGTTCTCGGTCGATGAGAAGAGCCAGATCCAGGCCCTTGATCGGACCCAGCCGGGACTGCCGTTGAAGAAGGGGCGGGCGGGGACCTTCACCCACGACTATAAACGGCATGGCACGACCACCCTGTTCGCGGCGCTGGATGTCGCCACCGGCCGAATCCAGCACGCCTGTCTCCCCCGCCATCGCCGAGACGAATTCCTCCGGTTCATGACGCGCCTGGAACGCCGGGTGCCGAAGGGCGTGGGCCTCCACGTGATCCCTCGACAACTACGCGACCCACAAGACCCCCGAGGTCGCGCAGTGGCTCCGGCGCCATCCCCGCGTGCATTTCCACTTCACGCCAACCTCCGCCTCCTGGTTGAATCTGGTCGAGCGGTTCTTCAGCGAGCTCACGACCCGCCAGCTCCGGCGCCTCGCGGTCACCTCCGTCGCCCAGCTCGAGGCCGCCATTCATGGCTACGTGGCACACCGCAATGCCGATCCCCGGCCCTTCACGTGGACCGCCTCCGTCCACTCCATCCTGGCCAAGGTCCGGAGAGCGAACAAGACTTTGGCTTCACTACACTAGCGCACGGAGCGCGCATGGCGAGGTCGGGAATCGGGCCGGCGGGACTGTTCGTGCGGGTGCTCGGCGCGCTCCTTCTCGTGTACGCCACGTTCAATCCCACGGGCCGCTCGTACTTCCACTGGGTGCTCGCTCCTCTGATAGGGCTGGGCGAACCCTCCGGCGGATCCTCGGCGCTCAAGTTCCTGGTGGGGGGTGGTGCTGATCAGCGGGTGGGTCGTGGTGCTGCAGGCCACGCGTCGCTCGATCGGTCTCGCGGGAGCGTTTCTCGCGCTCGCGTTGTGCGCCGCCCTCGTCTGGCTGCTTGTCGAGCAGCACGTGGTGTCACCCACCGGCTCGGCAGCCATCGTTCACATCGCGCTCGTCGCCATCGGCCTCGTGCTGGGCGTGGGCATGAGCTGGTCGCTGCTCTCTCGCCGCCTCACCGGCCAGATCGATACCGACCAGGTCGGTTAGCGGACCGCCCCACCCTCCGCCGGTGTCACCTCCAGCAGGTTGCTCATCGCCGTCCACATCGCATCCACCGATCCCCGTCCAACCACGTCCCACGCGCCCCGCTGGCGGGCCGCATGACGCATTTCCACCGTGAGAAACGTCGGATGGGGCAGGATCGGCGTATAGGGGGCACATTCGCCGATCGAGCGCAGCGCGGAGAGGGCGGAGACGTCGCGGAGTCGGGTGTCAAGCAGGACCAGACTGAAGGCGCGCTGCGCCAGGAGGTCGAGGCCGGACGGCAGGTCGTGGGCTTCGGTCACATGGACGCGGCCGTGGGCCTTGAGCGCCACGAGCTCCTGTACCAGGAGGCGGTCGGTCTCGTCGTCCTCGATGAGCAGTACTTCCAGCACGGGCAGCATCCTTATTCTCCCGCCGTGGGATGCGTGGGGGCAGGCGCGGACGAGCTCGGCTCCGGACCGGACGTGCCGGCCAGCATCAGGGCGCCGAGCGTAAGCGTGAACAGACGGGCTGAATCCACCGAAACCTCCACAAGAGGGGAGCGCGGACCGCGCGCCACCTCGGGAATGGAAGACGCATGCCAGTCCCGCGTGACGGGTGCACGATCCCGTGACACCACGGTAAGCGGCCGGAACGGGCAGGCTTACTCTGTCCTGCTGTGCGCTCTTCGGTCACCGGGACAGCGGTTGCAGTGGCTGACGGGGCGCCGTCGCGGCCTCGCGTTGTGGAGCCGGCCCCACAACGACCACACGCCGGCGGCCTCGCCCGTGGGCGGGACTGCCGGCGTGTGGGGCTGGAGGTCCCGGGGCCTGGCCCCGGGAAAAATCAGGTCGTCAGAACGTTGCCGTAGCGGGTGAAATCGTCGAGGATGCGGCCGGTGCCACGTACCACCGAGGTGAGCGGGTCCTCGTCCACCCGGACCGGCAACCCGGTCTCCTCAATGAGCAGCGTGTCGATCCCCCGGATGAGCGCGCCGCCGCCCGTTAGGACGATGCCCCACTCCAGGATATCGCTCGCCAGCTCTGGCGGGGTCATCTCGAGCGCCCGCCGGACGGCGTTGACGATGCGGGAGATGGGCTCCTGTATCGCGTCGCGCACGCCGGAAGAATCTATCCGCACCGTCTTGGGAAGGCCGGAGACGAGATCGCGGCCCTTGACGTCCATTTCCTCCTCGGGCACCAACGGTACCGCCGAGCCCAGCTGGATCTTGATCCGCTCGGCCGTTGGCTCGCCGATGAGGAGGCTGTAGTTCTTGCGCATGAACTGCACGATGGCCTGGTCCAGCTCGTCGCCGCCAGTGCGGATCGAGGCGTCGCAGACGATGCCGCCCAGCGCGATGACCGCGATGTTGGTCGTGCCGCCGCCGATATCGATGACCATGCTGCCCACGGGGGTCTCGACGGGCAGCCCCACGCCAATCGCCGCGGCCATCGGCTCGGCGACCATCAGCAGGCGCTTGACGCCCGCCGAACGTGCCGAGTCACGTACCGCGCGCCGCTCGACCTCGGTGATGCCGGAGGGCACGCACACGATGACCGTGGGCTTGACCTTGAAGATGGTCCGATCGATGACGAGCCGGAGGAAGTGGCGGAGCATCTTCTCGGCGACGTCGAAGTTGGCGATGACGCCGTCCTTCATCGGCCGAACCGCGAGGATGCCATCCGGGGTGCGCCCGAGCATCCGCTTCGCCTCGAGACCGATGCCCATGATGTTGCCGGTCGCCTGGTCCACGGCGGCCACCGACGGCTCGTTCAGCACCACTCCCTCGCCCTTGACCAGCACCAGCGTATTGGCGGTGCCGAGGTCGACGGCCATCTCGGTCGCGGGGCGCCACGCGCGGCGAACGCGAGCCTGCCGGCGCCGGTCACCGCCTCCGTCGAGCTGGGAGTCCGGGGCGGGGATCCCATCGATCGCAATGGTCACGGGGTTGGGCTTCCTTCCTCAGCGGGTAGTGCGGCGGTTCGGATCGACGGTGCAGCGGCCTTGCAGATGACCGGCACGGATTGCGTTTCACCCGTTCATTGCCCAGCGCGCCGCGCCATCCGCGCGGCTGGAATCGGCGCCTCCCTCGGGCATGGCGCTGGTGAGCCCGACGAGGGGCACCCGGCGCTGGCGACATCGCAAAATGTGATCCACACCAGGATAGGTTGACCGCTGGTCATTCCCGAGCCCGGCTTCCTCCTCATGCTCCTCGCTTCGGCCCTCCTCCCGGGGGTCGGCGCGCGGCGCGCGGCCGCGCTTGCGATCGTCGCCGGCGGGCTCGCGATGGCGGGCCTTCAGGCGGGGGCCACACCGCGGCCCCCCGGGTTTCTCGCGGTGGATGGCGCGCTGTTCGTTCTGGCGGTAGTGCTGGCCGGGGTCTCCGCGGTGCTGGCGGGTCGATCGGATCGCACCGCAGCATCGCTGGTCCCGGCCGGGGCCATGGTCGTGGGCGCGGGCGCCGTCGCGTGGCGTGCGCGTGCCGTGGCGGCCGCCGCGCCGGTCGGTCCACTGGTGCTCGCGGCCGCCGTCCTGGTGGCGATCGGCGCCGCATGTTTTCTGATTGGCCGGTCGCTCTGTCTGGCCCCCGGTCAGGACGAGTTCTCACCCGGACCGCGGACGGCCTGGCTGGGTCTGCTGGCGGGAACCCTTGCCGCCGCCGCCGGATCGAGCCTGCCACTGGTCGCGGGTGGAGTCATCGTGGCGGCCTGGTCGGGCTGGGTGCTCCGGCGGTCCGGCGGCGCGCGGGTGCCGCTGGCTCCGGTTCTGACGCTGCCGCTGCTGGGAGCCTGGTGGCTCCTGGCCGTCATCGCGGGTCCGGAGGGGCTCGCGGTGGGCACGCTTCCGTTGCTGCCGACGAGTCCGGCCGCGGAACGTCTCCTCGCGCCGGTGTTCCTGGTTGCGGCCTGGGCAACGGCGGGACTGTGGCCGCTCCACCGGCAGGTGCCTGCCGCGCTGCTCGCGCCCGTGGGAGCGCTGTTGCTCGCGCGGGTCGCCGTGGCCGTTGTGCCCGACGGCCTCGAGCATTGGCGGGCGCTCATGATGCCGGTGATCGTGCTGGGCATCTGGCACGCGGCGGTCAGCGGGCGCCTCGCGGGCGTGGCCGTGGGCCTCGCGTGGGTCGGCCTCCTGGGCGCGTCGCGCGGCGGCCTCGCGGGAGCCGCGCTGCTGCTGGCCGCGGCGCTGGTGACCGTGCTGGCCGGCCACGCCGATGCACGAGGTCGGTGGTGGGCGATGGGCACCCGTGCGGTGGCGGCGCTCGCGGCCGGCACCGGCGGGTTGCTCGCCATCGAATCCGGATTGGGCGCCGAGGTGGTGTATACGGTACTGGCGGCGGGCGGGATCGCGATCGCTGCTGGTCATCCCTGGCCGGAGCGCTCGGACGAGTGCGCTCTCACGCCATGACGGCCAGCGCTCCGAGGACGACCCGGCCGAGCGCTTGGTCGCCGGCGATGTCAACCCGCGCGCGCGCGGTCTCCGGTGCCAGCCCCTTGGAAAACAGCCGCCAGGCGGTCTCATCGGACAGCGTGACGATCGCGGTCGGCTCCGGACTGGCGCCGCCGTAAAGCCGGTAGCCGCCCGCTTCGCGGCGAAGCGTCCAATCGCCGCCCGCCGGACCGGTGATGGCCACGCGGACCGTCGAGCCTTCGGGCGCCGGCGTGTCGCGAAAGGTGCAGGGCAGGGCACGGACGAACAGATCGAGCACCGGGTGCATCCACTCGCGCGCCGTGAGGGGCGGCGCGCCCACCGCGTCGCGGATCTGTTGCTGATGCAGCCAGCGCTCGGTGTAGTCGCGGCCGACGTCGAACCAGTGGGCGGACCGATCCTCTCCCGCCCAGCTCACCGCCCAGTGCGCCGGCGCGTCCGGATCGATCGAGCGGAACAACTCCTCGACCCACGGCCCGGTGACCTCCAGCAAGTCCACCAGGATCCGCGGACTCATCCTTCGGGCCACCGCCACCCACTCGGCATTCATCCGGTTGATGAGCGCCACCAGCGACTGGGACCCATCGACGGCCGTCCCGGCCGGCGGCTGGCCGTCGCGATGAAACGAGAGGCGGCGGAGATCGTCATCGAGCAGGTGCGCGACGACGTCCCGCACGGACCACAGCGCGCAGACGGTCGGCCGGTGCCAGTCGTCGGCCGTGAGTCCCCGGAGGAGACGGAGAAGCTCCGCGTGGAGCGGGCGCAGCCGGTCCAGCACGAGGACCGGCGCGAGCGGGCGGAGGGCGCTGGCGGACACCGACATCCCACTAATGTGCCCATGCATTCGTCGGAGGCCAAGCGCGCGCGTTGACCCCTCCCTCGGCCGCGGTCATATTTCGCGGGCTCGACGCCGGGTGAGTCTTTCGCAATTCAGCAGGTTCTACCCTGAGGAGCCGGTCATGGCCTTTGCCCTTCCCCCCCTGCCGTACGACTACAACGCCCTGGAGCCGCACATCGACGAGCAGACGATGCGGATCCATCACGACAAGCACCACGCGGCGTACGTGAACAACCTCAATGCCGCGCTCGAGTCCCATTCCGATCTCCAGAAGAAATCCGTCGAGGAGCTCGTCGCCAACATCGACGCGATTCCCGAGTCGGCTCGCACCGCGGTCCGCAACAACGGCGGCGGCCACGTCAACCACACCATGTTCTGGGAGATGATGGCCCCGGGCGGCGCCAAGGAGCCGGCGGGCGCGCTCGCGGACGCGATCGGCAAGAGCTTCGGCGGCCTCACGCAGTTCAAGGAACAGTTCGCCAAGGCGTGCGCAGGCCGGTTCGGAAGCGGCTGGGGCTGGCTGGTGGCCGACCGGAGCGGCGGGGTCAGCATCGAGAGCACCCCGAATCAGGACAGCCCCCTCATGAGCGGCAAGCGGCCGATTCTGGGCTGCGACGTCTGGGAGCACGCCTACTACCTCCTGTACCAGAATCGTCGGCCCGACTACGTCACCGCCTGGTGGAACGTGGTCAACTGGACGGACGTCGGCCGCCGCTACGATCGCGCCAAGGGAGCCTGACGCGCATGGCGTCGCTCCCCGCCGTCGGGTCGCCCGCGCCGGATTTCACGCTCGCGTCGACCTCGGACACCGATGTCACCGTGTCGCAGTTCCGGGGACGGAACGTGCTGCTGGCATTCTTTCCGCTCGCCTTCACGAAGACCTGCACGCAGGAGATGTGTGCCTTCAGCGAGGACTTCGGCCGGTTCCAGGGCGCCGATACCGTAGTGCTCCCCATCAGCGTCGACTCGGTGCCCACGCTCAAGGAGTTCAAGACCAAGGCGCGGATCGCCGTCGACATGCTGAGCGACTTCAAGCGTGAGGTGAGCCGCCAGTACGGGACGCTGCTGGAAGAGCGGTTCTTCTCCAACCGTGCCTACGTGCTGATCGACCGGAAGGGCGTGGTGCGGTGGACGTTCATGGAGGACACGCCGGGCACCCGGCGGGAGAACGAGGAGCTCCTCCAGCAGTTGCACGCGCTCAAGTAGGGGCGGACGCCGGGGAGGGGGCTGGGGTGCGGCGACTGGCGGTCGTAGGCTCGGCGGCGCCACCAGCCGGCGAGGCAGATGGGCTCGACGAGGCCCTCGCCTGGCTTGGCACCCTGCCGAGCGGCGGGGCGGCCGTATTCGATCGCCTCGCCGACGTGCCGCTCGATCGCGTCGATTTGGTGTGGGTGCGCGGAGCCGTGGCACTCGACACTCGCGTGCCTGCGTGGCTCGAGGGCGGCGGTCGGCTGCTTGCCACCGGCGAGGGTGTGCTGCTGGCGGCCCAACTCGGCCTCGAGCGCGTCCCGCCCCTGGCGGGCCGGCTTCCCGATCCAGCGTCCGCCGGGTTCGGCCTCGCCGGCTTTGGTGCCCACCCACTCTTCAACGGACTCATCGACGGTGCGCTCCTGGGCCCGTCGGCTCCCCTGCATGGCATCGCGCTGTGGTGTTACGACCGCGTCTGGCCCGAGCGCGCGACCGTCGTGGCCGTGGAACGGGACGGGCTTGCTATCCTCGCGGGCAGAATTCTGGCGTGGGAGTACAGGGTGGGTGCGGG
>JBBQDU010000131.1:0-7259 GCA_038320055.1 Gemmatimonadales bacterium | reverse complement strand
CCGATCCCGCCCCGCTTCGCGACACCACCGCCGCCCGAACACCCTTTCTCCCCGCCGACACCCCCACCCCCCGCTATACGGCCGGCGCCGGCCCGACGCCGGCCCGGCCGGCCGAGCCCGCGGCTCCGGCCGACTCGACCGGGTCCGCGCCGACCGTGGCGGTGGACAGCGGCGCCGTCCGCATCGCGGGCCTCCCGCGCGGCTCGGCCGTGATGATCGACGGGCGGCAGGTGAGCGAGCCGGTCACGCGTCTTCCAACGGGGCTCCACGCGCTCGGCGTGTCGGCACCGAGCTTCAATTTCTACTCGGACACGATCGTGGTTCGGGCGGGCGACACGCTCGCCGTGACGCCGCGGCTGGTCGCAATCGGCACGCCGGACGCACCCCGGCGCCCCGAGCGCGCGTTACCGGTGAACCGCTGCGAGCCGGGGCGCGGCTACAACTCGGACGGCTCGTGCTTCGACGAGCGGCCCAAGCCGGTGAACCCACCCTTTGTGCCCGTCCCGGACGAGGTCACCGAGACACCACGCCCGTCGTTGCTCTGGGTGAAGGTGTCAACCGAGGGCCGGACGGTGGACGTGTCGCGCCTGCGTCCGTCGAACGACACCTTGTTCGAGCGCGCGGTGCGCAACTTCGTCTGGAGCCTGACCTGGCATCCCGCCCTCAAAGGCGGCGCGCCGGTCGAGGCCTGGACCCAGATGCTCTTCCCTCCGACCCCCAAGTGACCGCCGCGATTCATCCCAGCGCCTTCATCGCGCCCGGCGCCGTCGTCATGGGGGACGTGATGCTGGGCGCGGATGCGAGCGTCTGGTTCGGGGCCGTCGTCCGCGGCGACATGGCTCCCATCGTGATCGGGCCGGAGACCAACCTCCAGGACGGGACCATCGTCCACGTGGACGAAGGCGTGCCGTGCACCGTGGGTCGGCGGGTCGGGGTGGGGCATCGCGTCATTCTGCACGGCTGCGTGGTCGAGGACGAGTGCCTGATCGGCATGGGGAGCATCATTCTCAACGGGGTGCGGATCGGGACGGGCAGCGTTGTGGCGGCGGGAGCGGTCATTCCCGAGGGAATGGAGGTGCCTCCGGGTTCCCTCGTGATGGGGGTACCTGGCCGCATCGTGCGCACGGTCGACGCGGCGCTGACCGCGAGGATCGAGGCGACGTGGGCCCACTACGTCGCGCAGGCGCGGGCGCACCGCGCGGGCCGGTTCCCCGTGGTGGAGGTGGCGCGTACCTAGCGGTCGGGTCTTATCCACTTCGTCCACCGAATCCACACGACGGCACAGAGCTATATTTGTGATGTGGGAAGCCCCATCGCAAGCAGTTACGCGACTTTTTCGTGGTATTGTGCGCGTTCTGGCCTTCGCCTACTTTGGCCATCCGCTCGCGAGCACCAAGCCGGGTCGCGCGGGTGACGCGCGGGAGTACGAACACTCTCTTCTTTATCCATAACAGCATGCGGGGAGCTTCATGACTTCGTCCACGCCACGGGACGCGCTTTCGCTGTCGTCCAACGCCATCACGGTCCTCCAGAAGCGCTATCTCGTCAAGGATGACGCCGGGCAGCCGATCGAGGGGCCCGAGGACCTGTTCTGGCGGGTGGCCCGGACGATCGCGGAGGCCGATCGCCGCTATGGCGTGTCGGTCGGCGCGGCGGAGGAAATCGCGCAGGCCTTCTTCGGCCTCATGGCCCAGCGGCAGTTCGTCCCCAACTCCCCCACGCTCATGAACGCCGGCCGTCCGCTTGGACAGCTCAGCGCCTGCTTCGTGCTGCCGGTGGACGACGCGCTCTCCAACGGCAAGAGCGGCATCTACGACACGCTCCGCGCCATGGCACTGGTGCACCAGAGCGGCGGCGGCACCGGCTTCAGCTTCTCGCGGCTGCGGCCCAAGAACGACATCGTCCGGAGCACCATGGGGGTGGCCTCGGGTCCGGTGTCCTTCATGAGCCTGTTCGACGCGTCGACCGACGTGGTGAAGCAGGGGGGGACCCGCCGCGGGGCCAACATGGGGATCCTGCGCGTTGATCATCCCGACATCATGGAATTCGTCACCTGCAAGGACGACACGACCAAGATTACCAACTTCAACATCTCGGTCGCGGTCACCGATGCCTTCATGGACGCCGTCGAGACCGATGCGATGTACGACCTCCATCACCCGAAGACCTGCCGGGTGGTGGGCCAGCTCGACGCGCGCGCGGTGTGGACGCGGATCATCCACGGCGCGTGGAAGACGGGGGAGCCGGGCGTGTTCTTCATCGACAAGGCCAACCACTACAATCCGGTCCCCCACCTCGGCTCCTACGAGGCCACCAATCCCTGCGGCGAGCAGCCCCTGCTGCCGTACGACGTCTGCAACCTCGGCTCGATCAACCTCGGCGTGTTCGTGATCGACGGGCAGATCGACTGGGACGGCCTGCGCCGGGTGGTCCACCTGTCGACTCATTTCCTCGAGAACGTGATCGACGCCAATCAGTATCCGCTGCAGGAGATCACCGACCTCGCGCAGCGGATCCGGCGGATCGGGCTGGGCGTCATGGGGCTCGCCGACCTGTTCGTGAAGCTCGGGATTCCGTACGACTCCGACGAAGGCGTGGCCCTGGGCCGGCGCCTTCAACAGTTCGTGGACGACGAGGCCAAGGTCGAGTCCGAGCGGCTGGCCGCGGAGCGGGGCGTCTTTCCCGAGTGGGACCGGAGTATCTGGGGCCCGGATCAGACCTGCGCGCGCGCCCCCGGGGGCGAGCGGATCCGCCCGATGCGCCGGCTCCGCAACTGCAACGTGACCACTGTGGCGCCGACCGGCACGATCTCGATCATCGCCGGCTGCAGCTCGGGCATCGAGCCCCTGTTCGCCGTGGCGTTCATGCGGAATCAGGCCGGCGTGCTCATGCCCGACGTGAACGAGGACTTCGTCGCCATCGCGAAGGCGGAGGGCTGGTACAGCGAGGACCTCATGCGCAGCATCGCGGAGGCGGGACACATCGAGTTCGACGCAGTGCCGGAGCAGTGGCGGCGGGTCTTCGTCACCGCCAACCACATCAAGCCCGAATGGCACATCAGGATGCAGGCGGCGTTTCAGGAGTACAACGACAGCGCCATCTCGAAAACCTGTAACTTCGCCAACGACGCGACCGAGGCGTACGTCGAAGAGATCTATCGCCTGGCCTACAGTCTCAACTGCAAGGGTGTCACCGTGTACCGGGACGGCAGCCGGGACATGCAGGTGCTCAGCACGGGATCCACCGCCCGGAAGGTGCAGGAACAGGCCACCTCCACCGGGAAGGCCGAGGCGCGGGCCGACCTGGCGCAGCTGGCGGGAAGCGGTGAACGCGGGGCGGCGGTGGCGGCCGAGCTCAAGGGCCAGCTGGCCGAGCTGGAGGCCGACAACGACCGGCTCCGGCGCATGGTGCACGACCTCGAGGCGGAAAATCTCCAGCGCCGGCAGAAGCGCTCTCGGCCGGAGCTCCTCCGCGGCGCTACCCGCCGGCTGGAGACGCCGCTCGGCACGCTGTACGTCACGATCACCGAGGACGACCGCGGGCAGCCGTTCGAGGTCTTCATGAGCCTGGGCAAGGCGGGTGGGGCGCTCATGGCCGACGTCGAGGCACTGGGCCGGCTCATCAGCCTCGCCCTTCGCTCGGGCATTCCGATGAACGAGATCTACCGGCAGCTCCGGGGCATCAGCTCCGATCGCGTCATCGGACTCGGCCCGAACAAGATTCTCTCGGTGCCGGACGCGGTGGGCATCGCCATTGAGCGGTGGATGCAGGAGAAGCAGGGCATCCAGCAGGAGCTGCTGCCCGGGGGGCCGGCCGCGGCCGAGCCGGCCCCGATAGTGGCGCCGTGGGCCTTGGTCGGCGGACCGGGCGGAGAGCAGATCATGCTCGGCGGCATGCAGCAGACCCTCTCGGGAGCGTGCCCCGACTGTGGCTCGCAGCTCGAATTCGCCGAAGGGTGCATGAAGTGCCACGTGTGCGGGTTCAGCGAGTGCGGGTGATCGTGGTCGTCCGCAGATAGCGGAACATCGGCACGGGGTATCGCAACGGGATGTCGGCTTCGGCCGGCATCCCGTTGTGTCGTGAGCGAGGGCGGCGAGCGGGCGGGGACGTTCGAGCGCAAGATTCGGAGTGCCAGCCTGACAAGCCGGCGGTACACTGATCGGCGTGGTCGGATGCCCCGTGCACCGCGCGCCCGACCGATTCCGCTGGTCCGAGATGCGGTGCGGTCAACTCAACCGGAGTAGCCAAATGATGGAAGCCATCCGCGCGGCGACACCCGACGCTGTCGAACAGACCCACGACGACCTCCGGTTCACCGTGGGCCAGTGCACGCTGGGCGCGATCCTCGTGGCCCGGAGCGGCCGGGGCGTGTGCGCCGTCCTGCTTGGCGACGAACCGGAGGCGCTGGTCCGCGATCTCCAGGAGCGGTTTCCGCGCGCCGTACCGACCGCGGCCGACGCGGAACTCCAGCCCAGCCTCGCGGCGGTCCTGGGCGTCGTGGAGGCGACGGGTTCTGCACTCGACCTGCCGCTCGATCCACGGGGCACGGCGTTCCAGCGCCGCGTCTGGGAAGCTCTTCGGGAGATTCCGGCGGGCACGACCGTGAGCTATGGCCAGATGGCGCGCCGCATCGGCGCGCCCTCCGCGGTCAGGGCGGTGGCGCGGGCCTGCGGCGCCAACCCTCTGGTGATGGTGATTCCCTGCCACCGCGTGCTCCGGGCCGACGGCGATCTGTCCGGCTACCGCTGGGGTCTCGAGCGCAAGCAGACCCTGCTCGAGCGGGAGGCGACCGCATGACGGCCGTCCGGGCGGTTCCGCCATCCGACGAGGCGGGCGCGGAGGGTCCCGGCCCCGCCCTCGACTGGGAGGGCGCATCGCATGACCTCGATGCCTACGGGTGCGCCGTCCTGGAGGCACTGCTGACGCCAGAGGAATGCCGGGCGCTGTCGTCACTCTACCCGCAGGACGCCCCGTTCCGGAGCCGGGTGGTCCTGGGACGGCATGGATTCGGGCGCGGGGAGTACAAGTACTTCGCTTACCCGCTGCCACGCGTCGTGGGCGACCTTCGCTCGACGCTGTACGCCAGTCTGGCTCCCATCGCCGACCGATGGGAGCGCACCATGGGATTCGACCGCCACTACCCGCCAAGCCTCGACGAATTCCTCGGGCGCTGTCATGCGGCCGGGCAGCGCCAGCCCACGCCGCTCCTGCTGCAATACGGCGAGGGCGATTTCAACTGCCTGCACCAGGATGTCTACGGCGAGCACGTCTTCCCGATTCAGGTGGCCCTCCTGCTCTCCGAGCCCGGCCGCGACTTCACCGGCGGCGAGTTCGTCCTGACCGAGCAGCGGCCCCGCATGCAGTCGCGGCCGGAGGTGGTGCCGCTCCGGCAGGGGGACGGCGTGGCGTTCGCGGTTCGCCATCGGCCGGTCCAGGGTACGCGGGGCAGCTACCGGGTGACTCTTAAGCACGGTGTGAGTCGCATCCGCCGGGGCCGGCGCCACACCCTGGGGGTCATCTTTCACGATGGACGCTAGGGCGGCGGCGAACGAGGGACTATTCCTTCCGGAGAAGACCTCGATCTCGGAGGTCCTCGATCCGAGGAGTCTCGCAACCTGGAGAGCCGACGCATGCGGACCACGCTCGACTACGGCATCGCTCCACCGGGGTATCGGCTTCCTGACGCCACGCGGATCGGCGCGGTGCGACTGCAGGTGGCCGACGTGGCTCGATCGCTCGCCTGGTACCAGCGGGTGACGGGCCTGGCGTTGCTGGATCGCACCGAGACGTGAGCCGCGCTGGGTGTGCCGGGTCGGGCGTCCCCGCTAGTCGAGGTCTTCGAGCGGTCCGGCGTCGCTCCGGTGCCGCCCCGCGGACGCCTGGGCCTCTACCACTTCGCCATTCTGCTGCCCGGGCGCGCCGCCCTGGGCGGGTTCGTGCATCACCTCTCCGAGATCGGCGAGCGAGCCGGAATGTCGGATCACCTCGTGAGCGAGGCACTCTACCTCACCGACCCCGACGGGCTGGGCGTCGAGGTCTATGCGGACCGCCCGCGGAACACGTGGCGGCAGGATGATGGCCAGCTGGTGATCGACACGAAGCCACTCGATGTGGACGACCTCGTCGCGGCCGCCGAGGGAAACCGGTGGTCGGGGGTGCCCGAGGGCACCGTCGTCGGGCACGTGCATCTGTTCGTCGGCGATCTTGATCGGGCGGCGGCGTTCTACCATGGCGGGCTCGGTCTCGACAAGATCGTCTGGAGCTATCCGGGTGCCCTGTTCATGTCGGCGGGAGGCTACCACCATCACCTGGGGACCAACACCTGGGCCGAGGGTGCACCACCGGCCCGTTTCGACGACGCGCGTTTGCTGGAGTGGGAAGTCCTCGTACCCACCGCTGCCGATGTCGCGGAGGCGCTGGGCAGTCTCGAGCGAGCTGGAAGCCGTGTCGAGCGGGCGGGGGAAGCCGGTGTCATCGAAGATCCGTGGGGCACGGCCCTGCGCATTCGTGCTGTCGTCTAGGCTAGCGGGCGGGCCGTACCAGCGGGGAGGGCAGGTGACGGTGCTGGCGTGAGGCCCGCCGTCTGACGGGGCGCAAGTGCACCACACACCATCGCACCGGTTCGAGAACGAGCGCGAAGAGGACGGCGACCAACGCAACGACCACCGCCAGCAGCAACACCACGAAGGAACGCATAGCCGGAGACACCTCAAGAGACGGGTAGAGTGCCCCACTCGGACGGCAGGTCGCGTGCCACGAGCTCACCCCGGCACCGCACCCCCCACGTTCCCGCCTCGATTTCCCGCCACCTCCATCCAGCCGGCTCCCCCGCCTCAGGACTTGCCCCGCGCAGGGCGGTGGGACCCGTGGAATCTCGGGCGGGATGCGAGAAAGCATGCGCGCCGCCGGGCCACTATCGTGAAATCCAAGTGTTCCTGAATTCTGGCGTTCTTGGCTATTCTTGGGCCCAAGAATGACACAAATGTGGCACTACGTGTGCTCTTCAGGAGCATTTTGTGCAAGATATGCGCAATTCTTAGATCATGCCACTTGCGCCAGATCGGGCCGCCAGGTACAATTTTGTCGGCGGGTCCACTCGGGTCCCGCCACGATATTTTTCCAACCCCCAGGAACTCTCCGGTGACCCGTCTCCCCCTCCTGCTCGCGCTTCAGGACGCTGCGCCGTCCGTCGTGCCCGCGGACACCGCCTGGCTGCTGGTGTCCACCGCCCTCGTGCTGCTCATGACCCCCGCGCTCGC
>JBBQDU010000130.1:0-7286 GCA_038320055.1 Gemmatimonadales bacterium | reverse complement strand
ACCCCGCGCTCGACCGCCCGCTCGATCGAGCCTTCCGCACGCACCCGATTGATGGCCCGCATGTGCAGCCCGTGCCCGCCGGTCGTCGGTTGACCGGTATTGCTCATGCCAAGGGTGGTGCCGAAGATGGCGGCCTCGATGTCGTGCACCGCGACCGCGTTGCCCGCGAGCACGGCCTGGACGTAGCCGTTCCTGACGAACCATTCGAAATCGGAGCGTGCCCGCGAATGGACCAGCGCCGGGCCCACGACCCAGACGAGATAGCCCCCCCGCTTCTTCTCCTCGCCGAGGCGGGCCGCGAGCTCCTCATAGTTGACCGGGCGCTCGCGGCTGACCTCGGTGGACATGAACCGGAATTCGTTGGCGCCGTGTCCGCCGCCCAGGAAGCCGAGGGCGTGCACCACGATGCCTTCGGTGCCGTCCTCCCGCTCCCCCATGGCCACCAAGTCGCCCTGGCGCAGGCGGCGCGGCTCGATGGTCTCGACACCCCCCTCGCGCGCGACGACGACGCAATCCATTCGCGGCCGGGTCGGTGCCAGCCACAGTCCGTCCATCTTGACGTAGGTCGGCAGGTTCGACGTCGAGAAGAAGCCTTCGGGAAGCACGCCGTCCGCCGGGAGCGGCGCGAAGCGGGCATCGGGCGCGCCGGCGAACGGCGGCTCGGAAAAATTCGGCAATCTGCTGGGCATGTCGGGCATGTGGGGGAGGAAGCTAAGGGGGTCGGGAGGGCGGATACAAGCACCGCGCGCACGCGTCGGGAGGGATTAGCTTCCGGGCAACCTCAGGAGAGATTCATGCGTTTTCCAGTCGTACTGCTCGCCGTCGTTTTCTCCGCTTCCCCGCTGCTCGCCCAGGAGCCGGTCGGGCCCGATTCCGCCCGGCGAGACAGTCTCGGCGTGACCCGGCTGCCGGAGCTCAACGTCACCGTCACCCGCACGACCGAGCCGCTCTCCAGGGTTCCCTTCGCGACCGGCGTGATCGAGCGCGACGACCTGCGCCGCGGGCAGCAGACGCTCGGTCTCGACGAGGCGCTGAACGACGTGCCCGGCGTCGTGGTGGCCAACCGCTACAACTTCTCGCTCGATCAGCGGATTTCCATCCGCGGTTTCGGGAGCCGATCCAATTTCGGCGTTCGCGGCCTCAAGATTCTTCTCGACGGCGTGCCCCAGACTCTGCCCGACGGCCAGAGCCAGCTCACCAACATCGACTTCGCCAACCTCGAGCGGGCCGAGGTCCTGAAGGGCGCCAGCTCATCGCTCTACGGGAACGCCTCCGGTGGCGTGATCTCGTTCGAGACCGAGCGCGCGGCGCCGGGCCCGTTCGCCCAGCGGGTTCGGGTTCAAGCCGGCGATGGCGAGCGCAACGGCGACAAGTTCTACAAGTGGCAAAGCTGGACCTCGGGGCGGTCGGGGAACGCGAGCGGCACCCTGTCGATCTCGCAGTTCAAGGCCGACGGCTTTCGAGAGCACAGCGCGGCCGAAGTCCGCCAGTTGAGCGCCGGCGTGGATTACGCGCTCACCGGCTCGACCCTGGGAACGCTGCGGCTCAACCTCGCCGACGATCCGCGGGCCGAGAATCCCGGGGCCCTGACCCTGGCCGAGTACCAGGCCAACCCGGATTCCGCGGCGCCCAACAACATCCGCCGCGGCGCCGACAAGGACGCGCAGTAGCATCAGTTGGCGCTTGGCCTGCGGCATGTGGACGCCGTGGGCAACGAGTACGACGTCACCGTCTTCGGACTGCTGCGGGATCTCGCGAACCCGATCGCGGCACCGCCGGACATCAATCCGGGCCCGACCGCCGGCACCTTCATCGCGATTGACCGGGCCGCGGGCGGGCTCCGGCTGAGCGCCAGTCGGCGTCTGGGGCCGCGCGAATCCTCGCCCCGACTGGTGACCGGCGCCGACGTGCAGCGGTTGCGGGACGACCGGCAGAATTTCGTCTCGGATGCGGGCGCTCGGACCGACGTCGTCTTTCTCGACCAGCTGGAGAAGGTGACGGAGCTGGGGCCGTTCGCGCAGGTGCAGTGGAGCCCAGACCCTCGGCTGCTGCTGAGCGGCGGCGCCCGGTACGACTGGGTGCGCTTCGACCTCGACGATCGGTACCTGGGCGATGGCGTCGACGACAGCGGCGCCCGCACGATGTCGGCGGTGAGCGGGAACGTCGGTGCAAGCTGGTCCTTCGGCGACCGCTTCGTACCGTACGTCAACGTCGCGACCGCCTTCGAGACGCCGACGACGACCGAGCTGGTCAACCAGCCGGACGGCTCGGGTGGCTTCAATCCAGCGCTGGGGCCGCAACGCGCCGTGAATTACGAAGTCGGCGCGCGGGGACAGCCCGCGCCGGGTGTGAGCTATTCCGCGGCGGTGTTTCTGGGCCGCGTGACCGATGCCATCGTGCAGCAGGGGGAGATCGGGGGTCGAGCGTTCTTCGGCAACACGGGGAAAACCCACAACGACGGCGCGGAGCTCGGCCTCAGCGTGACCCCGACCCCGGGCCTGACCCTGCGCGGGGCCTACACCTATGCCCGATACCGCTTCGCGAGCGGGGAGTTCGAGGGAAACCGGCTCCCGGGAGTTCCCGTGCACTTCTTGCGGCTGGGGCTTCGCACCACCCTCCCGAGCGACTTCTTCATCGACGTGGACCACACCCTCAGCAGCTCCGTCGCCGCGGACGACTCCAATACTCTCATCGTGGACGGCTGGGGACCCGGGATCACCAACCTGCGGCTCGGGTGGCAGGGCGATGCGGGCACCCTGCAGCTCGGGCCGTTCGTCGGCCTCAACAACCTGTGGAACCGGCGGTACATCGGGTCGGTGACGCTGAACGGCATCGGCGGTCGGGTCATCGAGCCGGCACCACGGCGGGTGATCTATTTCGGGGCGGAGATCGGGTATCGGGCCGGCGGCGCGCCATAGGCGGCACCGGCGGACGCGCGGGCGAGGGAGCGTGAGTTAGAGGAGCGACACCGGATCCCGGTCGAGCACGATCCTGACATCCCCCGCCCGCGACAGCCGCTGGGCGGCATAGCGCACGATCCGTCCCAGCGCTTCCGACGGTCCCTTGAGCAGCACGTGCCACCGCCAGCGATCCTTGATGCGCGCCAGCGGACACGGCGCCGGCCCGAGCAGCGTCACGGGCAGTTCGTACCGGGCAAGCAGCGCGCCGCACCAATCGGCCAGCTCCGCCGCGCGCCGGCCCACCTCGTCCTCCCGCACACCCGACACCACGAGGTTGACCAGGGCCGTCGCCGGCGGATAGGGGGGCGACGCACGCAGGGCGCGTTCCTCGCGCAGAAATCCCTCCGAATCATGACGCGCCGCGTGCAGCAGCGCGTGGTGCGCGGGGTGCCTCGTCTGCACCAGCACGCGCCCTCCCTTGGGACCCCGGCCCGCGCGCCCGGCGACCTGCGCCAGCAGCTGGAAGGTCCGTTCGGCCGAGCGAAAGTCGGGCAGATACAGTCCCGTGTCGGCGTCCACCACCCCCACCAGGGTGACGTTCGCGAAATCGAGCCCCTTGGCGATCATCTGGGTGCCGAGCAGCAGATCCACCTCACCCCGCTCGACCGAGGCCAGGATCCGCTGGTGGGACCACTTGGTGCTCGTCGTGTCGAGGTCCATGCGGGCCAGCCGCGCCGTCGGATAGCGCTCCGCTAGCAACCGCTCGACCTGTTGCGTGCCGAAGCCCCGCATCTGCTGCACCTGGCTCGCGCACGCGCGGCAGCGCGCGGGGACCGGTTCCTCGTGCCCGCAGTAATGGCAGCGGAGCCCCGGCGGAGCGGTGTGCACCGTCAGCGAGATGCTGCAGCGCGGGCACTGCCAGACTTCGCCGCACTCGGGGCACTGCAGGAACGCGGCGTAGCCGCGGCGGTTGAGCAGCAGGAGCCCCTGCTCGCCGCGTGCGAGGGTCTCGCCGATCGCCGTGTCCAGTGCCTCGGACCACGTCACCGCGCCCGTCCCGGGCACTTTGGGCACGACCCGGAGATCGAGCAGCTCCACCGCCGGGAGCGGCCGCGCGCCGATCCGCTCCGGCAGTCGAAGGAGGCGGAGGCGCCGCTCGGCGAGCACCATCGTCTCGAGCGAGGGCGTGGCGCTGCCGAGCACCAGGCTCGCCTGCTCGATCCGCGCCCGCACCGCCGCCACGTCGCGGGCGTGATAGCGCGGCGTCTCCCCATTCTTGTAGCTCGACTCGTGCTCCTCGTCGAGCACGATGATGCCGAGGTCGACGACGGGCGCGAAGATGGCTGAGCGCGCCCCGACGGCCACCCGGCGCTCTCCGCGGCGGAGGAGCCGCCACGCATCGGCTCGTTCACCGTCGGAGAGGGCGCTGTGCAGCACGGCCACCTGGTCGCCGAACGCGCCGCGGAGTCGGCCCACGGTCTGGGGGGTCAGGCCGATCTCGGGCACCAGGACGATCGCCCCCCGCCCGGCGGCGAGGACCCGGCGGACGGCCTCGAGATACACCAGCGTCTTGCCGCTGCCCGTGACGCCGAACAGGACCGCTCCCTCGCCCGGTCCCAGCGCCTCCACCGCGGCGAGGGCCGCCTGCTGGTCGCCCGTCAGGCTGGTGGGTGGCGGCACGGCCGGGAAGTCGGCGAACGGGTCGCGCACCCGCTCAGTCTGACCGATGCGAACCAGCCCGCGCTGCTCGAGCGCCCGGAGGACGGTCGGCGTAAAGCCGAGCTGGGCCACCACGTGCCGTACCAGCGCGCTGCCCCCGAGTTGCTCGAGCGCTTCGTAGAGGCGTCGCTGCTTGGGCGCGCGCTTGAACAGGGCATCCCGCTCGAGCAGCGTGCGCGGGTCGCCGGCCAGCGTCGCGACGCGCTCGGTCAGCGCCGCCGCCTCGGTGTCGGGCGGCTCGACCCGAAGCACGACGGCGCCCACGCGCGCCAGGCGGTCGAGCACGTCCCACACCGGGCGCTTGAGGGCCCGCGCCGTCGCGGCGACGGTGGCTTCCCCGCCCCGGCGCTCGAGCCACGCCGCGACCTCTCCCGCCAGGCCGCCGGGGAGCCGTGCCCCCCGCACGAGCGACGCCACCAGCTGCGATTCGCCCCACAGCCCCGCCGGCAGCATGCTCTTGAGCGTGAGGCCAAGCGGGGCGCCATAGTAGCCGGCGATCCAGCGCGCCGTCTCCAACAGGCCAGCGGGGATGGCGGTCTCCGCGTCCGGCGCGGCGAGCACGTCCCTCGGCGCCACGTCGGGTGGCGGCGCCTCCGCATCGACGACGATGCCGATCAACTCGCGCCGGCGCACCGGGACGACGACCCGGGCGCCGGGCACCACTCGGTCGCCCAGCGTCTCGGGAATGCGGTAGGTGTACGACGAAGCGAGGGGGAGCGGGAGGGCGACCTGGGCGAAGCGGTCGGTCATTTCGCCCGGACGCCGAGCCCCGGCCCGTCGGGGAGGGTGACCTGCCCCCCGTCGATGCGGGCGCCGATGAACGGGTCGGTGGACAAGAGGGCCGCGCCGTCCAGATCGACGATGTCCACCAAGGGGCTGAAGTGGGCCGCGGCGGTGATCCCGAGGGAGCTCTCGATCATGCACCCCACCATCACCATCATGCCGTGCGCACGCGCGGTCGCAATCATGCGCAGCGCTTCGCGGAGGCTGCCGCACTTGGCCAGCTTGATGTTGATGCCGTCCACGGCGCCCACCAGCGGCGGGATGTCCTCGACCGTGCGGCAGCTCTCGTCGGCGATGACGGGAATGGTCGCCCGGCGGCTGATCTCGGCGAGACCCGGAATCTCGTGCGCCGGCAGCGGCTGCTCCAGCACGGTGACGCCGAATTCCTGCAGGACCGGAAGCATGGCGATGGCCTGTTTCACGGTCCAGCCGCAGTTGGCGTCGACCCGGATCTCCTTGTCCGTCGCGCCGCGAATGGCGTGGAGGATGTCGAGATCGTGATCGGTGCCGAGCTTGATCTTGAGGATCGGATAGTCCGCGGCCTCGCCCACCTTGAGGCGGATGCGCTCCGGGGTATCGAGGCCGATGGTGAACGTGGACCTGGGCGCCCGGGCGGGATCGAGGCCCCACAACCGGTAGAGCGGCACACCCAGGCGCTTGCCGACCAGGTCGTGCAGGGCCGAGCTGAGCGCGGCGCGGGCCGAAGCGTTGACGCGCAGCATCGAGGCCCAGCGGCGCTCCGTCTCTTCGAGGTCGAACGGGTCGGCGGGCAGCTCGGCCGCATAGGCCTCGAGCGCTGCACGCACCGTTGCCGCGGTCTCCCCATAGAATCCGGACGGCGCCGCCTCACCCCAACCCTCGTGGCCGTCGGCATCGCGGAGCCTCACCCAGATGGTTTGATAATCGCTCCGGCCGCCGCGGGCGATGATGAACGGGTGGGTCGTCCGCAGTGCGAGCGCTTCGACTTCCATCTGGAGACGCTGGGCCACGAGTGCCTCGGCGAGAGTGGTGGTGACGCGGATTCAGGCCAGCGCCAGGACGTGCGCCAACACCCCGTCGGCGAGCCGGTGGGGCACGTAGCCGCCCTCCATCAGGCCCACGATCGGGACGCGGGGCAGCAATTCGCGGATGCGGCCGGTCAGGTCGGCGTAGTGGTCCGGCTCGAGCGTGAATCCGCCCAGCGGATCGCCCAGCATCGCGTCGAAGCCCGCGGAGATCAAGACCAGGTCGGGCGGCCAGCCGGCGGTCGCGGCGCCGATGGCGGCCCAGAGATCGTCCACGTAGCGCCCGGGCGGCGCATCGGGCCCGCGCGGCACGTTGAAAACGTTGCCAACCCCGCGCTCGTCGGCCAGGCCGGTCCCGGGATACCACGGATGCTGGTGCAGGGAGACGTACCGGATGCTCGCGTCGTGCTCCACCAGCGCCTGCGTGCCGTTCCCGTGGTGGACATCCCAATCGATGATGAGGACGCGGTCCCGGCCCTCGCGCTGCGCCAGGCGCGCGGCGACCACGGCCGTCGAGACCAGGCAGAATCCCATGGCGTTCGACACGAGCGCGTGGTGACCGGGCGGGCGCACCGCCGCGAACGCGTGCCCCGCCCCGCCGTGCGCGTAGGCCACCGCCGATGTGACCGCGCCGGTGGCACCGAGCACCGCGGCCCAGCTCGCGTCGTTCACTACGGTGTCGAGCGACAGCGCGCCACCGCCCGCATCGCTCAGCGCCCGCAGACGGTCGAGATATGGTCGGGGATGCACGGCGAGGAGCTCGTCGATCGACCCGGCCGGGGCCTCCCGGACCTCGACGCCGCGTTCGGCCCGCGCCCGGTCCAGCAACACCCGGAGCCGCGCGGGCGACTCGGGATGGTCGGGGCCGGGGTCGTGGCGG
>JBBQDU010000129.1:0-7391 GCA_038320055.1 Gemmatimonadales bacterium | reverse complement strand
CGGCGGGCACTGGGGCCGAGCACGATGGCGCTGGTCCGCGCGGCGGAGGAGCGGCGGATTCCCTGGATCCGCCTCAACGAGCAGAGCCTGATCCAGTTCGGGCACGGCCGGTACCAGCAGCGCATCCAGGCCACGGTCACGGGCCGCACGTCGCACATCGCCGTGGAGCTCGCCTCGGACAAGGAAGAGACCAACCGGATGCTGGCGCAGCTCGGCCTCCCGGTGCCGCGGCAGCGCCTGGTCCAGCACGCCGAGGACGCGGTGGCCGCGGCGGAGCTGATCGGCTATCCGGTGGTGGTCAAGCCGTTCAACGCGAACCACGGCCGCGGCATCTCGATCCACTTGACGACCGGCGCCCAGGTCGAGCGCGCGTTCGAGACGGCGCGCGAGCACAGCCGGAGCGTCATCGTCGAGAGCTTCATCACGGGCGAGGACTATCGGATGCTCGTCATCAACGGCGAGCTGGTGGCGGTCTCGAAGCGGGTGCCCGGGCACGTCGAGGGCGACGGCGTGCAGACGATCGCCCAGCTGGTGGAGGAGGTGAACCGCGACCCGCGGCGGGGCGTCGGCCACGAGAAGGTGCTTACCCGGCTGGCGTTCGACGAGCAGGCCGGGATGATGCTCGGGCGGCAGGGACACGGCCCGGAGTCGGTGCCCGTGGCCGGGGAGCGCGTCTTCCTCCGCTCGACCGGCAACCTCTCGACGGGCGGCACCGCCGCCGACATGACCGACGTGGTGCATCCCGACAACGTCGAGATGGCGGTCCGCGCCGTAAAGGCGATCGGGCTGGACGTGGGCGGGGTGGATTTCCTGACGACCGATATCACCGAGTCCTACAAGGACGTGGGCGGCGCGATCTGCGAGATCAACGCGGCGCCCGGCTTCCGGATGCACATGGCGCCGAGCGAGGGCCGCCCGCGCGACGTGGCGGGGCCGGTGCTCGACATGCTGTTCCCGCCGGGCTCGCCGAGCCGGATCCCGATCGCGGCGGTGACCGGCACCAACGGCAAGACGACGACGGCCCGGATGCTGGCGCACATCCAGAAGCTGGCCGGCCACCACGTGGGGCTCACCAGCACCGACGGCGTCTACATCGACGGCCAGCGCACCGTGGCGGGCGACATGACGGGGCCCGTCGCCACCCGCATGGTGCTGAGCGATCCGAACGTGGACGTGGCGGTGCTGGAGATCGCGCGCGGCGGCATGCTCCGCGCCGGAATGGGCGTCCGCCACTGCGACGTCGGCGCGGTCCTCAACGTCAAGTCGGACCACCTCGGCCTCCGCGGCGTCGGGACCCTGAAGGATCTGGCCAAGGTGAAGCGCATCGTGGTGGAGGTGGCCCGCGATACCGCCATCCTCAACGCCGACGACGCGCTCTGCCTCAAGATGGCCGACTACACGTCGGCCAAGCACCTCTGCTACGTGACGACGGATCCGACCCACACGCTGGTGGGCGAGCACATCCGCGCCGGCGGCCGCGGCGTGGTGCTCGAGTCCGGGATCAAGGGGCAGATGATCACCATCTACGATCGTGGCGCCCACATCCCGCTCCTCTGGACGCACCTGATCCCCGCCACCCTCGAGGGACGGGCCCTCCACAACGTGCAGAACGCGATGTTCGCGGCCGCGATGGCGTTCAGCATGGGCCTCAAGCTGGAGGACATCCGCCACGGCCTCCGGACGTTCGACACCACGTTCTTCCAGGCGCCCGGGCGGATGAACATCTTCGACGAGCACCCGTTCAAGGTCATCCTCGACTACGGCCACAATGCGGCGGCGGTCGAGGCGATGTGCCTACTCACCGCCCGGCTGGAGCCGACCGGACGGCGGATCTGCGTGCTGTCCGCCCCGGGCGACCGGCGCGACGAGGACATCGCGGAGATCGGGCGCATCGCGGCGGGACATTTCGACCGCTACATCGTCCGCCGCGACGACGCGCTGCGCGGGCGGACGCGGGAGGAAGTGCCGCACCTGCTCCGGGACGCGCTCCTGGCCGGCGGCGTTTCCGCGGCGGACATCCTGGTCATTCCCGACGAGAAGACCGCGATTGACACCGCCCTCCGCGAGGCCGAGCCGGGCGACCTGCTGCTCCTGTTCGTGGACGCGATCACCCGAAGCTGGAAGCAGGTTGTCCAGTTCCGTCCCGAGGCGCCGGCAGGGACGCCGGAGCGGCCGCGCACGTCCCGGCCCGAGCCGGCCCAGGTCACCGCGCCGCCGTTCGAGGAAAGCCGCCGTGAATTCGTCCGCGACTCGCGTGGCGTGTGGCTGGCCCGCGAGGAGGCCGACTAGCTAGGTAGACTTCCATCCCATGATGGTGACCGACTCCCGCCGCCTCACCGGGCCCTCGCTGGTCCTGGACAGCCCGGGCGCCGTCCTCGAGGTCCACCTCGATGACGAAGGCGCGCGCGAGGGCGCGCTCGGCGCGTGGCAGGACGCCGCGCGTCGGCTGCTCGACGCCGTGGGCTGGACCGGGGAGGCACTCGCCATCCGCCGTTTCCGCGGCGGTGCGAGCATCGCCATCACCGCGCCGGTGGACGCGCTCTACGCGGCCACCGAGCTGAACGAGGCGGCCTGGGCGGAGGCCGTGGCCCGGCTCGACGGCCGGCCCGCAGCCGATGGAGCGGAGGTCGCGGAGCGGCTCCGGGCGGCGATCCGGGAGGAGCGGAACCCGGCGCTGGTGGCGCTCCGCGACGCCGCCCGCGAGCACGACGTCCTGTTCCTGAGCGACGACGAGCTGGTGTCCGTCGGGTCGGGCGCGGGGGCCAGCGTCTGGCCGGCCGACGCGGTACCGGCGCCGGCCGGCGTCGACTGGACGCGCGTGCACGATGGGCCGGTGGCGCTCGTCACCGGGTCGAACGGCAAGACGACCGTCGTGCGCCTGCTCGCGGCCATGCTGGCGGAAGCCGGACGCGCGGTCGGTCTCACCTCCACCGATGGGGTGAGCGTGGGCGGGATGATGCTCGCCGAGGGAGACTACTCCGGACCGAGCGGCGCGCGGCTCCTGCTCCGGCGGCCGGACGTCGAGATCGCGGTCCTCGAGACGGCGCGAGGCGGCCTGCTCCGCCGGGGCCTGGCGGTGGACCGGGCATCGGTGGCGGTGGTGACCAACATCGCCGACGACCACCTCGGCGATTTCGGCGTGCAGGACACCGAGACCCTGGCGGACGTCAAGCTGCTCGTGACCCGCGCGGTTCGCGCGGGCGGGGCCGTGGTGCTCAACGCGGACGATCCGCTCCTCCGCGAGCGCGGCGCGCGGCTCTCGCTTCCGGTCGTGTGGTTCTCGCTCGAGCCGGGCCGGCCGGAGATCGTCCACCACCTGGCCGCGGGCGGGCGGGCGGCGCTCGCCGAGGACGGGGCGCTCGTCCTCGCGAAGGGCGCGGCGCGAACCACGGTGGCGCGGCTGGACGAGGTGCCCAGCGCGATGGGCGGAGCCGCGCGCCACAACGTCGCCAACGCGCTCGCGGCGCTGAGTGCCGCGTCGGTACTGGGCGTCGAGCCGGAGGCGATCGGGCGAGCCCTCCGCCGCTTCGGCCGCGCCCCGGGCGACAACGTCGGCCGCGCCAACATGGTGGAGCTGGGCGGTGTACATCTCGTGGTCGACTACGCCCACAATCCGCACGGGGTCGCGGCGCTGGCGCAGATGGTGGCCGCGATGCCGGCCCGCCGGACCCTGGTGATGATCGGCCAGGCGGGCGACCGGACCGACGAAGCCCTGCGCGCCCTCGCCGCGAGCGCGCTCGCGTTCCGTCCCGACCGGATCGTGCTCAAGGAGATGGAGCGGTATCTCCGGGGACGGGCGCCGGGAGAGATCCCCGAGATCATGGCAACCGAGCTGCTTCGGCTGGGCATGCCCGCGGACGCGCTGCGCCGCCCCGGCACCGAGGTCGAGGCCGTGCGCGACGCGCTGGGCTGGGCCCGCCCCGGCGACGTGCTGGTGCTCACGGTGCACCAGGACCGGCCGCTGGTGCTGGCGCTGCTGGAACAGCTTCGGGCGTCGGGATGGCGGGCCGGGGACCCGGTGCCGGTCATGGCCGGCCAGCCGGTTTAAGGGGGATTCGTCACGCGTTCCGAGCCGATGGCCCCCTCCACCCCACAGCGTCCCTGGATCTCACTCGGCCTGAGCGCCGCGCTCCACGCGGCGCTCGTCGCACTGGCGGTTCAGCTCTCGCGGACGCCGGTCGAGCCGGAGCCCGAGGCGCGTCGGTCCGCCGACAGCCAGGCGTCGCGGCAGGTGCAGATGGTGTACCTGCCTCCGCCGCCCAGCGTCCCGCCACCGCCGCTGCCGACACCACAGCCCCGGCCGACTCCGCCGCCGCCCACTCCCCCCCCACCCCCGCGACGCGCCCCTCCACCGGAGCAGGAGCAGCGGACGCCCGAGCCCGACGCGAACGCGCCGCCCGAGGCCGAGCGCACCGCGGGAGAAGAGCCGATGACCGACGACCCGGCCGGGGGCGAGCCCACCAGCGCGCCGGACGCGAAGACCGGCACTCCGGCCCCCGCCGAGAACGCGGCGGCCACCATGGAGTCGGAAGCGCGCCGGATCTTCGGGCGCCCGCGGCTGGGCCCGCGGCCCGGCGCGGGAGCGCCCGCCAGCCGGCCGATGGAAGCGTACCTTCCCGACCACCCGGAGAAATGCATCCCGACGCCGCCACCGCCGCGGGATTCGGCGGCCACGCCGCAATTCGGCGTCGTCGTGGGAAAGATCTTTCGGCAGGACAACGGGCGGCCGCTGGTCGGGGCGCATCTCCAGATGCTCGGCACGCCGTACGTCACGTTCACCGACGAGGCCGGCGAGTATCACTTCCGCTTCGACATGGCGCTGGTGGACAATTGCCGCACCCAGTACGTGCGGGTGACGGCGCCCGGCTACGAGTCCCGGCTGCTGGTGCTGATGGTGGGGCCGAACGTGCAGAGCGAAGACGTGCTGTTGCGACGGCGGTAGTGGCGCGCTGAACTCAGGGCGCGTGGAAGGAAGTGAGGGCGCTCGGGACTCAGGGCGCGCCGAGCAGCGCGGTAGCGAGCGCGGCGGCGGCGGCCACCAGCGCGAGGCCGACCGCGATCCACAGCATCCGCAGGCGGGCGCGCGCCTCGACGGCGGCCGTCCCGGCGGCCTCGACCGCCTCGGCTTGCCGCGCCTCGAGCTTCTGCTGCGAGCCTGCCTGGCGGCGGTCGATCTTGTCCAGGCGTTCGGCCACCAGGGCCAGCTCGGCGCGGAGCGCCTCCTGCCCCTCCGACATCTCGTCGGCAAAGCCGGCCGGGGCGGCGCCCTCCTCGAACAGCGACTGCGCCATCACGGCGGTGCCGGTGATGACCTCCTCCATCCCCTGGACGAAGTGCCGCTGGTGGATCCGCTTGTCCGCGTCGGGTCCCGGCTCGGTGGTGGCGATCTGCGCCGCCTTGAGCACCGCGTTCTTGATGTCGCCGCCGCTCCGCGGATACGCCTCGGCGAGCGCGCGGAAATCCACGTCGTCGGCGAGGGGAGTCTTCCGCGGATGGATCTGCACGCGCCAGATCCGCTCACGGGCATCGACGCCGGGCATCTCGAACAGGATGTGCGTGCGGATCCGGCGCTCGAAGGCCGGGTCCATGTTCGCGGCCAGATTGGTGGCGAAGATGATGATGCCGGGAAAGGTCTCCAGCTCGTGGAGGAGCACGTTGACGACCCCGTTGGCCTCCCGTTCGACCGCGGCCTGCATCGAGGTAAACCGGCGGCCGGCGATCGCGTCCGCCTCGTCGAAGAACAGCACCGCGTCCTGCCGCTCGGCGGCCCGAAAGACCGACGCGACGTGCTTGGCGGTCTGCCCCACCCAGCGCGATTCGAGCTCGGAGTAGCGAACCACCAGCAGCTTTCGCTTGAGCGTGTAGGCGAGCGCCTCGGCGCAGATGGTCTTCCCGGTGCCGGGCGGCCCCGCGAAATGAAAGGCGAGGCCGAGGCCGGTCGTGTGCCGCTCGGCCAGACCCCACTGGCGAAAGATGAGGTCGTGCTTCCGGACCAGCGCCAGCGCGTGGTTCAGGGCGAGGAGCGTCCGCTCCGGCAGGACCACGCCGTCGAACGAGCGCTGCGGCTCGATCGCTTCCACGAGCTCCCGCGCGGAAGCCCCGAAGAAGAGATCGCGAATGGAATCTGCCATGCCAGAAGATAGGGGGCCGAACGCCCGCGCGGGGCGCTCCGAGGTCGGCTACTCGCGGGCGCGGGGCTCCCCGCCGCCAGATCCGGACACTTCGGTGTCCGCGTTGCCTCCGGTCACGCGGTCCCAGGCGTCCCGGACGGCGTCCTTGATTTCCTCCCAGGCCGTCGGCGCCGCGTCCTCATGCCGGGAGCGTTCCCAGCCGGCGCGCAGATCGGGCTCGGCGTCGTCCCACTGCCGGCCCAGGGCGTCCCGGGCCGATTCGAAGCCGTACCGGTACGCCGGCCGGAATCGGTCGTAGTAATCCGGCCCTAGCGAATACGGCCGGCTGCTGAAGTTCTCCTGCCAGTAGTTGTCCTCGGTATCCCACGCGGCCGTCCAGTCGGCGCCGATCTGGGTCGGATTCTCGTCGCCATCCGTGCGGTCGTCTCGGCCCTCGTCCGGCATGTGATCCTCGGCGGTTGGGTGTCGGTCATGCGAGCACCTCCAAGCGAGCACCTCCAAGCTAGCGCGCCTGGCTCCGCGCCCGGGTGACCGCGGTCACCGGCCGGGCACGAGTCCGGCCCCCAGGTCCCTGGCCAACTGTGAGCACGCGCTCTACTCACTGGAATCGGTGCGGCGGCCCACGACCAGCCCGTCCGGGGCACCCCAGACGGGCAATCAACGACATGCTCATTCCCGGCTACACCATCGTGCGCGAGATCCAGCGAGGGCGGCGCCGCGCTCTCACCGGAGGCCCGGCGGAAGCGACAGAACCTCGACCGCGAGGATATCAGGGCGCGGTGAGCTACCTCGACACCCGCGCGGTGGGGTTGCTCCGTCGCCTGACCGGCGGGCCGCTGAAGCTGGTCAATTGCTCCCCACTGATCGAAGAGCTGCTGGCGGTGGACGCCATATACGACCGCCGTCACTGATTCCACCAGCGCCCAGGATGAGTTCGAGGGGCTCTTTCGGCCGATCATGAGCATGGCCTACGGCACCGCCGTGCGCCTCACGCGCGATCGGACGGAGGCGGAGGATCTGGTGCAGGACGCCGCGTTGTTGGCGTTCCGGGCGTTCGGCTCGTTCCAGCCGGGAACCAACTTCAAAGCCTGGTTCTTTAGGATCCTGACCAATGCGTTTTACAGCCGCCACCGGAAGACGAAGCACGAGCGCGGCAACGTCAGCACCGAGGACCTGCCGGCGCTGTATCTGTACGCGAAGACCGCGGAGATCGGCCTGCATAGCCAGGAACCCGACCCCGCCGCCGCGATGATGGACCGC
>JBBQDU010000128.1:0-7421 GCA_038320055.1 Gemmatimonadales bacterium | reverse complement strand
TCGGTAGGCCGTGATGTCCTGTCCGGGCAGGAAGCCGTCTCCCGGCTTGGCATAGCTTACCCCGCCCTGCAGCGTCACCGAGAGCGGCACCAGGGGTCCACCGAGCAGCTTGTAGTTGAGGGTACCGCCCACCGCGACGTCGCTGCCCGCCGGGCCATCGGGGTTCAGGGCCGACAGCGTGGCCGTCGCCCCGATCCGGCCGAAGCCCGCCCGCACCGTGGCGCCGTAGGCCTTGCCATTCCCCGCCGCGGCATTGGGGAAGCCGACGTCGCCGTAGAGCGCGATGCCCCGAGGCACACCGAGGTTGTACACCGGCAGCCCAGGATTCTGGGCCTCGGCGGCAGACGCGCCCATCGCCAGGGCGAGAACGATGACAGCGCGTACGGTGTGCCTCATGCGACCTCCGCGAGGGCGGCTGCTCGGAGCCACGGGTGTGTAACGGCGCCGCAAGCTACCCGGGCGCTTCGCGGGAAGTCAAATCGCCGTGCCACGGCACGACGACGCCCGGCCGCGACAGCGCGCGGCCGGGCGTCACCACCGAAACCGGCCTTACCGAATGTACGCCACGCTGATGCCCACGCCCTCGATGTCGCCGAGACCGCCGCTCGCGCGCACTGCCCACTGCTCGCTGAAGCGGATGTCCACGCCGAGGCCGAGCGCGAAGTTGACGTCGCTGTTCCCGCCGCCGAACGTCGGCACGATCACGGGGTGCACGTAGGGGACGAAAGTGGTCTTGGAGTTCTCGAGGTCGAAGTGCCGTCCGAGCGAAATGCCGACCGGAATGTAGTACGCGTCCGTCCCGTCGCCGATGTTGGCGCCGACGCCCACCGTGAGCGACCCATCGAGCGGAATGCTCTCGCTGTAGGAGAGGACCTGCGTCCGGAAATCGCCGCCGATGAGGATCCTGGTGCCGCCGGATCCGTTGAGGTCGGCGAAGCCGCCACGGACACTGAAGTCGTTGGCGTCCTTGCCGTAGCGGTAGAAGCCCTCGAGGGCGAGGCTCACGCCTTCCCCGGGATCGGAAAGCGACGCTCCGAACTCGTGATTGGTGAACGCCCGGTAAGGCGCCTTGAAGATTGGGGTGCCGGTTTCCTGGGCGGCGGCCGTTCCGGCCATTCCGGCCAGCAAAGCGAGCGTCAAGATACCACCACCACAGACGTTACGACGCATGAGATTCTCCTTGAACGTGTTCGGCCACCACGCGGACCCGGTTGTCCACGACTTGGAGAAAGCCACCGCGAACCGCAAACCGGCTGACCGATCCGGCGCGCCGAACCGTCAGCGTGCCCACTCCCAACAACGTCATGAACGGGGCGTGGTTCGGCAGTATGCCGACTTCGCCGTCGAAGGCGGGCGCGACGACCGCGTCCGCTTCACCGTCGAACATAGACGCCTCGGGCGAAATCACCGTGACTTGCATCACGAGCTTGCCAATTTCTTCGCCTTCTCCACCGCCTCGTCGATCCCGCCCACCATGTAGAACGCCTGCTCCGGCAGGTGGTCGAACTCTCCCGACAGTACCCGCTCGAACGACGACACCGTCTCCTCGAGCTTGACGTACTTGCCGGGGAAGCCGGTGAACTGCTGCGCGACGAAGAACGGTTGCGACAGGAAGCGCTGCAGCCGGCGCGCCCGCGCGACCACAAGCTTGTCCTCCTCGCTCAGCTCGTCCATGCCCAGGATGGCGATGATGTCCTGGAGGCTCTTGTAGCGCTGCAGGGTGCGCTGCAGACCGATGGCCACCTGGTAGTGCCGCTCGCCCACGAACTGGGCATCGAGGATGCGGCTCGAGCTGTCGAGCGGGTCCACCGCCGGGTAAATGCCGAGCTCGGAGATGGCGCGCGACAGCACGACCGTGGCGTCGAGGTGGGCGAACGCGGTGGCCGGCGCCGGGTCGGTCAGGTCGTCGGCCGGCACGTAGATGGCCTGGACCGACGTGATCGAGCCCTTGGTGGTCGAGGTGATCCGTTCCTGCAGGTCGCCCATCTCGGTGGCCAGCGTCGGCTGGTAGCCCACCGCGCTCGGCTTGCGCCCGAGGAGGGCCGACACCTCGGAGCCCGCCTGGGTGAACCGGAAGATGTTGTCGATGAACAGGAGCACGTCCTGGCCCTCGACATCGCGGAAATACTCGGCGACGGTGAGCCCGGTGAGGCCCACCCGGAGCCGCGCGCCCGGCGGCTCGTTCATCTGGCCGTAGATGAGCGCCACGTTCTCGAGAATCCCTGCTTCCTCGAACTCGAGGTAGAGGTCGTTCCCCTCGCGGGTCCGCTCGCCCACGCCGCAGAAGACCGACTTGCCGCCGTGGCCCTTGGCGACGTTGTTGATCAGCTCCTGGATGACCACCGTCTTGCCCACGCCCGCGCCGCCGAAGAGACCGATCTTGCCGCCCTTCACGAAGGGCGAGATCAGATCGATGACCTTGATGCCGGTCTCGAAGATCTCGGTCTTCGGCTCGAGGTCGGTGAACTTCGGCGTCTCGCGGTGGATCGGCCAGCGAGGGGTATCGGCGGGCAGCGGGTCGCCGCCGTCCACCGGCTCGCCGAGGACGTTCAGAATGCGGCCGAGGGCGGCGTTTCCGACCGGGGCCGTGATGGCCGAGCCGGTATCGATGACCTGCATGCCGCGGGTGACGCCGTCCGTGGTGCTCATGGCCACCGCCCGCACCTGGTTGCGTCCGATGTGCTGCTGCACTTCGGCGGTGAGGCGCACGGGCACGATGCCGGACGCGTCCTCGAGGGTCAGCGCGTTGTAGATCTCGGGCAGGTGCTCGGGCTCGAACTCGACGTCGAGCACCGGACCGATGACCTGCACGACGCGGCCGACGTTCTGCTGGGTGCGGGCGGCCGTCCCGGTCTTCTCCGTAGCGATCGCGGTAGCCATCATGCTCTCTTTCGTGTGGAGCGGGCCTCGGCCCGTGGGACCTAGCCCTGGAGCGCCGCAGCGCCGCCGACGATCTCCGCGATTTCCTGCGTGATCTGGGCCTGCCGCTGGCGATTGTATGTCCGCTTCAACAATTCCAGAATGTCGCCCGCGTTGTCCGTCGCGTTCTTCATGGCCGTCCGCCGGGCCCCGTGCTCGGCGGCCGCCGTCTCCACCAGGCCCCGATACACGGCGTTCCGGACGTAGAGCGGCAGGAGCTGATCGAGGATCGCTTCGGCGTTCGGCGCCAGCAGGTAGTCGTGGGCGCCCGAAGCCGTCTCCGGGGCCTCGACGGGCAGGATCCGCACGCGGGTGGGGGGCGTCTGCAGGGCGCTGATGAACTGCGCCTGGATCAGATCGACGCTGGCCAGCTCACCCGCGGCATAGGCCCGGATCAGCGGCTCGACGATCTCGCCCGCGTGCTCCGCCGTGGGCCGGTCGCCGATGTCCAGGCGCTCGGCGGCGAACGTGCGGCCGAGATAGCGGAAGTAGCCGATGCCCTTCTTCCCGATTCCGTGCAGGTCCACCGTGTAGCCCTCGGCCTCGAGCTCCTCGATCCGCCGACGCGCCTCCTTGATCAGGTTGGCATTGAAGCCGCCGGCCAGGCCGCGGTTCGACGTGAGCAGCACGACCGCGGCCCGGCGCGGTCCGCCCTTGGCGATCGACGCCGGCCGCCGGAGCAGCGGAAACCGCTCCATCAGCTCGGCCGTGATGAGGTCGGCGAGGACTTCGCGCAGCGCGTCCGCGTAGGGCCGCGCCGCCACGACCCGGTCCTGGGCGCGCTTGAGCTTCGACGTGGCCACCAGCTCCATCGTCCTGGTGATCTTCCGGGTGTTCTGAACGGAGCGGATCCGTCCCTTGAGCTGCCGGCCCTTCGCCATCAGTCGGCCACGAACAGCGGCTTGAACGCGGCGATCGCGGCCTTGAGACGCGCGCTGAGGTCGTCGTCCAGGTTCTTCTTGGTCCGGATGTCGGTCAGGATGGCCGCGTTCGACGCCTCCAGGTACCCGAGGAAGTCGCGCTCCCACTGCCGGATGTGGGGGACTTCGACGTCGTCGAGATGACCGTTGGTGACGGCGTAGATGATGGCCACCTGCTTCTCCACCGGCACCGGCCGATACTGCGGCTGCTTGAGCACCTCGACCAGCCGGGCTCCACGGGCCAGCTGCCGCTGGGTGGCGGCGTCGAGGTCCGAGCCGAACTGGGCGAACGCCTCGAGCTCGCGATACTGGGCCAGCGAGAGACGGAGCGGGCCCGCCACCTGCTTCATCGCCTTGATCTGGGCGTTGCCGCCTACGCGGCTCACGCTGATGCCGGCGTCCACGGCCGGCCGGACGTTCGAGTAGAACAGGTCGGTAGTCAGGAAGATCTGGCCGTCGGTAATCGAGATGACGTTGGTCGGGATGTAGGCGGACACGTCACCGGCCTGGGTCTCGATGATCGGGAGCGCGGTGAGCGACCCGCCCGGCTTCTTGATCCGGGGATCGAACTTGATCGTCTCGGCGTTCTCGTTGATCTTGGCGGCCCGCTCCAGCAGGCGGCTGTGCAGATAGAACACGTCGCCCGGATACGCCTCGCGGCCCGGTGGGCGCCGGAGGATGAGCGAGAGCTGGCGGTAGGCGGCAGCCTGCTTGGACAGGTCGTCGTACACGCAGAGCGTGGGCTTCCCTTCCTCGTACATGAAGTACTCGGCCAGGGCGCAGCCGGTGTACGGGGCGATGAACTGGAGCGGCGCCGGCTCGGACGCCGAGGCGATGACGACGATCGTGTACTCGAGCGCGCCCGCGTCGCGGAGCTTCTCGACCACCGTGGCCACCGTCGACCGCTTCTGGCCGATGGCGACGTACACGCACACGACGCCGGTGCCCTTCTGGTTAATGATCGTATCGACGGCGATGGCGGTCTTGCCGGTGCCGCGGTCGCCGATGATCAGCTCGCGCTGGCCGCGGCCGATGGGAATCATGGCGTCGATGGCCTTGATCCCCGTCTGCAGCGGCTCCTTGACGGGCTGACGGACGATGATGCCCGGTGCGACCATCTCGACCTGCCGGGAGACCGCTGCCTGGATTGTGCCACGGCCGTCCACCGGCCGACCGAGGGCGTCGACCACCCGGCCGAGCATGGCGGGGCCGGCGGGCACCTCGAGCAGGTGGCCCGTCCTGCGGACTTCGTCGCCTTCCTTGAGCTTCAGGTAGTCGCCGAGCACGGCGGCGCCGACGTTGTCCTCTTCCAGGTTAAGCACCAGCCCCGATACGGTCTCGCCGGTTTCCTGGGCCGTGAACTCGAGCATCTCGCTCGCCCCCGCCGACTGCAGGCCGTAGATGCGCGCGATGCCGTCGCGCACCTCGAGCACGGTCCCGACCTCGGAGACGTCCGCGGCGGTGAGATCCGCGGCGGCAATCTCGCGGAGCAGGATGTCCTTCAACTCACCGGGGCGCAGCGTGGATTCGGTGGCCATGTCGGGGTCAGCCTGCCATTAAAGGAGTCGGGGTGGCGTGAACGGCTTGTGAAAATAATCACAATGCGGGGAAGCGGGCAAGGGTCTAGATCGCCCTGCTTCGCGTGTTGCCTTTGGCGAACGCCTGCAGGACCCCGCGCGGACCAAGTGCGCCGAGTCCCCGCGTGGGGACGTTGGCGATCCGCCGCGCGGTGCTGTTGAGATGGCCCGACGAAGCGAAGTGGAGGACGCGAACGACGCTGGGAATCGCGTAGCCGGGGTTGGCCAGCAGTTGCGCGGCGCAGGCGATGCGGGTCAGATCGATCACGCGCTTGAGGTTCGGGGCGCCGCCGGCACCGAACTGACGCGACAGGTGCTCCCGGCTTACCTGGAGCTGCCGGGCGAGCGTGGTGGTGCGGAGCGGACGCTCGACCTCGCCCACCAGCACCCCCCACGCCGCCTGCTGCAGCGGCTCGGTGAGTCGCAGCATGCGAGGCGCGTCGGCCAGCGCCCGTCGCCGTTCGGTGGCGAGCGTGGTCCGCATCACGATGTCGCCTACGATCGGATCGTCGACCCCTTCGACAGCCACCGACACCACCGCGTGGCGCCGGCAGGCGAGCAAGAGCTCGCCGTCGTCGGGTCGAAATGCCGCGAAGGCAATGACCGGGACGCCGGGAAGCGCGCGGCGCAGCTCGGCCAGCTCGGGCAGCAGGGCGGGTGTCGGGCAGAGGACGATGGCGTCGACGAGGCGCCGCTCGAGGAGGCGGCGGAGCGCCGCCGGCGTGCGGCAGGCCACGACGCTGGGGCCCTGCTTGGGGAGCGTCCGGCGGAGGGCGAGGCGCGCGGCGGGGCTCTCGAGCAGCGTGGCGATGGCGGCCACCGTCAGCTCCGCGGTCCGCGCTCCGCGGCGGGCCGGGAGCGACCGGCCCCGACCGCCACCAGCGTCCGGACCATCTCGCCGCCCCGCTTCAGCACGCCGCGCGCATTGTCGTAGCTGAGCGTCTCGAGCGCTTCGTCGAGCGTGCGCCACTGGCAGGCGGTGATCCCCTCGTCCGCTTGCGGCCTCGCCTCGCCGTCGGGGCTCTCCAGCAGGAAGAAATGGCAGTACTTGTGGATGTGGCGTCCCCGGAAGCGGAAATGCCAGTCGATCACCCGGATGGGGCCGCGCAGCACCAGGTGGCCCAGCCCGGTCTCTTCCGCCGTCTCCCGCACCGCCGCGTCGGCCGGCGACTCGCCGTCCTCCAAGTGCCCTTTGGGGAACCCCCAGTTGCCGTAGGAATCCTTGATGAGCAGAAAGTGCGGGCCGAGGTCCGGCAGCCGCCGGAACACGATGCCCCCCGCGCTCACCTCGAGCTCCGCCGGCCGTTTGCTCATCAAAACACCGAGATCTTCAGGTACTTCTTGGGGTGCGCCTGGATGTCGGTCAGCAGCTCGCGGAACTGGATCACGGTCGCGGTCGTCTCGCGATACAGCGTCGAGTCGCTCGCCAGCATGCCGAGGGTGCCTTGGCCGCTCTGGATCTTGGTCATGAACGAGTCGGCCTGCTGGATCACCCGGATCAGACTCACCTGGTTCTCGCGGGCGGCGGTCATGACCGACCGCAGGTCGGCCGCGGCCTCCCGCAGGTCGCTGCTCGAGGCGCGGCCGTTGTTCAGGATGTCCTTGAGCTGGTCGTCGCTGGTGGCGGTGTCGAGCCGCGCCACCGCGTCCTGAAACGTCTTCGCCACGCCGGCGAACGCGTCCGACGTCGTGGCGACGTTCTGACTCACGCGGTCGATGCGCGTCGTCTGGGCGCCGGCGAACTGGACCAGGCGCCCCGAGATCTCGGCGAGGTCCTTCACGCTCTGCTGCATGTTCTTGAGGGCCGTGCTGTCGAACGCCTGGCTGATCCGCTGCGTCACGACGCCCACGTCACCGGCGATGCGGCTGGCCTGCGCGGTGAGCTGGCCGATGTCGGGGAGCGTGGCCCCCGGCCACGCGTCGCCGCCGGCCCGGTCCGATTCGGCCAGCGCATCGCGCAGGTTGGGGTCGGTCGGCGGCGGATCGTAGGAGATGATGTTCGCGC
>JBBQDU010000127.1:0-7436 GCA_038320055.1 Gemmatimonadales bacterium | reverse complement strand
GGCGCCTGCGGCGGCCGGATCCTCGAGGCCGCCCGGGGCGGGGGAGGGTTCGGCTATGATCCGCTCTTCTATAGCGACGAGCTGAACCGCGCCTTCGCCGAAGCGTCCCCAGAGGACAAGGACGCCGTGAGCCATCGGGGCGGGGCGCTCCGCTCGCTTGCCGACGCGCTGCGGCTCCCCGCCGGCGCGTAACCCCGCGCCCGACCCCCGACCGCCCGGAGCCGCCATGCCTGCCCGCCGTCTCTCTGCCGCGCGACTCGCTCCCCGGCACAAGGTCTGGTTGCTGTCCGATGGCCTCTTCCTGATGGGACCGAACTACCTCCGCTTCCTTCGGGCCGTGGACGAGACCGGGACCATCCGCGAGGCCGGGAAGGCCGTGGGCTGGAGCTACCGTACCTGTCTCAACCGGGTCCGACGCATGGAGCGCACGCTCGGCCGACCCGTGCTGATCACGGCGCGGGGCGGGCGTGCCCACGGCAGTGCGAGGCTGACGGCCGACGCCCGGCGGCTCGTGGACGGCTTCGAGCGGTGGCACCGGGCGGTCCTCGCGTTCAGCCGGAAGGCCTTCACCCGTTATCTGACCCGATAGGCATCGTCTTGCCTATCGGTACGGCCGCCTCTACGTTGGGGCGTGGTTCCACGCTCCCCCCAACCGAGGTGCGCATGCTCCACCGCTCGATCCTGGTCCTCGTGTGTGCGCTCGCCGCTGGTCCTGTCGCGGCGCAGGCGCCCACCGACACGGTGGCGCCAACCCCGGCGGCCCCGCCGGCGCCACCCACCCCGACCGCCGCGCCGGCCGCCGCTCCCGCGGTCAAGCTCAGCGGGTACCTGCAGGCGCGGGAAACCTGGCAGCAGGACGTGGGCCTGACCGGGTCCATCAACCGCGCGCGTCTGGCCGCCGCCGGCACCGTGGCGCCCGCCGTCACCTACCGGCTCCAGGGTGAGTTCCGCACTGGCTCCGTGGGTCCCGGCCGGGCCAGCGTGAGCCTGCAGGATGCCTTCATCCGCTATGCCCGTGACCGGTGGGCCCTCCAGGTCGGTCAGTTCAAGACACCGTTCGCCCGCGAGTTCGTCACTTCCCTTGCCGATCTCGAGACCGCGGACCGCGCCACTGTCGTGGACTCCCTCGCGCCCAAACGAGACATCGGCCTCATGGGCGAGTACACCGTCGCTCGCGCCGTCTCCGTGTACGCCGGCGCCTTCAATGGCGAAGGGCAGAACGTGAGCGCCAACCGGGATTCCACGGCGCTCGGCGTGGCCCGCGTGGTCGTGCACCCGATACCTCGGGTGGCGCTGGGCGCCAACGTCGCCCGCTATTTCGGTGACAGCACCCGCTACGGCGCCGATGCCGGCTACGAGGACGAGCGGATCGCCGTGCGCGGCGAGTACCTGGCCCAGTCCCGCGACGCCACCTCGGCCGACGACGATCGGGGTTGGCTGCTCCTCGGGGCCGTCGCCGTCGAGCCCGAGGTGCAGCTCGTCGCCAAGTACGAGACATTCGAGCGGCCCGGTGTCAGCGACCAGCAGAAGAACCGCGCCTGGACCGTCGGCGCCAACCTCTACCCGTTCGGTCGGACCACGCGGCTGGTGCTCGAATACGTGTCGCGAAGGATCGGCGACCCCGGGGTCCGGCGCGGCCAGGTCCTCACCCAGGCCCAGGTCAAGTTCTGATGAATACCGCTCGGATCGGCGTCGCGGTGCTGTTCGGCGCCTTCGGCGCCGGGGCCGGCCCGCTCGGCGCACAGTCGACCTCCGCGGCCCCGGCCCAGCCGCCGCACGATCTTATCCTGGCCACCACCACCAGTACCCAGGACAGCGGGCTCCTCGACTCGCTGCTGCCGGTATTCTTCGCGCAAACCGGCATCCGAGTGAAGGTGATCGCCGTGGGTACCGGCGCCGCACTCGCCATGGCTCGGCGCGGCGATGCCGACGCGGTGCTGGTCCACGCGCCCGAGGCCGAACGCGAGTACGTCGCGTCCGGCGACCTCACGGAGGGTCGGCTCGTGATGCACAACGATTTTCTGTTAGTGGGCCCAAGCGCCGATCCTGCCGGGATCAAGGGAATGGCCGATCCCGCCAAGGCGATGGCGCGCATCGCGCGCGCGGGGGCGTTCGTCTCCCGGGGCGACGGGTCCGGCACCGAGAAGAAGGAGCTCGAGCTCTGGACACGCGCCGGGGTGGATCCGAAGTCGCTCGAGCGGCGCGAGGAGACGGGGCAGGGGATGGGCGCGACTCTGCTCATCGCCGACCAGCGACGGGGCTACACCCTGACCGACCGTGCCACGTACCTCGCGCTGCGGGAGCGGCTCGCGCTGGTGCCGCTCGTCGAGCGTGCGCCCGTGCTCCTGAACGTCTACCACGCGTATCTGGTGGGGCCGACGCAGCATCCGGGTGTGCGCCAGGCGGAAGCCCGGGCCTTCGTCGCCTTCCTGGTCCGGCCAGCCACCCAGCGCCTCATCGGCGCCTTCGGACGCTCCCGTTTCGGGCAGCCGCTCTTTCACGCCGACGCGGGAAAGCCGGAGATGGAGCCGGACCGCTCCGAAAGCGCGCATGCGGGATCTGGCGCTCGGGCTCGCTGAGGCCCTCCGGCTCCTGGGTCGCGGCGATCCGGAGCTCTGGTCGATCATCCTCCGCACGCTCGCCATCTCCGGGATCGCGACGCTCCTGGCGATGGTCCTCGGCGTCCCGCTCGGCTACGCGATCGCCCGGGGCCGGTTCCGCGGCCGGACCGTGCTGCTGGCCCTGGTCAACACGGGCATGGGCATGCCGCCGGTGGTGGTGGGACTCGTCGTCTGGCTGCTGCTCACGCGGAGCGGTCCGCTGGGCGGGCTCGAGCTCATCTACACTCGGCGGGCCATGGTGCTGGCCCAGTTCCTCATTGCCACGCCGCTAGTCGTCGGCTTCACCGCGGCCTCCGTGCAGGCGCTGCCGCCCCAGCTCCCCGACCTCCTGACGTCGCTCGGCGCCGGCCCGCTGCGGGCGCTCTGGATCCTGAGCCGCGAGGCCAAGCTCGGGCTGCTGGCCGCTGTCATGGCCGGCTTCGGCGCGATCGTCTCCGAAGTCGGCGCATCGATGACGGTCGGCGGCAATCTGCGCGGCAGCACCCGGGTGCTCACCACGGCGATCGTCACCGAGACCAGTCGTGGCAACCTCCCGGTCGCGCTGGCGTTCGGCCTGGTGCTCCTCCTGCTCGCCTTCCTCGTCAATCTGCTGCTCACCGTGTTGCAGCAGCGCCGGGCACACTGATGGACGTGACGCTCGAGCAGCTGATCGTTACGCGGGGTGGCCGGACCGTCCTCGACGTGTCGGCGCTCTCGTTTCTGACGGGGACCACGACCGCCGTCTTCGGTCCCAATGGGTCCGGGAAGACGACGTTGCTGCGTGTGGTGGCCGGGCTGGAGCGCGCCAAGCGGGGATCGCTGCGCATCGGCGGCGGGGCGACCGCGGCCCTCAACGGGGGCTCGCCGCGCACCGCGATCGCCTTCCAGGAGCAGGTGTTCGTCGGCGGCAGCGTGCGCCGGAATCTCGAGCTGGCGCTCGGCCTTCGCCGAGTCCCGTTCGAGGAGCGGGCGGAGCGCATCGCGGAAGCGGCGGTCGAGTGCGGGATCGAGGGGCTCCTCGATCGGTCCGCCCGCCACCTTTCGAGCGGTGAGGCGCAGCGCGTCAACCTCGCGCGCGCGCTGGCGCTCCGCGCGCCGGTCACCCTGCTCGACGAGCCGCTCTCGGGCATCGATCGCCTGGCCCGGGCGCAGTTGCTGGACGATCTGCCGCGCCTGCTGACCACCTTCGCCACCACGACCATCCTGGTCACCCACGATCGCGAGGAGGCGTTCCGCCTCGCCGACCATCTGGTCATTCTCGTTGGTGGCGTGGTCCGCGCCTCGGGTTCGACGGGAGCCGTCTTCCGCGCTCCGGCCGACCGCACGGTGGCCGAGCTGCTGGGATACACGGTGCTGCCGTGCGACGCGGGGTGGGTCGCCGTTCCGCCCGGCGGGCTCGAGCTGGGCGAGGGGAGTCCGGCCTTCACGCTGCACGTCGAGCGCATCGTGGACATGGGCAATCACCCCCATGTGCTCGGACGGGTTGGGGACGTGCGGGTGGACCTTCGCCTGAGCGGTGAAGCGCCGCCCGCCGTCGGCCGACCGGTCCGGATCACGGCGCGCTCCTGGGTGCGGGTGCCGTAGCGACCGGGTCTCTCCGGATTGCTACCAGGGGCGTCCGGAGGCCACTATGTTCTGCTACAACATCAGTTCGGGGTGTGGCGCAGTCCGGTAGCGCGCCTGCTTTGGGAGCAGGAGGTCCCGGGTTCGAATCCCGGCGCCCCGATAGCAGTCTTCCGTCGCTCGTCTCGGCGCCCGTAGCTCAGCTGGATAGAGCAACAGCCTTCTAAGCTGTGGGTCGGTGGTTCGAGTCCACCCGGGCGCATTCCTTCAGCGGCCCTTCTCCGGACGTTTGTCGTCGCCGCGCTCCGTCCCGGCCGCCTGCTCGCCCTGCTCCTCGTAGAATTCCTTCGCGGCTCGCTCCCGCGGGGCCTGCCCGCTCTCGTGAACCACCTCCTCCTGCTTCTCCTCCGTCATGCCCGTCACATCCTCGTTCTTGAGGGCCGGAACGCCCTTCTCGGCTTTGTCCGCCATGATTGGTCCTCCCGATCAGGTAGAAGTCCATCGCTGCCTGCTTCGAATACTCACCCGCCGGCCGCCTGGCGGACGTGACCGTGGACACCAAGCGGGCAGGAGCGGATATTCTCGGCATGGATGCCACCGGCAGCTATCCCGAATCCCCGTCGGACCGCTCGCGGGGCGTGGCGCTGGCCCTCGCCGCGTTCCTCGGACCGTTCGGCGGCCACCGCTTCTACGTCCAGAAGACGGGGACCGGCGTCCTGATGGCCCTGACCGTCGGCGGCCTCGGGCTCTGGTGGCTCTACGACCTCATCCTGGTCGCCAGCGGGTCGTTCCGCGATGCCGAGGGCCGGCTCGTCCGCCGCTGGGACCCCGAGGAGGCGCTGGCCGCGGGCCCGATGCCGGCCGAGATCCTCGACGAGCTGGACGCCCTGCGTCTCCAGGTCGCCGACCTGACCGAACGCGTGGACTTCACCGAGCGACTCCTCGCCGGCCCGCGACCGGACCGGTCCGACCCACCTTCCGTCCGGTCCTGATCCATGGGCTTCCGATCGCTGGCCGGCCGGATCCTTCCCCGGCGCGGCGAGCTGCGGTCGATGCTGCACCTGGCCGTCCCCGTCGTCACCGTGCAGGTCGGGATGATGCTGATGGGCGTGGTCGACACGATCATGGTCGGCCACATGCCCGGGGACGGCTCGTCGGTGGGCCTCGCCGCGGTCGCGCTCGGCAGCCTCTACTTCTTCGGGATCGGCGTGTTCGGCATGGGCACGCTCATGGTCCTCGATCCCGTGGTCGCACAGGCATTCGGCGCGCGCGACTGGACCGGCGTATCCCGGGGAATCCAGCGGGGCGTGCTCCTGGCCGTGGTCCTCGCCGTGCCGTCCGTCGCCATCCTGCTCGTCGCCGGCCCCGTCCTCGGCCTGGCGCGGCAGCCGGCCGATGTCGTGCCGCTCGCGACGGACTACATCGTGCGCCTGGCGCCGGGCGTGCTGCCGTTCTTCCTGTTCATCGTCTGTCGCCAGAGCCTGCAGGCGTTGCGCCGCACGGCGCCCATCGTCGTGTCCATCGTGGTCGCCAACGTCGTCAACGCCCTGCTCAACTGGCTGCTCATCTTCGGGCACGGGCCGTTCCCCGCGATGGGCGTGATCGGCTCCGCGTGGGCCACGACACTGAGCCGCTGGCTGCTCCTGGCCCTGCTCGTGGCGCTCGCTTGGCGTCAGCTCCTGCCCTACCTGCGGCAGCGCCATCCCGAAGTCTGGGACCTCGAGCCGCTGGGCCGGATGCTGCGTCTGGGCGTGCCCATCGGCCTCCAGTACGTGCTGGAGTTCGGCGCGTTCGCGTGCGTCGCATTGATGATGGGCTGGCTCGGCACGCGGGAAATGGCCGGGCATCAGGTGGCCATCAATCTGGCCTCGCTCACCTTCATGGTACCGCTGGGTGTGGGCGACGCGGCGTCGGTTCTGGTCGGCCACGCCGTCGGGCGGGCGGACGCCGCCGGGGCCCGGAGCTCGGCGCGCGCGGCGCTGCTCGCGGGCGCCGGGTTCATGTCGTGCACCGCGCTCGTGTTTCTCACGGCGCCGACCGTGCTGGCGCGCCTTTATACCGTCGACACCGGCGTGGTGGCGCTGGCCTCCGCGCTGATTCCCCTCGCCGGCGTGTTTCAGGTGTTCGACGGCCTCCAGGTCGTGGCCGGCGGCATCCTCCGCGGGGTGGGGGAAACGCGAGTAGCGATGACGGTGAATGTGCTGGGCTACTGGTTGCTGGGCTTGCCGGTCAGCTGGCTGCTGGGATTCCGGGCGGGATGGGGACCGGTGGGTCTGTGGTGGGGCCTCGTGCTGGGGTTGGCGGTGGTCGCCAGCGTCCTGCTGGTGCGGGTGCGTATCGCGCTCCGGCGACAGCAGGTCCGGGTGGTCATCGATCGCGACGCATGGTCGCCCACTGCCGCGCCGCGCGTCGCGGACTGACATCCGGCACGACGCGCGGCGAGTCGGTAGCTTCTGGCCCTCCGCGAGCAGACCGGCCATGCCCTCGCACGGTTTCCCCTTCGCGGGCACGCCGAGAAGCTTGAACGCCTGATCGAGGCGCCGGACCCGGCCCTCGGTCGGCTGGCGGTGCGTCTCGAACGCCTGCTTGAGGTCGGGATGGGTAGCGACCTGGATGATGGCAGGCAGCGCCTTCAGGATCTGGCCTTCGGCGTGATGGATATCCTGCAGTTCGTGGACGAGCAGGTGGTCCAGCGAGATGAGGTTCGGCATGAGGCGGCCGCTTCCACTTGCGTGCCTCTGGCGGGGCCGTTAACATCGTGGTCCCACAAAGTGGCCCTGCGTAGGGGGTTCAGTGAGGTGCGGGGCGGCGAAGACCGAAACGATCTCCGTGTGTCCCAACCGTTGACAATCCGCGCAAATTCGGTATTTTATCGGGCTCCTCCGCTCGGTCGGAGGGCTGAAATGGATGGTCAGGTGGCCGCATCGGCGGCGGGCAAGCAGGGGCAGGCGAATCGATTCTCATTTCGGCGCTTAGCCCTTGACCCGGGCCGAAGAAGCGGTTAGTTTGAGAGGCTGTCGGCAAAAGTGAAATGCCGGCGCTGCCATGCTCTTTGACAAGTGATGTGAGCTAGAAGTGATGGAGTGCGGACCCATTGATCTGGACGGGCACAGAGACCGGCCAGATAGGGTTTTACTCTGATCATTGTGATTCGGACGACAGATATACCAGGTCGTTCGGCTAGAGCTGTTCAAATTTCCAAATCATTGGAGAGTTTGATCCTGGCTCAGGACGAACGCTGGCGGCGTGCCTAACACATGCAAGTCGAACGGG
>JBBQDU010000126.1:0-7506 GCA_038320055.1 Gemmatimonadales bacterium | reverse complement strand
CGCATTTGCGGTTCCGGCGTATCCTGCCGTTGCTCCTGCTGGTCCTGCCGATTCGCCTCGCCGCCCAGGCGGACGACACGCTGCGCGCCATCGACCTCGACCGGCGCGACATCTTCGATCCGAACGAGCGCGGCTTCGTGGCCCGGGTCGGCAACGCGCTCCACGTCCAGACCCGCGCCGCCACGATTCGCCGCGAGCTCCTGTTTCGCTAGGGCGAGCCATTCGACTCGGCCCGCGTCGCCGAGTCGGAGCGGAACCTCCGCGCGCTGGGCGTGTTCCGCCGCGTGGTGATCGACACGGTGCGAACCGACTCCGGGCTCGTGGCCCGGGTGGTGACCAAGGACGGCTGGAGCACCAAGGCCGATTGGCGGTTCCGGAGCACGGGAGGGGAGGTGGCGTTCACCATCGGGCTGGTAGAGGACAACCTGCTCGGGACCGCCTCATCCGCCGCCGTACGCTACCGGAAGACACCGGACCGAACGAGCGTGACGCTCGGCTTCCGGCGGCCGCGCCTGTTCGCCGGCGCGGTCGGACTCGGCGCCGTCTACGAGGACCGCTCGGACGGCCGCCTGACCGCCTTGGCACTGGAGCAGCCGTTCTATTCGCTGCGCTCCCATCGCGGCTTCCGGCTGGACGCGGAGGACCGCGACGAACGGGTGCTCCGATTCTTCGACGGCGCCTCCAGGGCTCGCGACACCCTCACCCACCGGTTCAGCCTGGTGAGGGGCGTGGCGGCGTGGGCCATCCGCGCGTCGTCCGAGGGCTATGTGCGCGTCGGCGTCCAGGGACAGGTGCGGCGGGAGGATTTCCGGCCCGAGGGTGCGGCCGTGCCGTTCGGGAAGACGGTCACGGCGGCGGTCGGGCCGTACGTCACTTGGAGCAAGGCCAATTTTCTGGTCGCCAGGGGCGTCTCGGGCTTCGCGCGCGAGGAGGACGTCGATCTCGGCCTGACCGTCCGCGTGGGCCTGCTCGCGGCGCCCAAGCTGTTCGGATACGACCGGACCGGCGTGGCGCCGCTCGTGGCCGCGCGCCTGGGCGCGCGGGTGCCCGGCGGATTCGGCTATCTGGAAGCGCTGGCCAACGGGCTGTACGACTCGGCGGGTCTCGACAGCGGCTCGGTCCAGCTCGCCGCCACCGCGGTGCTGCAGCCGGGCCCCCGCCAGGTGGGCATCCTGCACGTCGAAGGCGGCTGGCTCGAGAACCCGCTGCCCGGCGGAGAATTCGACCTGGGGCTGGGCACCGGCCCGCGGGCGTTCCGGAGCCACGCCTTTACGGGCGACCGATCCTACTTCGGCACGGCGGAGTACCGGGTGACCGTCGCGAACGATTTCCTGGGGATGATCGGCCTGGGCATCGCCGGGTTCGTCGATCACGGCGGCGCGTGGTACGCCGGCACGCCGCGACGGAGCGGAACCGACGCGGGCGTCGGTCTCCGGCTGGGTGCCAGCCGCTCGACGGACACGGACGCCCTACGCTTCGATCTGGCCCGCCGGTTCGGCAACGACGCCCAGCGCGCGGGCTGGGTCGTCACGGTGGGCAAGGGCTTCGTTTTCTCGCGGCTGGGCTTTCGCCCCTAATGCGCAAGCGTGCGGCTGATCAGCACGATCGCCACGATGACGGCCACGATCAGTAATACCAGACTCAGCACCGTGATACCTCGCCGGCCGAGGGCCGGCTCACCGCTCTGGCGCATGACTCACTCCGGTTGGGGACTTCTTAGTGTGACTGATATCGCGATCATTCTCAACCCGGGTTCGGGCAACGGGTCGGACGAGGAGGCACGGGGCCGGCAGCTCGTCGAGCTGTTCGCGTCCCACGGCCGCGAGGCCACGCTCTTCGAGGCGAGCGACGCCAAGCCCATCGACGCGCAGGCACGGGCCGCGGTCGAGGCCGGCTGCCGCGTGGCGGTGGCCGCCGGCGGTGACGGTACCGTGAACGTCGTGGCCTCGGCGGTGATCGAGCACGACATTCCGCTGGGCGTCCTGCCGGTGGGGACGCTCAATCACTTCGCCAAGGACGTGGGCATCCCGCTCGAGTTGCCCGATGCCGTCCGGGTGATCGCCGAGGGGAGCGTGCGGCGGGTGGACGCGGGCGAAGTGAACGGCCGGCTCTTCCTCAACAACTCGAGCATCGGGGTCTATCCGCGCATCGTCGAGCTGAGGAAGCGGTACGGCGGACGAGGGGCCGGCAAGTGGATCGCGGCGGTGTGGGCGACACTCGCGGTGCTCCGGCGCCACCCGTTCGTCGGCGTCCGGATCCGCACGGAGGAGGAGGTGATCGTCCGCCGTACGCCCTTCGTCTTCGTGGGCAACAACGAGTACCGGATGGAGGGACTCCGCGCCGCGTCCCGCGAGTCGCTGACGGGCGGCCAGCTGGTGCTCTACGTCATGCACGCCACGCGGCGGCAGGGAGTCATCGGGCTGGCCTGGCAGGTGCTGTGGCGCGGGGCGGAGCACGTGGACGAGCTCGACCTGTTCCGGGTGGCCGAGACGGTGGTCGAAACCCGGCGCCGGCGGGTGCAGGTGTCGCTCGACGGGGAGGTGGTGACGCTCCGGACGCCGCTCGAGTACCGGATCCGCCCCGCGGCTCTCCAGGTGCTCGCGCCCTGAGATGCCGGGGCTCGTTCGGGTCTCCGGTCGTCGTCAAGCGACACAGGTTGCCTTCTCCTGTCCGCTCCGCCAAGTTCCGACGTCATTTCCCCTCCGCCGCTACCCGGGCGTGTTCAGTTTCACGCCTCCGTGGTCCGGTCGCCAGCCTCCCGGTGATCCGACGCAGAGGACCGCCTCCCCTGCTTGGAGAACTGCATGCGCCGGCTCCGTATAGGCATTTTGGACCTGGTCACAAAGAGCCCCAACCCATCGCTGTACGGGCGCATCATGAACGCCAATCTGGCGAGCATCATGCCCCAGGTGATCGGCGTCTGGTGCGAGCAGGAGGGTCACGACGTGACCCTCGTTTGCTACACGGGCCTCGAGAACCTGCTGGACGAGCTGCCGTCGGATCTGGATGTGCTGTTCATCGGCGCCTTCACGCAGTCGGCGCAGCTGGCCTACGCGCTGAGCAATCTGTTCCGGAAGAAGGGCGCCGTGACCGTGCTGGGCGGGCCGCACGCCCGCTGCTATCCGGAGGACTCCCGCAAGTATTTCGATTACGTGCTCGGCTTCACCGACCGGACCGTGGTGGCCGACATGCTGCGCGACTGCCAGCCGCACCGGCCGTACGGCGTGCACCTGGCGGCGGCCACCCAGCCGCTCGAGCTGCCGACGCTCCGGGAGCGCTGGAAGTTCACCGCCGCCACGCTCGAGAAGGCGCCGACCATCAAGATCGTCCCGATGATCGGCAGCCTGGGTTGTCCGTACACCTGCAGCTTCTGCATCGACTCGACCGTGGAGTACCAGCCGCTGGGCTTCGAGGATCTGCGCGACGACCTCGCGTTCCTGCTCACCAAGATCAAGCACCCGATCGTCGGCTGGCACGATCCCAATTTCGGCGTGCGGTTCGACGACTACATGGAGGCGGTCGAGGCCGCGGTGCCCCAAGGGCGCATGCGGCACATCGCGGAAAGCAGCCTGTCGCTGCTGGCCGAGCCGCACCTGAAGCGGCTCCGGCAGAACGGATTCCAGGCGATCCTCCCGGGCATCGAGTCGTGGTACGATCTCGGCAACAAGTCGAAGACCCGGCAGAAGGGGATGGACAAGGTCAAGCAGGTGGCGGAACACGTGAACATGATCCTCCGCTACATCCCCTACATCCAGACCAACTTCGTGCTCGGCCTCGACGGCGACATGGGCCCCGAGCCGTTCGAGCTGACCAAGACCTTCATCGACCTGGCGCCCGGCGCCTTCCCCGCCTACTCGCTGCTCTCGGCATTCGGCCGCGCCGCGCCGATGAACCTGGACTACCAGCGGGCGGGGCGCGTGCTGCCGTTCCCGTTCCACTTCCTCAACAACAACCACGCGATGAACGTCCGGCCCAAGCACTACGGCTGGCGCGAGTTCTACGACGGGCTCATCGACGTGACGAGCTACTCGTTCTCGTGGCGGGCCATCGCGCGGCGTGTCCCGGCGACGCCCACGGCCATTCCGAAGTGGATGAACCTGGTGCGGGCAATGTCGTCCGAGGGCTGGGGGCGGATCAACTATCACACGACGATCCGCCGGCTGCTGGACACCGACCCCTCGGTCCTGGCCTACCTGGACGGCGAGAGCACGGTGCTGCCCGAGTTCTACCACGACCGCATCCGGAAGGAGCTGGGGCCGATGTACGAGCATCTCCCGGCGGGTGCGGTGTACCACGACCCGAACGCCTACCTGGGCTCCGTGGAAACGGAGCCCGAGCTGGCCACGGTGGTGCCGATCAGGGGCCGCCGGGCGGGCTGAGCGCCGGCCGGTGATGCTGTTCGCGCTGCTGCTCGCACTGGCGCCGGCCTCCCTGCCGGCACCCGCACTTGCCGACACGGTTCACTACGCCGTCACCTTCCCGAACGCCGGGCACCACGAGGCACGCGTGGTCGTCCGGTTCCCGCCGGGGAAGGGAGATACCCTCGAGATCTGGATGAGCCGCGCCTCGCCGGGGCGGTACGCCCTGCACGAGTTCGCGAAAAACGTGTACGACGTGGCGGTGACGGACCCCGCGGGGAACGCCCTCGCCGTGGTGCGCCGCGACCCGTACCGCTGGCTGGTCGTGGCGCGCGGCCTGCCGGTGCGGTTCTCGTACACCGTGTTCGGCGACCGGGCCGACGGCACCTATTCCCAAGTTGATGCGACCCACGCCCATCTCAACATCCCCGCGACCTTCGCCTGGGCCCGGGGGCTCGAGGACCGGCCGGTGTCGGTGCGGCTGACGCCGCCGGCGGAGAGCGGATGGCGGGTGGCGACGCAGCTCCTGGCCACCGCCGATCCGTTCGTCTGGGACGCGCCGGATCTGGCGTACTTCATGGACAGCCCGATCGAGCTCAGCGACTTCGCGGTCCGAAGCTGGACCGTGGCGGGGCCCGGCGGCCGCACCGACACCATCCGCCTCGCCATCCATCACCAGGGCACGGACGCCGAGGTCGACGACTTTGCCGGGGCGGTGCGCAAGGTGGTGGCGGAGGAGGTCGGGATCTTCGGCGAGACGGCCCGCTACGACCGGCAGCAGTACACCTTCCTCGCCGACTATCTGCCGTGGGCCTCGGGCGACGGCATGGAGCACCGGAACTCCACCGTGCTCACCTCCAGCGGCTCACTGGGCAAGGATGCCGACCGGCTGATCCGCACGGTGGCGCACGAGTTCTTCCATTCGTGGAACATGGAGCGGATCCGGTCAGCGGAGATCGAGCCGCTCGACCTCACGCGGGCCGACCCCTCGCACGCGCTCTGGTTCGGCGAGGGGTTCACCAGCTACTACGACCGGCTGACGCTCCGGCGCGCGGGCCTCCTGTCCGACTCGGCCTACGCCGCGGCGCTGGCGAACGTCGTGAACGACGTGACGCTGGCACCCGGCCGGCGCTTCTTCAGCCCGCTGGAGATGAGCCTGCAGGCGCCGTTCGTGGACGCCGCGACCGCCATCGACCCGACCAACCAGGCGAACACGTTCCTGTCGTACTACACCTGGGGCGCGGGCATCGGGCTGGGGCTCGACCTCATGCTCCGGGAGGGGTTCGAGGACAAGTCGCTGGACGGGTTCATGCGCCTCATGTGGGAGCGGTTCGGCCGGTCGGCCGGCCGGTACATCGTCCGGCGCCCCTACACGGTGCGCGACCTGGAGCGGACCCTCGGCGCGTACGTGGGCGACGCGGCGTTCGTGCGCGAGTTCTTCGGCCGCTACGTGCGGGGGCGGGGGGTGCCGGATTACGCCTCGCTGCTGGCGCGGGCGGGGATGCTGGTCCGGCCGGCGCATCCGGGGGCGGCGTATGCGGGGCCGGTCGCGCTCGTTGCGGACACGGCGGCGGCGGCGGGACGGGCGGGTGCGGGGGCGATGGTGTCGGGCGCGACGATCGCGGGGACGCTGCTCTACGCGGCGGGGGTGGAGCAGGGCGACGTCCTGGTGTCGGCGGGCGGCGTTCCGATCCGCTCGGACGCGGACTGGGCCGCGGTCGGGAAGGCCCATGCGGCGGGCGACGAGGTGCCGCTCGTGTTCCGGCAGCGGGGGCGCGAGCTCCGCGCGACGCTCCGGTTCGCGGCCGACCCGCGGGTGGAGATCGTGCCGATGGAGTTGGTGGGCGAGGCGCCGACTGAGGCGCAGCGCGCGTTCTGGGGGGCGTGGCTGGGGAGCCGGGCGGGGAGGTAGGGGGGAGGTAGGGGGGAGGTAAGGAGGGGGAGGGGCGCGGGCCGGCGAGATCCCTCGCTGCTCCCAATAAGTCGCCCCGAGATCCCAATGAATCCCGTCTCGACTCCAATGAAACGACGCGCGATCGGTTCAGCTATCCGCCAGCCGGGTCCGCATGTTGATCCAGGAACCCACCCGCTTCTGCCCCCCGCGAAACTCGAAGTGCTCCTCCGTCAGCAGCCGATCGCCCTGCGGCATCGTCGGCGCGGTCAGGTGCCAGAGCAGGAGCTGCTGGCCGATGGACGACGCGGGCATCCAGACCCCCGGCTGCACCCCCGGGTAGAGCGACGCGTGCTCGGGCTTGAGCTTGGCTTCGCGGATGGTGCTTTGCACTCGGTGCCTCCAACTTGAGGTCCATGGACGACTCGGCGGCCGACACCATCTGCAAGCGCGCCATGGTGGAGCTGGTGTTTCTGCTGGCGCACCAGCGGCATCCGAAGACCCGCCAGCGGCGCGACTGGTCGCTGCTTCGGAGCCTGGTGCGCGACGCACTCGCCGACGGGCCGCGGGCCGACGAGCTGCAGGAGGGCCCCTGGCGGGTGGGTCAGCGACCCCTCCGGCGGCCGGGGCGGCACGGGCTTCGGTTCGTTCCCCTGGTGACGCGGGGCGACACCGAGATCATGATGCCGACGCCCGACGAGGCCGAAAACCTGGTCGCGTTCCTCAACTGGTGCGGGATGCCGGAATTCGGGGAGCGCTGAGCGAGGCATCCGCCCGGGCCGAAGATGCGGCCGGCCGGGCTCGTGGGGAAGGGGGGAGGGGTCTGACGCTCTGGAGGGGCCGTCCAACCGGCCTCGCCAGGCCGTCATGGGGTGTAGGGCTGGCCGTTCACCAGAATGGGACCGAGCTCTCGATCCTTCACGGATGTCTCGACCGTGTCGAGAATGGGCCCGGTGCGTTGGTGCATGAGTCGCTCGTACCGCTGGCGTGTGTAGACCGTGGCCGAATCTCCCTCCGTTCGCAAGCTGTCGATTGGCACACCGTGGGTGGTGCGTCGACATGGAATCCCAATGGTTTGGCGAGAAGAGAAGCTGTTGATCTGGCTGAGATGCCAACTCGCGGACGAAGGTTGCATCGGTTCTCGACGCAACGGCTGCCGCGTTGACTCGAGGGTCGTAGTGCAGTAACATCAGCCACTTAGCTCCACCCCGGCGCCGTAGCCAAGTGGTAAGGCAGAGGTCTGCAAAACCTCCATCA
>JBBQDU010000125.1:0-7530 GCA_038320055.1 Gemmatimonadales bacterium | reverse complement strand
TGAGCGCATCGGGATCGGGCACGCCGTCGAATCGATCGTACGGCGGCGCGAGCTGGAACAGCATGGGCGGCGCGAGCAGGGCGTGCTCAGGCATGGCACGGTACCGGCACTGAAGATGGCGCCGACATATTAACGCCTGGGCCTGGAATCGGAAACGTCCGGCCCGCTGGGTGCCGGCCCCTGCTCCGCCGTTACGCGGGCAAGCCCCTAGTAGGGCGGCCTTGACCGACCGAGGAGCCGTTCGCGGATGCGGAGGTGCAGCCGCTTCGCGAGGGACACAAGATGGTCGAATCATAAGGAGTGCCGCTGCACATCGGAGCATGGCCCACCGGGAAGTACCAGGGTACCTTGTGAATCCACGCATTGGCCTGCCGCCTCCCTCCGGGCCCCAAAGGAACACCATGGATACCCCACCAGGCGAGCGCCCTCGCTGGCGCATTATTGCCACCGATGACAGCGCGAGCGAGCTCTCCGCCGTCGTCGACACCCTGCGAGAAGCCGGACATTGCGTGTTCGCGGCCTACGATGGCTTGTCGGCCCTCGAATTGGTGGGCCAGCTTCCCGGAATCGATCTGCTGATCACCAACACCCGCCTCGGGATCGTGAACGGCCCCGAGCTGATGCGACGGGCACGCGCTATGCGCCCGGACATGCCCATCCTGCACGTGGTGCAACAGGGTCACCCGGACGACCGTGCGGGGCCGGCCGATGTCCTCACCCTGCAGGAGCCGTTCACCCCCACTCAGCTTCTCACGGCAGTCGGGAGTCTGTTGGCCTAGCTCGGCGGCCCGCGGGGTCCCGCGGCGCGCACGTCTCGTCACAGGGGAGCGCGGCTTGCGGGATCCCCCTCCCCGCTCCATCCTCGGTGCGATGATCCGCCTCCATACGCTGGGCCCCCTCGACCTCCGCGACGCGGAGGGCCGGGAGATCCGCGCCGTCCTGCAGCAGCCCAAGCGGCTGGCGCTCCTCGCCTACCTCGCCGTCGCGGCACCGCGCCGCTTTCACCGGCGCGACTCGCTCCTCGGCCTCTTCTGGCCCGACCTCGACCAGGACCACGCGCGCGCGGCGCTCCGGCGCTCGCTCTACTTCCTCCGCGCCGAGCTGGGGGCCGATACCGTGGCGGGCCGCGGCGACGACGAGGTCGGCGTCCCCGAGACGGCGCTCTGGTGCGACGCGACCGCGCTCGAGGCCTCGCTCGCCGCGGGCGACGCCGAAGCGGCGCTCGGCCACTATCGCGGCACCCTGCTCGACGGGCTCTACGTCGCCGGCGCCTCGGGCGAGCTGCAGGACTGGCTCGACCGGGAGCGCGACCGGCTCCGGCAGCGCGCCGGCGCCGCCGCGCGCGCGCTCGTGGCCCGGGCGGAGGGCGACGGGCGGCTGGGCGACGCGGTCGCCTGGGCACGCCGCGCCCACGAGCTGGCCCCCGATGACGAGGCCGCCCTCCGCGCCTACCTCGGCCTGCTCGAGCGCACCGGCGAGCGCTCGGCGGCGCTCCGCGCGTACGACGACTTCGCGCGGCGGCTGGCCGCGGACCTCGACGTGGAGCCGTCGGCGGAGACGCGCGCGGTGGTGGAGGGGCTCCGGGCGCGGGCGACGGCAGCGGGCGCGGGGCGCGTCGGGGTGGCGGCCGGCGACGGCGGCATGTTGTCGCCCGCGACGATCGCCGTGCTGCCGTTCTCGATCCGGGGCGACGCGAGATTCGCCTACCTGCGCGAGGGGATGGTGGATCTCCTGGCCACCAAGCTCGACGGCGCGGGCGAGATCCGGACGGTGGACCCGCGCGCGCTGCTGCACGCGGCGGCGGAGGGCGATGCGGCGACCCTCGCCCGGCGCTTCGGCGCGGGCCGCTATCTCGCGGGCAGCATCGTCGAGGGTGGCGGCCGGCTCCAGGCGACCGCATCGCTCTACGAGACCGAGGGCGCCGGCGGCACCGGTCGCGGCGCCTCCGCCGCGATCGCGACCGTGCAGGCCGTGGCTTCCGGCGAGGCCGAACTGTTCGAGCTGGTGGACGAGCTGGCCCGTCAGCTCCTCGCGGCGCACGGCGTGGCGCCGGGCACGCGGCTCACCCGGATCGCGGCGCTCACCACCGATTCGCTCGACGCGCTGAAGGCGTACCTGAGCGGCGAGGCGGAGCTTCGCGCCGGGCGCTACTTCGACGCGATGGAAGGCTTCCAGGCCGCGGTGGATGCGGACCCGTCGTTCGCGCTGGCCCACTACCGGCTGGCCGCGGCCGCGGCGGGCTCTGCCCTCCCCGACCTCGCGCGCGAAACCGCCGACCGCGGCGCCGAGCACCAGGCGCGGCTCTCGCCGCACGACCGGCTGGTCTTCGCCGCGCAGCGCGCGTGGCTCCACGGCGCGGTGGACCGGGCGGAGTCGCTCTACAACACGATCACCGGCACCTACCCCGACGACGTCGAGGCGTGGTTCCACCTGGGCGACCTGCTGTTTCACTCGAACCCGCTCCGCGGCCGCTCGGCGGTCGAGGCGCGCGAGCCGTTCGAGCGGGTCGTGCGGCTGGCGCCCGATCACGTGGCGGCGATGGTGCACCTGGTCCGGATCTCCGCCATCGAGGGCCGGACGCGGGAGATGGGCGACCTGATCGAGCGCGTCCTCCGCGCCAGCCCCGACGGCGACCAGGCACTCGCCATGCGCGCCCTCCGCGCCTACGCCGCACGGGACGCGGCCGCGATCGCGCAGGTGACGACCGAGATCCAGAGCGCGCGGGCCGTCACCGTCGCCATCGCGTTCGCCGACGTCGCCCTCTACTCGAACAACCCGGCGGGCGCGGACGCGCTGGCGCGGGGGTTCCTGCAGGTGGCGCGCTCGCCCGAGCTGCGGGCGCTGTGCCACATCCTGCTGGCGCACCTGGCGCTCGCCGCGGGCGACCTGGACGGGATGCGGATGGAGCTGGGCGCGGCGGAGTCGCTCGACGCCACGTGGGGGCTCGAGATGCGGGCGCTGTTCGCGACGCTGCCGTTCGTCCCCGTGCCGGCCGCCGAGCTGGGCGACGTGCGCGACGCGCTGGAGCGCTGGCGCCCGGCCGATGCGGCGCCGAGCGCGTTCTTCATCTTCGCGATGCACGACGAGCTGCACCCCGCGCTCCGGGTCTACCTGCTGGGCCTGCTCGAGGTGCGGCTGGGGCGGGTGGCGGAGGCGGCGGAGCGGCTCGAATCGCTCGCCGAGCTGGAAGCGAGCGGCCCGCTGGTGCGGAACCTCACGGTCGAGCTGGACGCGGCGATCGCGTGGGCGCGCGGGAAGCCGGCGGAGGCGCTGGCGCGGCTGGAGCGCGCTCGGCCGGAGCTCTGGTTCCAGCTCACGGTGGCGTCGCCGTTCTTCTCGCTGGCATCGCAGCGGTTCCTCCGGGCGCGGCTGCTGGAGGAGCTGGGGCGGCGGACGGAGGCGGCCGGGTGGTACCGGTCGATGGCGGAGCGATCGCCGTACGAGCTGGTGTACGCGCGCGCGGCGCGGGAGGGGGTGGAGCGGACCGCTGGGGGGAATGAACCCTCGTAGGGAGCTGCCCCCCGTCATCCCGAGCGCCCCCCCCCGTCATGCCGAGCGAAGCGAGGGACCTTGCCCGGGAATGGCTCGAACCTAAACCGGCAAGATCCCTCGCTCCGCTCGAGATGACGGGCCGCCCTCACCCGTTGATCGTCTTCATCCCCGCCTCATGATACCGCGCCCCCGCCGCCGCCCCGACCGGCGCGACCTCGTCGATCTCCTCGAGGTCCGCCGGCGTCAGCTCCACCTCGACGGCCCGCGCGTTCTCCTCCAGGTACTTCCGCTGCTTGGTCCCCGGGATCGACACGATGTCGTCGCCCTGCGCCAGCACCCACGCCAGCGCGAGCTGGCTCGGCGTGCACCGCTTCCGGCGCGCGATGTCCCCGACCCGCTCGACGAGATCGAGGTTCTTCTGAAAGTTCTCGCCCTGGAACCGCGGCGAGTTCCGGCGATAGTCGTCCGGCGGCAGGTCGTCAAGCGAGCGGAACCGCCCCGTGAGAAACCCGCGGCCGAGCGGGCTGTAGGCGACGAAGCCGATGCCGAGCTCGCGGCAGGTGGGCAGCACCTCGTCCTCGGGGTCGCGGGTCCAGAGCGAGTATTCGGTCTGCAGCGCCGCGATCGGGTGCTCGCGCGCGGCGCGGCGGATCGTCGCGGGCGCCGCCTCGGACAGCCCCAGGTGCTGCACCTTGCCCGCGCGGACCAGATCGGCCATGGCGCCCACCGTTTCCTCGATCGGTACGGTGCGGTCCACCCGGTGCTGGTAATAGAGATCGATGTGGTCCACGCCCAGGCGCTGCAGCGACGCGTCGCAGGCGTGCTTCACGTAGTCGGGCCGGCCGTTCACGCCGACGAAGCTGCCGTCCTCGCCGCGCTCGTTGCCGAACTTGGTGGCGAGCACCACGTCGTCGCGCCGCCCCTGGATGGCCCGCCCGACCAGGCGCTCGTTGGTGAACGGCCCGTACATGTCGGCGGTGTCGAGGAACGTCACGCCGAGGTCGAGGGCGCGGTGGATGGTGGCGACGGACTCGTCGTCGTCGCGGCCGGCGTAAAACTCGGACATCCCCATGCAGCCGAGCCCGAGGGCGGAGACGTCGAGGCCGGGGTGGCCCAGGGTGCGGTGCGGGAGCTGCGGCATTGTGGATCTCCACGGACAGTTGTTTTGAGCGGCTTCCCCCCCGCCGCCGTCATCCTCCATGACACCTACGCCCCCGCCCCGCTAATTTCAAGGCTTCTCCCCCCTCGCCCGAGGCACGCTCGATGGCCACCGACCGCCCCATTGTCCGGCTCTGCGTCTTCTCCGGCACCAACACCGGCTCCCGCCCCGACTACCGGACGGCGGTGCGCGAGCTGGGGGCGCTCCTGGCCCAGGAGGAGATCGAGCTGGTCTACGGCGGCGCCAGCGTCGGCATCATGGGCGAGCTGGCCGACGCCGTGCAGGAGGGCGGCGGCCACGTCACCGGCATCATCCCGCAGCAGCTCATGCTGAAGGAGGAGGCCCACCACGGGATCCCCGACCTCATCGTGGTCGCCTCGATGCACCAGCGGAAGTCGCAGATGGCGGACATGAGCGACGGCTTCATCGCGCTGCCGGGCGGGATCGGAACGCTGGAGGGATTCTTCGAGATCCTGACCTGGGGCCAGCTCGGCATCCACGCCAAGCCGTGCGGCATCCTCAACGTGGCCAGCTACTTCGACGCGCTGATCGCGTTCCTGGACCACGCGGTGAAGGAAGGATTCCTGACCGCCGAACACCGCGAGACGATCATGGTGGAGGCGACCCCGCGCGCCCTGCTCGACCGGCTCCGCGCCTACCAGCCGCCCGAAGACGCGCCGCTCATGGGGCGGGCCAACCGGTGACGGCCGAGGCCAACCGGTGACGGCCACCCGCCAACCGGTAGCGCCCGCGCGCGCTACCGGTCCGGCGCAGGCTCCAGCTGCGGCGGCGCCGGATCCACGACCGCGTACTTCTGCGGCGGCGGCGCCCCGCGGGTGCGCTCGACGTAGAACCGCGTGAACTCCGCGCCCAGCAGCACCACCTGCGCCGAGTAGTACACCCAGACGAGCAGCACCACCACCGAGCCCGCCGCCCCGTAGCTGGATGCCACGCTGCTCGTCCCCAGGTACAGCCCGATGAGCTGCTTCCCCACGGTGAAGAAGCCGGCGGTGACGAGCGCGCCGATCCACACGTCGCGCCAGCGGAGCTTGACGTCGGGAAGTACCTTGTACACCATCGCGAACAGCAGCGTGATTACGGCGAGCGACACCAACACGTTCCCCGCCTCCCACGCCGCCGTGAGCCCCGGGAAGAGCCCGCCGAGATAGCGGTTGAGCGCCGCGAGCGTCGCGCTCACCAGCAGGGACACGAGCAGCAGGAAGCCGACTCCCACCACCAGCCCGAACGAGATCAGGCGCTCCATCAGGAACGCGTGCACGCCCACGCCCGGCCGCGGCTTGACCCGCCAGATGGCGTTGAGCGCGGTCTGCAGCTCGATGAACGCGCCGGTGGCCCCGATGAACGCCGTAATGCTGCCGATCACCGTCGCCAGGATGCTGGACGACGGCTTGGCCGCGCCCTCGAGCATCGCCTGCACCGCCATCGCTCCCTGGCGGCCGACCAGGCCCTGGATCTCGCCCACGATCTCGCCGCGCACCGCCTCGGGCCCGAACGCGAGCCCCGCGATGGCGATGCTGATGACGAGGATGGGTGCCATCGCGAACAGGGTGTAGAACGCCAGCGAGGCGCCGAGCCGCGGGACGTTGTCGTCCCACCAGCCGACGAACGCCTGCCTGAGGATCGAGCCGAGCAGGCGGGCCTTCATCGTGCGAATGCTACTCCGAGTCCGACAGCTTCTCGGTGGGCCGGGGCGCCTCGGCGATCCACACGGTCTTCGCGTTCACGAACTCGTGGATCCCGAGCCGGCTCAGCTCCCGGCCGTAGCCGCTCTGCTTCACACCGCCGAACGGCACCCGCGGATCCGAGGCGACCATGGCGTTGATGAACACCATCCCCGCTTCGATCTCCCCGACGAACCGCGCGATCTCCGCGGGGTCCGTCGTCCAGGCGCTGGCGCCGAGCCCGAACGGCGAGTCGTTGGCCAGCCGCACCGCCTCGTCCACGTTCCCGACCCGGAACAGGATCGCCACCGGGCCGAACACTTCGTCGTGATACGCCGGCGAGTCGGCGGTGACGCCGGAGAGCACCGTCGGCTCGTACCAGAAGCCGGGCCGGTCGAGCCGCTTGCCGCCGGTCAGGAGCGTCGCGCCCGCCGCCACCGACCGGTCCACCTGCTCGGCGATCGTCCGCACCTGGCTCTCGTTGGCGAGCGGCCCGATGTCGGTGCCGGCGTCCATCGGGTCGCCCACCGTGAGCGCCCGGAACCCCGCCACGTAGCGCCGCTCGAACTCGTCCGCGATGGCCTCGTGGACGATGAACCGCTTGGCGGCGATGCACGACTGGCCGTTGTTGATGGTCCGCGCCTTCACCGCCGTCCGGACCGCCGCGTCGAGGTCCGCGCTCGGCATGACGACGAACGGGTCGCTCCCGCCCAGCTCGAGGACCGACTTCTTGATCACCTTGCCGGCCGCGCTCGCCACCTTGCTGCCGGCCGCGGTGCTGCCGGTGAGCGTGACGGCGGCCACGCGCGGATCCTCGATCACGCGGGTGACCATCTCGGTGTCGATCAGGAGCGCCTGGAAGCACCCCTCGGCGAACCCGGCGCGCCGGAAGATGTCCTCGATGGCCAGCGCGCACTGGGGCACGTTCGAGGCGTGCTTGAGCAGGCCGACATTGCCGGCCATGAGGGCGGGCGCCGCGAACCGGAAGACCTGCCAGAACGGAAAGTTCCACGGCATGATGGCCAGCACCGGCCCGATGGGCTGGTAGGAGACCCAGCTCTTCGACGCGCCCGTCTCGTATGGCTCGTCCGCCAGGAACCGCTCGGCGTGCTCGGCGTAGTAGCGGCAGCCGAGCGCGCACTTGGCCGCCTCCTCGACGGCGGCCTTGAGCGGCTTGCCCATCTCCGTCACCATGAT
>JBBQDU010000124.1:0-7566 GCA_038320055.1 Gemmatimonadales bacterium | reverse complement strand
ACCCCGTGGGTGGGGACCAGGGGCTGACCCTCAGTGACCCGGCTCCGCTCGCGGAGAGCGATCCGGCGCTCGACGCGCCCGCCACTGGCCTGTCGCTCGCGACGAGCTCCTTCGCCGGCGGCATTCCGATCGGGCTCTTCGCCCAGCCCACGACGGCCTTCGGCTCCCGGTACAACGGCGCCATGCGGAACGACGCCCCGAACCAGCTCAAGAGCAACTTGCCGGCGATCAAGTCGCGGGGCGGCAAGATCGTGATGAATTTCTCCGGCAGCCCGAAGTACTACCTCAATGCCGACGGCACCTTCAGCCTGACCAAGTGGAAGCAGCGGCTCGACCGGTACAAGGGCCTCGATCTGAACTCGTACATCAACGACGGCACCATCGTCGGTCACTACCTCGTCGACGAGCCGAACGACCCGGCCAATTGGAGAGGTCATCCGATTCCGACGTCCACGCTGGACGAGATGGGGCGCTACAGCAAGCAGTTGTGGCCGAATCTGCCGACGATCGTGCGGGTCGATCCGAGCTACTTCCGGAGCAGCCCCCGCTACATCGACGCCGCCTGGGCCCAGTACCTCGCGCGCCGGGGCAACGTTAACGACTACATCAAGCAGGCCGTGTCGGACGCCCAGCGCGCAGGCCTCGGACTCATCGTCGGCCTCAATGTGCTCAGGGGCGGCACACCGAACGGAACGAAGATGACGGCCAGCGAGGTGCAGAGCTTTGGCTCGGCGCTCCTCAGCAGTTCCTACCCCTGCGCCTTCATCAGCTGGACCTACAATGGTGACTACCTGTCGGGTGGCAGCATGAACAGCGCCATGGATGCGCTGCGGTCCAAGGCGGAGAAGCGCAGTCTTCGGAGCTGCCGCGGCAACTAGACCGCGGTCTCGATGACGGATGCGACGCGGGGGCAGCCTTTCACAGGGCTGCCCCCGATTCGTTGACTGCTACCGGGTTGATTGCTACCGGCCGGCGTGCTCAGACGTCCAGGTTGCTCACGTACTTCGCGTTCCGCTCGATGAACTGCCGCCGCGGCTCGACCTCGTCTCCCATCAGCTCATCGAACACCTTGGATGCCTCGACCGCGTCATCCATGGTGACGCGCAGGATGGTCCGGGTGGCCGGATCCATCGTGGTCCGCCAGAGCTGGTCCGGGTTCATCTCCCCCAGGCCCTTGTAGCGCTGGATGTTGACGTTGCCCTTGGCCTCGCCGGTGGTCAGGCGCTTGACGTACTCGTCGCGCTCCGCCTCGGTATAGGCGTAGAACTCCTCCTTGCCCTTGGCCACACGGTAGAGCGGCGGCTGTGCGATGTAGACGTAGCCGGCCTCGACCAGCTCCTGCATCTGCCGGAAGAAGAAGGTCAGGAGCAGCGTCCTGATGTGCGCGCCGTCCACGTCGGCGTCCGTCATGAGAATGATCTTGTGGTAGCGCGCGTCGTCCAGCTTGAAATCCTCGCGGACGCCGGTACCGATGGCCGTGATCATCGCCCGGATCTCCTCATTGCTGAGGATCTTGTCGATCCGGGCCCGCTCGACGTTCAGGATCTTGCCGCGGAGCGGCAGGATGGCCTGAAACGACCGGTCGCGGCCATGCTTCGCGCTGCCGCCCGCCGAGTCGCCCTCGACGAGGTAGATCTCGCTCACCGCCGGATCGTCGATCGAGCAGTCGGCCAGCTTGCCGGGCAGGACGGCGTTCTCGAGCCCGGACTTCTTCCGGACCAGGTCGCGCGCCTTGCGCGCGGCTTCCCGGGCCCGGGCCGCGCTGACGGCATTCTCGATGATGTTGCGCGCCACCGGCGGATGTTCGTCGAGGTAGTTGCCGAGCCCCTCGTTGACGACGGCCTTGACGATGCCCTCGACCTCGGAGTTGCCCAGCTTCGTCTTGGTCTGGCCCTCGAACTGCGGCTCGCGGACCTTTATGTGCAGCACGCAGGTCAACCCCTCGCGGATATCCTCGCCCGAGAGCGTGAAGCCTTCTTTCTTCAGGAAGTCGCGCCGCTTGGCCACGTCGTTGATCGTGCGGGTCAGCGCGGACTTGAAGCCGGTGAGATGGGTGCCGCCCTCGTGAGTGTTGATGTTGTTCACGAAGGTGAACGTGTTCTCGTTGTATCCGTCCTCGTACTGCAGGGCCAGGTCCACCTCGACGTCGTCCTTGGTGGCGCTGAATGCGATCGGCTTGGCGTGGAGCGGCTTCCGGTTGCGGTTGAGCCACTGCACGAACTCGGTCAGACCGCCCTTCGCGATGTAGGTCTCCTGCTTCTGCTGATCCTCGCGCTCGTCCTTGATGCTGATTGAGATGCCCTGGTTGAGGAACGCCAGCTGCCGAAGGCGGTCGGCCAGCGTCGTGTAGTGGAACTCCAGCACCGTGAAGATCTCGGGATCCGGCTTGAAGCGCACGGTCGTGCCGGTGCCCCGCGCCTTGCCGGGCAGGGTCTCCAGCTTGCGCACCGTCTTGCCGCGCACGAAGGCCATCCGGTGCCGGCTGCCGTCCCGGTCTACTACCACCTCGAGCCGCTCGCTGAGCGCGTTCACGACCGACACGCCCACGCCGTGCAGCCCGCCCGACACCTTGTAGGTGTTCTTGTCGAACTTGCCGCCCGCATGGAGCACCGTCAGCGCCACCTCGACCGCCGGCAGCCGCTCGGTCGGGTGGAGGTCCACCGGGATGCCGCGTCCGTTGTCCTGCACGGTGATCGAGTTGTCGGCGTGGATGGTGACGGAGATCGTGTCGCAATGGCCGGCCAGCGCCTCGTCGATCGAGTTGTCCACCACCTCGTACACCAGATGGTGGAGGCCGTTCTCGCTGGTCGACCCGATGTACATCCCGGGTCGCTTGCGCACGGCCTCCAGACCCTTGAGAACCTGGATCGAATCGGCCTTGTACTGCGGCGTGCCGTCGAGGACGGTGGGCTCGGGTTTGGCCATAGACTCCATCATGTCGGGGTAGGGCCGCCGGGCACCCAGCGGATCTCCTTCACGCGACCGGTGCGCCCCGCGTTCAGGCGGGCGATGATCCGGGGCGTCATCAGACTCAATTCGTTCGCCCACGCCGCGGTGGCGACGCGAACCCTGAGCACCCCATCGGGGGTGACCGACTCGGGATCGGTGACGGCCGCGATCTGCGGGCCGACCAGCTGCGCCCACTGCTCCACGATGCCCGCCTGCTGGAGCCGCTTCGAGAACCCCGACTGCTTGAGGTAGCTCGCGAGCGCCTCGGCCAGCGTGGCGGGCGGGCGACGGTCGCTCATGCGGGGTCCCTCGCGGTGACCGAGCCCGCGTCCATGCGCCACACGGGGAGCGCGAGACCGGGCGGGAGCTCGTCCGGCCGTGGCGCCGTCAGGAACACCTGCCGCTCCGGGGTCTCCAGCAGGCGGTGCGCCAGCCGCCGCTGCCGTTCGCGGTCGAAGGCCGCGAATACGTCGTCGAGCACCAGGGCCGGCTCGGTGCCGCGCGCCTGGCCGAGCGCTGCCAACTCGAGCAGCTTCAGCGCCACCGCGGCGCCCCGCTGCTGGCCGTTGGAGCCGAACTCCCGCAGCGGTCGGCCGGCCGCTGCCAGCACCAGATCGTCCCGATGGGGACCGACAGTCGTCAGGCCTCGAGCCTCGTCGCGGCCGAGCGCGTGGCCGAGCGCCGCGTCCCAGGCCGCCGGATCGGCCAGCTCACCGTGACCGCGATACCGGAGCCCCCCGACCGCGCCGTCGCCGAGGCAGTCGAACTCCGTCGCGAACCGCTCCGACGCCCAAGCGGCCCAACGCAATCGAGCCTCGACGACTCGGGCGCCCGCCGCCGACAGAGGCGCATCGAACGCCCGGGCCAGCTCCGAGCGGCCCTGCCGCAGCGCGCTGTTCCGCTGGGCGAGGGCGGCACGGTACCGCGCGAGCGCGCGTAGATAGTCTCCGTCGGCAAGCGACAGCAGGCGATCGAGATATCCGCGCCGGCCGGCCGCGGGTCCGGTGACGAGCCCGACGTCCTCCGGGAGAAAGGAGACGGCGAGCCACCCGCCGACCGCGTCGGCCACTCGCTCCACCTCCTGGCCGTCGACGACGATCCGCTTGCGCCGCCCTTGCGTGGTGTAGGTCACCCCGAGCATGGACGGGCCGCCCCCCTCCGTGGCCGCCTCGAGGTGAAACCCGGGCCCGTCGAACCGGGCGATCTCCTGATCGGGCGCGCCCCGCACCGACCGGAACAACACCGGATAGCACAGCGCCTCCAGCAGGTTCGACTTGCCCTGCGCGTTGGCGCCGAGGAGAGCCAGACCGGAGGCGGGCAGCTCGCGGTCGAAGTCCGCCAGATTGCGAAAGCCTCGAGCCACGAGGCGGCGGAGTCGCACTATTCGATGCGGATCTGCCGGCTGACCGGTGCGCCCTGGGAGCCCAGCAGATCGACGCCGTAGGCCCTGAGCAGCACCGTCGCGCCGCTGAAGTTCAGGGTCGAAAGCTGCAAGGCGAAGTCCACCGTATCCGCCCCCAGGCCCCTGAGCGGAGAGAAGCCCTGATTGGTCCCGCCGACCTCGAAGTAGACCGTATCGATGCCGTCCGGGTCGTAGGCGCGGCCCTGGATGATGATCAGGTCGCCCTCGACCACGACGGTGTCGGGCACCGAGGGCCGGGTGATCTCGGTGGTCGGGCCCGACCCGTCGCCGGGATTCTCGGTCGGAAACGTCAGTCGCTCGCGCTCGCCGCACCCCGCCGCGAGCGTCAATCCGGCCCAGCACGACACCGCGCGGAATACCTGTCCTGAAACCATGGAAAAATAGCCGGAAGGAGGATGAAATTGCAGGGCGTGGCGTTCTCGATCAGGACCCCGTGAACGCTGCCTTTCGCTTCTCGAGAAACGCACTGGTGCCCTCGCGCATGTCGGCCGTGGCGCTGAGCAGGCCGAAATGAGCCGCCTCCAGCCGGAGCGCCTCGTCCACCGTCATGTCCAGGCCCGCGTCCACGAGCTCGAGGCAGGTCCGGACGGCGAGCGGGCCGTTTTCCAGGATGGTCCGGACCATCCGCTCCGACTCGGCCAGCAGGTCGCCGGCGGGCACCACCCGGTTGACCAGCCCGATGCGCCAGGCCTCCTGTGCGTCGATCATGGCACCGGTGAGCAGCAGCTCCAGCGCCCGGCCGCGGCCGACGAGCCGCGGGAGCCGGACGGTGCCGCCATACCCCGGACCGATGCCGAGTTTCACTTCGGGCTGCCCGAACCGGGCGCCCTCGCTCGCAATTCGCAGATGGCACGCCATGGCCAGCTCGCAGCCGCCGCCCAGCGCGAACCCGTTGACCGCCGCCACCACCGGCTTCCCACACCGCTCCAGCCGTCGCATCATCCGCTGGCCGGCGAGCGCCCGCGCCCGGCCCGCGGTGGCGTCCTGGCCCCCGATCTCGGTGATATCCGCGCCGGCCACGAACGCCTTCGAGCCCGCGCCCGTGAGCAGCACCGCACGCACGTCGCCGTCCCGTTCGACCCGCCCCACGGCCTCCTCCAGCTCGGCGATGACCGCGGCGTTGAGCGCGTTGAGCTTGTCCGGGCGGTTGATCGTGATCCGGGCGATCCCGTCCGCGAGCTCGAAGAGCAGGGTCGTGTACGTCGTCATGGGCGGCTCTGATGAGAGGAGACGGACATCCGGCCGGCGCGAGGACAAAGCTAATCTCTCGCGCGCCGGCTTTGCGCGGCCCCGCCGGGCTGCCGGAGCCGCGGGGACCGGCTAACTTGCCCGCATGGCCATCCCCTCGCCCATCGCCTGGACCGCCGATCACGCGGTGAGGATCCTCGACCAGACGCTCCTGCCCGGGGACGAGCGGTATCTCGACCTCGAGACCGTCGAGGGCGTGGCGGAAGCGATCCGCTCGCTGCGCGTCCGGGGCGCGCCGCTAATCGGCATCGCCGCCGCGATGGGCCTGACGCTCGCGCTCCGAGGGGGCCCCGCCACGCTCGAGACCGTCTGCGTAGCGTCCGCCGCGCTCGGCGCCACCCGGCCGACCGCCGTCAACCTGCGCTGGGCGCTCGCGCGGATGGAGCGATGCGCCGGGGGGGCGCTGGCGGCGGGGGAGGACCTGGCCACGGCCCTCCGCGCCGAGGCGACGGCGATCTGGGACGAGGACCGGGAAATGTGCGCGCGCATCGGGTCGGCGGGGGCGGCGCTGATCGAGGGCGACGCGATCATCCTGACCCATTGCAACGCCGGGGCGCTGGCCACCGGCGGCATGGGCACCGCGCTCGCACCGATCTACACGCTGCAGAACGCCGGCCGCCGGGTGTCGGTGGTCGCCGACGAGACCCGCCCGCTGTTGCAGGGCAGCCGCCTCACCGCCTGGGAGCTGGCCCGCGCCGGCGTGCCGGTGACCGTCATCGCCGACGGGATGGCGGCGAGCCGCCTCCGCCGCGGCGATATCACCTGCGTGCTGGTGGGCGCCGATCGCATCGCCGCGAACGGCGACGTGGCGAACAAGATCGGCACCTATCCGCTGGCGCTCGCGGCGCGGGCGCACGGGGTCCCGTTCTACGTGGCGGCGCCGAGCTCGACGATGGATTTCGAGACGCCGAACGGCGCGGCGATCCCGATCGAGGAGCGAGGCGCGGACGAGGTCGCCACCCTGGGCGGCCGCCGCACGGCCCCGCAAGGGGTCGCGGTCTGGAACCCGGCCTTCGACGTCACCCCGGCCGAGCTGGTGACGCGCATCATCACCGACCAGGGAGTCTTCGCGCCGGGGAGTCTGTCTCCGACCGTCGGCCGACCCTCCTAGGATCTCCGGCCCCACCGCCTCGCGATTCCATGCCCTCCATCCTCGCGCTCGACCAGGGCACCACCGGCTCCACCGCGCTGGTCGTGCATCAGGATGGCACCGTGCTCGGACGGGGCTATCGCGAGTTCACGCAGTACTACCCGAGCCCCGGGTGGGTCGAGCACGACGCCGAGGAGATCCTCCGGGTTTCGCTCGAGGCCATGCGCGAGGCGCTCGCGGCGACGGGAGAGCGTCCGGCCGGGATCGGCATCACCAACCAGCGGGAGACGGTGGTGCTCTGGGATCGCCGCTCGCTGGTGCCGGTGGGCCCGGCGATCGTCTGGCAGGACCGCCGCACCAGCGAGCGCTGCCGCGAGCTTCGGGAGACGGGCGTCGAGACCTTCCTTCGCCAGCGCACGGGGCTCGTGGCCGATCCCTATTTCTCCGCCACCAAGCTCGAGTGGATGCTAGGCGACCCCGACACGAGGCGCCGCGCCGAGCGGGGGGAGCTGGCCGCCGGCACCGTCGAGAGCTGGCTGGTGGCGCGCCTCACCGGGGGGCGGTCGCACGTCACCGACCACACCAATGCCTCGCGGACGCTGCTCTATAACCTCGACGAGCAGGCGTGGGACCCGGAGTTGCTTCGCGTCTTCGGGGTGCCGGCGGAGGTGTTGCCCACCATCGTGCGCTCCGGCGGCATGGTCGCCGAGACGGAGCGCGCCCTGCTGGGCACGAGCCTTCCGATCGCGGGGCTGGCCGGCGACCAGCAGGCCGCCCTGTTCGGGCAGGGCTGCTCCATCGACGGGCTGGCCAAGAACACCTACGGAACGGGTGCGTTCCTCCTCGTGTACACCGG
>JBBQDU010000123.1:0-7571 GCA_038320055.1 Gemmatimonadales bacterium | reverse complement strand
CCTCCTGGGATGCCGCGATCGATCTTCTCGCGGCGCGGAACATCCCGATTCGCACGCTCGAGAGGGCCTCGGGCTTCATCGCGACCGAGCAACTCTCAGTCGGGACGACTGACGGGCTGGCGTGGGCCGACTGCGGGAAGTTCAACGGGCAGCGCGTCGGTCCCAATAGCGGGATCTACAATGTGCTCGTGCGTGGCGATTTCACGCACTCGTCCGTGAAGGCCACCGTACGCTGGGTCTATCGCACCACCAAGGCCCGGACGTACGAGTGCGCGACGAGCCACGTGTGGGAGGAGGGGTTCGAGGCCGGTGTGAAAATGCGGGCTGAGCACGCCCTTCCACCTCCGTCCCCCGTCGGGCAAGGCGCCTCACCGCCCTCCGACCTTTCGTCCGGCGTAACGGGCGACGGGCGACCGAACAACCTGCTGCTCGGCGACGTTGGCTTCCGCCGCGCAATCGGTCACATGCAACGGAAGGGGTTGATCCTGGGGTATCGGGAGGTCGCACTGGAAAAGCTCGAGGTGGAGCTCTCGGCCAAGGCACTGGTGGAACCGACGCTGGAGTATCAGCTCACGCGGCTCTTCCTGGCCTACGGGACAACCCTGCTCGAGGCTACTTACCCTGTCCTCGTTCTCCAGGCCAATGGAAAGCAGGTGGGCGTCTACAATCGCGTCGGCCTTCAATGGGAGGCCGACCTCGGGCCTTAGACGCCTCAGCAAGCATCGCGCGTCCTAGCACGTCCCACGCGCGCTTTGTGGGCGCCGCATCGTCGAGACGGTCGAATGCGTTCGGCTCGGCGAGGTCGATCCCGACCCCGACCCCGACGGGGGAGTCGGCCGGCTGGTAAAGGGCCGCCGCTCTAGGACGCCGAGTCGAGTCGCCGGCCAAGCGTCTACACGATGGCGGTGAGCGAGGTGAGCTCCTTGATCTCCTGATTCGAGAAGATCACCTCGTATTCCGCCTCGAGCTGAGAGACGAGCATGAGACGATTCAGCGACGTCCACGCAGGGGACGAGTCCGCCGAGAACGATCGTCGCGCGCATGGCGGCGTTCTTCGATCAGGAGCTTCGGTAGGCGGGCGGCCCTAGCGGCGCCCGGTCGGCGCGGTACCTTGGTGAGCGCAGTCGGTCTTCGCCCCGGAGGTGCTCATGCCCGACCGCCCCCCCACGGGCATCATCCTCGTCGTCGAGGATCAGGAGCAGGTCCGCGCGCTACTGCGGCGCGAGCTGAGCGCGCGAGGGCACACCGTGCTCGAGGCCGAGGACGGCGTCGAGGCGCTGCACCTGGTCCGCCGCCGGAACGGCGCGGTCGACCTCGTGCTGAGCGACGTGGTCATGCCGCGGATGGACGGCACCGAGCTCGCGACCCGGATCGGAGGCGAGTTTCCGGGCATCCCCGTCATGCTGATGTCGGCGTTCGCGCCGGCCGGGGTCGTGCGCCTCGGGCTGGACGCCGCGGTCGTCCCCGTACTCCAGAAACCGTTCGACCCCGTGCAAATGTGCGAGATGGTGACCTTGGCCCTTCAGCACCCGGTGGTCCCCAGGGCGGACGCGCAGGCGCGCGTCGGGGCGGACTCCACCGGGCCCGACGCGCTCCCGTATGCGCCCTCGAACGGCGCCCATGAGCGCCGCCCCGGATCCCACCCCAGCAGGCTCGCCTGATCGGGCCGTCGGCGATCGGGTATTCGCGCCCACTTTGCGGGACGCGATGCCCCCGGTATTCTCCGTCTTCTGTCTGGCTGGAGGCCATTGGTGAACGACGTCCGAGGGCGCGAGGCGCGATTGCTCCCCGCGTTCGACTATCTGTATCCCGAGATCGAGCCCGGCGTGTGGGAGCCGGTCGAAGCGCTGATCCACCGCGTGGTCACGATGCTGTACGGCGACCGCACCCAGTCCGGCGTGATTACGGGCGAGCGCCTCCTTCGCGGCGATCACTTCGAGTTTCGCGGCGCCTCACCTCGCCCCGAGGGCCTGCCGCCCGAGCTGAGCCGGCTGAGCGACGCGGGCACCGATCCCGACCTCGCTCGCCGCGATGCCGAGTCCCGCCGAGCGCCCGAGCGCCCTTGAGCATCGGCTCGTGTCCCGCCTTCTCCCACTCATCCTGCTGGCGCTCGCCGGCCGGCCCGCCACGGCGCTGGCCCAGTTCGAGATTCAGGCGTTCCTGGGCTCCTCGATCAGCGGGCCGTCGCCCCTGTCGGTCGTGCAGCAGGGTCAGCCCACGCTCGGCTTCACCGCGCGGTGGGCCACCCGGCCCCAGCTCGATACCTGGTACTACGCCGGCCGTCTCGGGCTCTGGAAGAGAAATCGCGGCTCACGAACGGCATGCACATGTTCGTGCTGAGCCGGGGTTGGCGGCGCGGAAGTCTCAGCTACGCCGTCGGCGCGGCGCCAGTGGTCACCTACCTGATCAGTCGCGTGCGCGGCCGGGAGCTGGAGCATGGCGACGGCGTCCTCGCCGGCTATCATCTGTCCGGCGGAGCGCTTGTCGGAGGCCTGACCCGGCGCTTTCCTCTGGCTTCGGGATTCTTCCTGAGCCTCGACAGCCGGCTGTCGGCGACCTATGTCCGGGTCCCCGTGGCCGGCGGGCACGCGAGCGTGCCGAACTTCGCGCTGCACCTCCATGCGGGGATCGGCTTCCAGCCGAGCCGAGCCGCCCAACCCGAGAACGACGCCCCATGACCGTGTCCGACGCCGATCTCATTACGCACAAGGCCACCCGCGAGTGCCCGATCATCGAGCCCCACCGGCGCGACCTGTGCGAATTGCTCAGGGCGCGGGAGCAGCGCCAGCGACTGGCCCCGCCCCCGAAGGCGTAGCCACGCGCCGCCCCGCTAGCCCGCGCCTGGCGTATCGCCCGCCGAACGGTTCTTGCCGATGATGGCGACGAGTATCAGGAGAAAGCCGATCAACCTGACGAAGTAGAGGCCGGTGCGCGTCTCCGCCACCGGTTCGGTCAGCACCAGGGCCAGCCGCTGGAGCGCGAACAGCCAGAAGGCGAGCGAAAAGACGAGGAACAGCCGGTCCTTCGTCTGCCGCCAGAAGCGAAGGAAGAACAGCCCGCAGATGCCGTAGCCCATGATGATGGCGCCACCGACCAGATTCGCGACCGCGTCGGCGCGGCTCATCGCGTGTCCCAGACCAGTCCGTAGATCAGCACGGCCAGCCCCGCCAGCACGGGCAGGCTCCGGCTGAAGGCGAGATCGTACTCCGGCAGCACCACCCGGTCCACGACCAGCATGACATTGCCCACCGTAAAGCCGACGAACCCGAGCCCGCTCCAGAGCAGCAACCGCACGCCGCGCTGCCCGTAGCCGCGGAGCAGCAGGGCGGCGCACGCGAGGCTCGTGAGCGCGCACAGGACGTAGACCGCTTCGGCCATCACTCCTCCCTCCTCCTGCGGATACGGAAGGCGTCGGAGAACGCCTTGACGTTTTCCATCGGTTTCGAGGCGATGAGCGAGATGACGGCGACGCGTCGCTCGCGGTAGGTCTCCGCCAGCCGGGCGACGAGCCGGTCGAGGTCGGCGGAGCGTGGGGCGTACTGGTAATGGCCGGCCGCGCTCTCCCGCAGGAGGCCGCGGCCGAGCAAGCTCTGAAACCGCTGGGCGATCGAGGTGGGATGGCTGTACAGCTCGCGCGCCATGTCCTCCGGTGACCAGGATCGCCCGGGCGAGAATCGCACCAGCAGCAGGACTTCCAGTTGCTCCACGGAGTCGATGTGCTGGTGCAGGAAGCGGGCGACGTTGTCGGGCAGGCCGGTCACCGGGAGGCCGCCGTCATACCCGCATCCGCCCGATGGTGAAGTGGAACGTGGCCCCCTCGCCAGGGCGGCCCTCGGCCCAGACCCGCCCGCCGTGCCGGTGGATGATCCGCTGCACCGTGGCCAGACCGATGCCGGTGCCGGGGAATTCGGTCGCCAGGTGCAACCGCTGGAACGGTCCGAACAGCCGGTCGGCATACGCCATGTCGAACCCCGCGCCGTTGTCACGGACGAAGTACGCGGGCTCACCCTCGTGGTAGGTGAGCCCGAACTCGATGCGGGCGCCGGGGGTCCGGCCGGAGAACTTCCAGGCGTTTTCCAGCAGGTTCTCGACCGCGATCCGGAGGAGCTGTCCGTCGCCCACGACCGTGACGCCGGGACGCACCTTCACCTCGACTTCGCGGCCCGGCTCCGCCTCCCGCATCCGGTCGAGCCGCAGCGTCACCAGCGCGCTCAGATCCAGCTCCTGCTCCCGCATCTCCGCCCGCGTGACGCGGGAGAGGTACAGCACGTCGTCGATGAGCTGCGACATCTGCCCGCTCGCCTCGCGCACCCGGTCGAGGTAGCGCCGGCCGTCGTCGTCGAGCCGCGCGCCCTGGCTCTCCTCCACCGCGCGGGTGAAGCTCTCGATCCGGCGGAGGGGCGCGCGGAGGTCGTGTGACACGGCGTAGCTGAAGCTCTCGAGCTCGCGGTTCTTGTGCTCGAGGTCGCGCACCAGCTCCGCCCGCGTCTCCGCGAGGGCCAGGGCCGCCGTCTCGCTCGCCCGGAGGCGCTCGGTCTGACGGCGGAGCATCTCGGTCTTCTTGGCCAGCTCCACGAAGACCGCCACCTTGGACCGCACGAACTCCGGCACCACGGGCTTCACCAGGTAGTCGACCGCGCCGACGGAGTAGCCGCGCACGGCGTCGGTCTGGCTGGTGTCGGCGGCGGTGAGGAAAATGATCGGGGTGTGCCGCGACTTGTCGCGCTGCAGGATGAGGGCGGCGGTCTCGAACCCGTCCATATCCGGCATCTTGACGTCCAGCAGCACCACCGCGACCTCGTGCGCGAGCAGGCACTTGAGCGCCTCGCGCCCCGAGCGCGCCTGGAGGAGCGTCTGACCGAGCCCCTGCAGCATCGCCTCGAGGGCCAGCAGATTGGCGGGCTGGTCGTCGACCAGCAGGATGTTGACGGGGGCCGCCGGTGGGTCCGGCGGTCCGTCGCTCGGGAGGGTGGCGGCGGACTCCTCGACCGCGGGACCGCCCGTCAGCGGTACAGCCATACGCGCAGCAGGGAGAGCAGCTGGTCCATGTCGACCGGCTTGGCGACGTAATCGGAGGCGCCCGCCTCGATGCATTTCTCCCGGTCGCCCTTCATCGCCTTCGCGGTGACGGCGATGATCGGGAGCTGCCGGAAGCGGGGCATCCCGCGGATCGCCTGCATGGTCTCGTACCCGTCCATCTCGGGCATCATCACGTCCATCAGCACGACGTCCACTTCCGGCGTCTCCTCCAGCCGGGTGATGCCCTCGCGGCCGCTTTCGGCGTAGATCACGCGCATCTCGCTCCGCTCGAGAAAGGTCGTGAGCGCAAAGATGTTGCGCACGTCGTCGTCCACGATGAGGACGGTGCGGCCGCTGAGCGTCGGATCGCTGCGATGCAGCGTCTCGAGCATGCGGCGCTTCCCTTCGGGCAGGTTGGCCGTCACCCGGTGCAGGAAGAGCGCCGTCTCGTCGAGCAGCCGCTCGGGGGAGCGTGCATCCTTGATCACCACGGACTCGGCGAGCCGGCCCAGCTCGGCCTCCTCCCGCTTGCTGAGCTGCTTGCCGGTGTAGACGATGGTCGGCAGCCGGCGCAGTCCGATCTCGCCCTTCACCCGGGCAATGAGCTGGAATCCGGTCATGTCCGGCAGGCCGAGATCGAGCACCATGCAGTCGTAGCGGTCATTCTGCAGCGCCTGCAGTGCCGCCTCGCCGCTGCCGACGGTCGTGGTCTGCACGTCGTCGCTCCCGATCAGCTCGGCGATGCTCCGCTGGGCCGTCTCGTCGTCCTCGACCACCAGGAGCCGCTTGACCGGCCGGTCGACGAACTCGTGCAGGGTAGTGAGCGCGTCGCTCAGCGAGGCCTTGGTGGCGGGCTTGGTGAGGAAGTCGAGGGCGCCCAGTCGGAGCGCCCGCTGCCAGTTCTCCTCCACCGAAATGATGTGCACCGGGATGTGGCGGGTCCGAGGATCGTGCTTGAGCCGGTCGAGGATCGTCCAGCCATCGGCGTCGGGCAGCCGCAGGTCGAGCGTGACGGCCGTGGGCTGGTATTCCCGGGCCAACGCGAGGGCGCGGTCGGCGCGCTGCGCGACGATCCCCTTGAACCCCCGATCCCGCGCGAGGTCCAGCAGGATCTGGGCGAAGTTCGGGTCGTCTTCGGCGATGAGCAGTATCCGGTCGCCCTCCTCGATGGCGCTCCGGTCGTCGCTGATGGCCCGCTCGACGGCCGGCCCCACCAGCAGGCGCGAGCTGGTGCCGGCCGCCAGCCGGGCGGGCTCGGCCACGGCGGCGCCGTCCGCCAGCGCTCCGGTCTCGGCGTCGGGCGCGGCCGACGGCGTCAGCGGATAGGCGAGCGGCAGGTACAGCGTGAACGTGCTGCCCGTCCCCGGGGCGCTCTCGAGCCGGATCTCGCCCCCGAGGAGGCGCGTGATCTGGCGACTGATCGAAAGGCCGAGGCCGGTCCCGCCGTACTTGCGGCTGGTGCCCGTGTCCCCCTGCTGGAAGGCCTCGAAGATGACGCGGTGCTTCTCGCGAGGAATGCCGATGCCGGTGTCGGCGACGCTGAAGGCGACCACGGCGTCGGCGGCGTTCAGCAGCTCCTGTTCCCGGCTCCATCCGCTCGTGACGAGGGCGGCCTTGAGCGACACGCCGCCGCGTTCGGTGAACTTGAACGCGTTGGAGAGCAGATTCTTGAGCACCTGCTGGAGGCGCTTCGCGTCGGTCTGCACTGCCGGCGCCAGCGCGGGATCGACCTCCACGCTGAACTGCAGCCCCTTGAGGTCGGCCATCTGCCGGAACGTGCTTTCCACGAACCGCCGCACCTCGGTGAAGGCAACGGCGCTGACGTCCACCGCCATGGTGCCGGACTCGATCTTGGACAGATCGAGGATGTCGTTGATCAGATCGAGCAGATCCGAGCCCGAGCCGTGAATCGTCTGCGCGAATCCGACCTGCTTACTCGTGAGATTCCCCTCGGCGTTTTCGGTGAGGATCTGCGACAGGATGAGCAGGCTGTTGAGGGGCGTGCGGAGCTCGTGCGACATGTTGGCCAGGAACTCCGACTTGTACTTGGAGATGAGGGCGAGCTGCTCGGCCTTCTCCTCCAGCGCGACCTTGGCCTGCCCCACTTCCTGGTTCTTCTGCTCGACCTCGGCCTTCTGGCCGGCGAGGAGCTGGGCCTTGACCTCGAGCTCCGCGTTGGTGCTCTGCAGCTCGTCCTGCTGGTTCCGGAGCAGCTCCTCCGACTGCTGGAGCGAGCGGGTCTGCTGCTCCAGCCGCTTGTTGGTCTCCGTGAGGGCTTCCTGCTGCGACTGCAGGCTTTCGGTCAGGGCCTGGCTCTGCTTCAGCAGCTCCTCCGTCCGCATGTTGGCGGCGATTGTGTTGAGCACGATGCCGATGCTCTCGGCGAGCTGTTCGAGAAACGTGAGGCGGATCTCGTCGAACTCGTCGAAGGTGGCGAGCTCGAGCACGGCCCGGACCTCGCCCTCGAAGAGCACCGGCAGGACCACGATGTTCCGCGGTGAGGCCTCGCCCAGGCCGGAGCTGATCTGGACGTAGTCCTCCGGCACCGAGTT
>JBBQDU010000122.1:0-7603 GCA_038320055.1 Gemmatimonadales bacterium | reverse complement strand
ACCATCGACTCGATGAGATTCCGCAGCTGGCGGACGTTGCCGGGCCACGACGCGGCGACCAGGCGCTGCATCGCCTCCGGGGTGATCCCGCGGAAGGTGCGGTCGTGCGCGCGAGCGAGCTCGCGAATGAAGCGGCGGACCAGCAGCGGGATGTCCTCCCGGCGCTCGCGCAGCGGCGGGAGGTAGATGTTGAGGACGTTGAGCCGATAGTAGAGGTCGTCGCGGAACTCGCCGAGGGCGACCGCGTCGCGAAGCGAGCGATTGGTGGCCGCCAGCACCCGCACGTCCACCTTGATGGGCTGGGTTCCGCCCACCCGGAAAAAGGTCCGGCTCTCGATCACGCGGAGCAGCTTGACCTGGGTGGCGGCGGGGATCTCGCCGATCTCGTCGAGGAAGATGGTGCCCGTGTCGGCCAGCTCGAACCGGCCGAGCCGGCGCTCGGCGGCGCCGGTGAACGAGCCCTTCTCGTGACCGAACAGCTCGCTCTCGAGCAGCGTGTCGGGGAGGGCCGCGCAATTGACGGCGATGAACGGCTTCCCCCGCCGGGGCGACAGGTCGTGGATGCCCTTGGCCACCAGCTCCTTGCCCGTGCCGCTCTCGCCCTGGATCAGCACCGTGCTCGACACGGGCGCCATCTGCTCGATCTTGACCAGCATTTCCTGGATGGGCGCGCTCTCGCCGACAATGCCGGTCCGCTCCTGGAGTCCGCGGCGGTCGATGAGCCGGCGCGCTGTGGCCACCGCGTCGTCCGGCGTCACCGGCTTCATCATCGTTTCGGTCACCCCCAGCCGGCCGACCCGCTCGGCGCGCTCGGAGTCGGTGGGCTCGAGGAGGGCGAGCGTGGAGATCTCCGCGTCGCGGGCGAGGGCGGCCAGCTGGACGGCGTGCGGCTCGTGCACCGCACCGGTCAGGATGACGAGCTCGGGGCTCTCGCGCCGGACGGTGCGCGGGCCGTCGTCCAGCGACGAGAACATCGCCGTCGAGAAGCCGGCGGTCTCGAACGCCGCGTTGAGCGGGACGGCGGTCGAGAGGTCGTCCATGGTGATGAGAATGCGCGAGGCCATGGGCGGGAAGGTAATCCCCGGTTCACCCCGGGCGAAGCGCCCGGCGGGCTACGGAAAGATCCCGAGCTGTTCGTAGCTCAGGGCCACCTTGTCGATGGCCACGATCATCGCGGCGGTGCGGAGGTCCAGCTCGCCGCGCCCGGCCTTCCACCGCTCGCGGATCGGATGGTAAGCGGCCGTCATCGTCTCCTCGAGCCCCGAGTTGACGAGGTCCTCCTCGTCCGCGCCGTGTGCCACCCGGGCGACCTCCTCGGGGCTGAACCGATGGCCGGTGACGCTCTCGACGGCCTGGAGCATCCGGCCGGCGGCGCCCTGCTCGAACCGCTTCTGCATCCGGCCGAAACGGACGTGGCCCAGGTTCTTGACCCACTCGAAGTAGGAGACGGTCACCCCGCCGGCGTTGACGTAGGCGTCGGGCACCACCATCACCCCGCGGCGGTTGAGGATCTCGTCCGCCTCGGGGGTGGTGGGCCCGTTGGCCGCCTCGACCACGATCTTCGCCTTGACCCGGGGCGCGTTCTCGTCGGTGATCTGCCGCTCGAGCGCGGCCGGCACGAGGATGTCGCAGTCGAGCTCGAGCGCGTCCTCCCGGCGGGGCAGGCTGGTGGCCCCGGGACAGTCGCGCAGACTCCGCCGCTCGCGCCGGTGCGCCATCACCGCCTCCAGGTCGAGACCCTTCGGGTTGGTGATCGCCCCCTCGGTTTCGGCCAGCCCCACCAGCACCGCCCCGGCCTCCTGAAAGAACTTGGCGGCGAAGTACCCCACGTTGCCCAGACCCTGCACCACCACCCGCTTGCCCTCGAGTCCGGTGGAGAGCCCTAGCGCCTTCATGTCCTCGGCGACGCCGCACAGCTCGCGCACGCCGAAGAAGACGCCGCGACCGGTGGCATCGATGCGGCCACGAATACCACCCGCACTGCTGGGTTTCCCGGTGACGCAGCCGAGCGCGTCCACCTCGCCGGGGCGGAGCTGGGTGTACGTATCCACGATCCAGGCCATCTCGCGGGGGCCGGTGCCGACGTCGGGCGCGGGGACGTCGAGTCCGGGGCCGATGAAATTCTTGCGAACCAGTTCGAAGACGTACCGCCGGGTGATCCGCTCCAGCTCGGCCACCGAGTAGGTCTTGGGATTGAGCCGGATGCCGCCCTTGGCGCCGCCGAACGGGACGTCCACCAGGGCGCACTTGTAGGTCATGAGCGCGGCGAGCGCCTGCACCTCGTCGTCGTCGACGGTCTCGGCGTAGCGAATCCCGCCCTTGCAGGGAAGCTTGTGATGGCTGTGCTCCGCCCGCCAGGCGTGCATCACCTCGATCCGGCCGTCGTCGCGCTTGATGGGGAAGCTGGTGTAGAAGAGGCTCTTGCACGCCCTGATGTTGGCGAGGAGGATGGGATCGTGCGAGGTGAACGCGGCCGCGCGGTCGAACGACCGGTTCACCTGATCGAGAAAGCGGGTACCTATGGACATCGGCACTCTCCTCCCGGAAGGACGTCCGCGCTAGTGGCCGGTGCGCTCGCCCCGGACCAGATCGACCGCATGCTCCACCAGATCGTTCAGGACTGCCAGCCCGTCGCGCACGCCGCCGGGACTGCCCGGCAGGTTGACGACGAGGGTGCGACCCCGGACCCCGGCGAGGCCACGGGACAGCGCCGCGCGCGGGAACCGCGGGTACACCGCCATCCGAAGCGCCTCGGCGATGCCGGGCGCCTCCTTGTCGAGGACGCCCCGGGTGGCCTCGGGGGTGACGTCGCGCGGCGTCAGGCCGGTACCACCGGTGGTGAGGATCAGATCGGCCAGGTCGGCATCGGCCCAGGAGCGGAGGACGCCGGCGATGCGGAGCGTCTCGTCGGGGACGATGGCCCGCTCGGCGAGCGCGTAGCCGCGCTCGGCGGCCCACGCGACGATCGCGTCGCCCGAGGTGTCGTCTCGCTCGCCGCGGTGGCCCGCGTCGGAGATCGTCAGGATGGCCAGGCGCATGGTGAGTCCGGGCCCTACTTCCTGACGCTTCCCCTGGTCCAGAACGGCAGCGCCACGACTTCCGCCGGGAGACGCTCGCCTCGGCACTCGACCTCGAATTTCGTCCCGGGCTTCGCGGCGGCGGCGGGCAGGTAGGTCGTGCCGATGCCCACGCCGAGCGACGGGCTCAGCGTCCCGCTCCGGACGATGTCGACCTCGCGGCCGTCGTGGTGGGTCGGATACCCGTGACGCGGAAAACCCCGGCCCTCCAGCCGGAAGCCGACGAGCCGTCGCGTGACGCCCCGCCGCTTCTGCGATCGGAGCGCCTCCTGACCCGGAAACGGCGCGCCCTTGTCGAGCTTCACGATCCAGCCGAGCCCGGCTTCGAGCGGCGTGATGGTATCGTCGATGTCGCTGCCGTAGAGCGCGTAGCCCATTTCCAGCCGGAGCGAGTCCCGGGCGCCAAGCCCGATCGGCTGCGCCCCGGCGGCGGTGATCGCATCCCACAGGGCGACGCTATCGCGCTCGCGGCAGTACAGCTCGAAGCCGTCCTCGCCGGTATACCCGGTGCGCGAGACGAAGCACTGCGCACCGGCGAGCTTCCCCGCCGCGAACCGGTAGTACCCGATCTGACCCAGCGGCGTGTCGGCCAGGGGGCCGAGCGTCTCCTCCGCGCGGGGCCCCTGCACCGCCAGCAGGCCCACCTCGGCGGAGATGTCCTTCAGCCGGACGTTGGCCCCTCCCTTCTGGGCGACGATGTGCTCCCATGCCCGCGCCCGGTTCGACGCATTGACGACGATCATCAACTTGTCGTCGAAGCGATAGACGGTGCAGTCGTCGACGAAGGTGCCCTCCGGCGTGAGCAGCGCCGAGTACTGGACGCCGCCCGGCTCGAGCCGGGCCACATCGTTGCTGGTGACCCGATTGACGAAGGCGTTCCGGTCGGGGCCGGTGATCTCGAACTCCCCCATGTGTGAGACGTCGAAGATGCCCACACCGGTCCGCACCGCATGATGCTCGGCGAGAATGCCCGCGGCGTAGTGCACCGGCATCTCCCAGCCCGCGAACGGCACCATCTTGGCGCCGAGCGCCGCGTGCCGGTCGAAGAGCGCGGTGCGGTGAAGCGCCGGGGTGGCGGTCATGCCGGGTCTCCCATCACCATGGCCATCAGCGCTTTCTGTACGTGCAACCGGTTCTCGGCCTCGTCCCACACCCGCGACCGCGCGCCCTCGAGGACCTCCGCCGACACTTCCTCGCCCCGGTGCGCGGGCAGGCAGTGGAGAAAGATCGCCGAGGGGTCGGCCAGGTCCATGAGCGCATCGTCCACGAGGTAGCCGCGGAACGCCTTCGCGCGGATTTCCTGCTCCGCTTCCTGGCCCATCGACGCCCAGACGTCCGTCGTGACGACGTGGGCGCCGCGCACCGCCTCCCGCGGATCGGCGGTGACCAGGATCTTCGCCAGGCTCTGGTTGCGCTCCAGGATGCCGGCATCGGGCCGGTACCCCTCGGGGCAGGCGAGCCGGAGCTCGAAGCCGAGGCGTCCGGCCGCGTTGATCCAGCTGTTGGCCATGTTGTTCCCGTCGCCGACCCAGGCCACCGCCATGCCGTCCCAGCCGCCGAGGCACTCGCGCACGGTGAACAGGTCGGCGAGCACCTGGCACGGGTGCAGGAGATCGGTCAGGCCGTTGATGACGGGGATCGAGCCGTAGCGCGCCAGCTCCTCGACGTCCGCGTGGTCGAAGGTGCGGATCATGATCCCGTCGAGGTAGCGGGACAGCACGCGGGCGGTGTCGCGGATCGGCTCGCCGCGGCCGAGCTGGATGTCGCGCGAGGAGAGGAAGAGCGCGTGGCCGCCGAGCTGGAACGCACCGACCTCGAACGAGACGCGCGTTCGGGTCGAGCTCTTGGCGAAGATCATGCCGAGCGTCCGGCCGGCCAGCGGCTTGTCGCGGTAGTCCCGCCGCTTCATGCGCGCGGCCAGATCGAACAGCTCGAGCAGCTCGGAACGCGTGAAGTCGGGGATCGCGAGGAAGTGTCGCGCAGGCCTCACAGGATGTACCGCCTGAGATCGTCGTCGTTGATGACCTTGGAGAGCCGTTCCCGGACGCCGTCGGCGTCGAACCGAATGCGCTTCTCGGGATAATCGGGCAGCTCGAAGAGCACCTCTTCCATCAGCGACGACATCACCGTGTGGAGACGGCGCGCGCCGATATTCTCCATCCGGTCGTTGGCCATGAACGCCACCCGGGCGATCTCCGCGATTCCGTCCACCGAGAACTCGAGCTCCGCTCCCTCCGCCGCCACCAGCGCCTGGTACTGCTTGGTGAGCGCGTTTTCCGGCTCGGTCATGATCCGGATGAAATCCTGCTCGGTGAGAGGTAGCAGCTCGACCCGGATCGGGAACCGGCCCTGCAGTTCCGGGATCAGATCCGACGGCTTGGAGACGGTGAACGCGCCGGCGGCGATGAAGAGGATGTGATCGCTCCGCACGTAGCCGTAGCGCGTCTGCACGGTCGAGCCCTCGACGATGGGCAGCAGGTCCCGCTGCACACCCTCCCGCGACACGTCGGGGCCCCCGGCCGTGCCGCGCTCCCCGGCGATCTTGTCGATCTCGTCGATGAAGATGATCCCGTGATTCTCGACCCGGTCGAGCGCCTCGTTCACCACGTCGTCCATGTCCACGAGCTTCTTGAGCTCCTCGTCCACCAGCACGCGCCGGGCCTCGGGCACCTTGACGGTCCGCCGCTTGGTCCGCTTCGGCAGCATGTCCTGCAGCATCTCGGTGAAGTTGAAGTCGGTGCCCTCCATCCCCTGGGGCGGCTGAATCATCTCCATCATGGGGAAGCTCTGGGGCACGACCTCGATCTCGACCTCGCGCTCGTCGAGCCGGCCGTCGGCCAGCATCGCGCGCAGCTTCTCGCGCGAGCGGCTGGTCCGCTCGTCCTCGGCCGCGCCCGCCTGCTCCGCCTTGGCCTGGCCGCTGGATCCGACCACGAAGACGCTGCTCCGGTCGGCCTTCTCCTGACGCTCGGTCCGCTCCGCGGGGGCCGGCGCGGGCGGCGCGGGGGGCAGCAGCAGGTCCAGCAGCCGCTCGTCGGCGCGCTGCTCGGCCTGGGGGAAGACCTCGTCCTCGCGCTCGGTGCGCACCATGTTGATCGCGGCGTCCACGAGATCTCGGACCATCGACTCCGCGTCGCGCCCGACGTAGCCCACCTCGGTGAACTTGGATGCCTCCACCTTGATGAATGGCGCCCCGCTCAGACGCGCGAGCCGCCGGGCCACCTCGGTTTTGCCGACGCCGGTGGGGCCGATCATGATGATGTTGTACGGGGTGATCTCGTCCCGGATGTCATCGGGCGCCTGCGCGCGCCGCCAGCGGTTCCGGACCGCGATGGCGACTGCCTTCTTCGCGGCCTCCTGGCCGACGATGTACCGGTCCAGCTCGGCCACGATCTGGCGGGGTGGCATCTCCTCCAGCCACGGCAGCGGCGCGGGCGGGTCCCCGGCCTCGGGCGGGACCGGGACGGCGGGATCGGTCATGGTCACTTCTCGCCCTGCAGCTGCAGCATGGTGATGTGCCGGTTGGTGAAGACGCAGATGTCCGCGGCGATCTCGAGCGATCGCTGGGCGACGTCGCGCGCCGCCAGCCCCTCCACGGGCAGCAGCGCCCGGGCCGCCGCGAGCGCGTAGTTGCCCCCCGAGCCGACCGCGACGATCCCGTCGTCGGGCTCGATCAACTCGCCCGAGCCGCTCAAGAGGAAGCTGTGCTCGAGATCGGCCACGACGAGCAGCGCCTCGAGGCGGCGGAGGATGCGGTCGCTCCGCCAGTCCTTGGCCAGCTCGACCGCGGCGCGCGGAAGGTTGGCCGGATAGCGGTCGAGCTTCTCCTCGAACTTCTCGTACAGCGTGAGCGCGTCGGCCACCGAGCCGGCAAACCCCGCCAGCACCTTGCCGCCCTTGAGCGCGCGCACCTTGGTGGACCGCGACTTCATCACGGTCTCGCCGAGGCTGACCTGGCCGTCACCGGCCAGGGCGACGCGGCCGTCCTTGCGGACGGCGAGGATGGTGGTGCCGTGGAATTGCATCACTCGTTGCGTGCTCCATGATGGGTCCGCCGTGGACCGTGGGTCCGCGGCCGCGACTACGCCCGCGGGTGGGCCCGATTGTACACCTGCTTCAGCCGCTCGATGCTCGTGTGGGTGTACACCTGGGTCGTGCTGAGCGAGGCGTGCCCCAGCAGCTCCTGCACCGCCCGCAGGTCTGCGCCGCCATCGAGCATGTGGGTGGCGAAGGTGTGGCGCAGGGAGTGGACCCGGAGGCCGTCGCCGCCGACGGCGTCGAGCATGACGTGGACCGCCCGCTGCACTCCCCGCGGCGCCAGACGGCGGCCGAGCCGGCTGACGAAGACCGCCCGGCGATCGCTCCCGGGACGGGCGGTGACCACGTCCCGGAGGTTAAGATAGCGGCGGAGCGCAGCCACCGCCCGCGAGCCCACCGGGACGATGCGCTCCTTCCGGCCCTTGCCGCGCACCTTGGCCTGGTCGGACAGGAGATCGAGGTCCTCGAGGTTCATGCCGCTCAGCTCG
>JBBQDU010000121.1:0-7608 GCA_038320055.1 Gemmatimonadales bacterium | reverse complement strand
GGTGACGACGCCGAAGACCACCCGGCCCGACTCCTCCACGCGAACGATGGCGCCGATGCCGATGGGGGTGTCGCGGGCGGTCCAGAAGTGGAACTGGTGCGGCGTGGACGGCTTGAGCTCGGTGGCGACCACACGGCCGAGGGGCGGGAGATCGATGGACATACCCTCAATGTGGCGCGCCGGCGGGTCAACGAGTAGGGGCGTCAGCACGTCGCTCAGCGAAGTCCGCGCGCGACCTCCCCGGCGACGAGGGGTGCAGCGCCGGCGTAGGCTACCAGCTCGGAGCGCTGGACGCCGTCGAGAAAGGCCAGAGTCCCCGGCCACGCCTCCGCGTGACCCACCGCATGCCATGCCAGCTCGCATCCTCGACCAGCCGCGCCGGCCGGAGGCAGGCCTCCTCGACGCGACCGCCACTGGCGTCGGGCACGGCGGAAGCGGGCGTGAGTCCCCTCGCCGCGAGGGTTCGGCGCGGGGTGGTGAGATTGACGGGAGCCATGGGCGAAACGTATCTCGCCCCTGGCCGAGGAGGCAGTGCTGGCCGAGGGATGCTCCAACGTCACCGTCGCCGAACGACTCGGCATCAGTCCCCATACCGGGCGACACCACACCCAGCGCGTGCTCGCCAAGCTGGGCGTGCACTCACGCTCGGCCGCGGGCGCCGTCCTGCGCGAGTAACCGCACGGGATCCGCGCCGGCCGAACGAGGCGAGGCTACATCTCGTCCTCGAACGCTGAGAAGGGAGGTACGTTCGATAGCCAGAACCCCGCCAGCCCGCTCTGCTGGTCCACTTCGACGTAGAAGTTGTCGGCGACCCGGACCACTTCGGCGGCCCGGCGCGGCCCGATGCGCAGGTGGAAGACGCTTTCCGCCGCGTTGGTCTCTACCGACAGGGTCGTGTCGACCTCGACCGAGGCGACACCGGGACGCGATGGCCGCGCCGGCAGGACCACCCGGCCGTCGGTGAGACGAGCCGGGACCATCAGGCTCGCGGTCGTGGTGACCTCGGGCCAGACCACGACGTCGAGCCCGCAGATGACACCGTTCGAGACGTCGAGCACCGCCACGGAGCCCTCGTCGTCGGTCAGCTCGACGGTGCCGGTCAGTCCACCGCTTTTCCGATTGCTCTTGAAGGAGCCCGAGAGGATGTCGGTCTCCGGATCCCAGCGCCAGCCGATGGCCGGGAGGTTGCCCGTCAGGGGCTCGACCCGTGCCTCGACGTTCACGGTCGATTCAGGCGGCACGCGCGGACGCGAGCCGAAGGATCAGGCTGAAGATCTTGTCCAGGGCCCGTTCCAGTTCGGCATCGGACACCGCGTAACTGAGCCGCACCCATCGGTCGTCCGCGAACGCCCCGCCTGGCACCAGCGCCACGCCCTCCTGCTTCATCAGCTGCTCGCAGAACACCGAGCCCGTGATGGGATCCGTCTTGCGGATGCCGTCCACGCGGAAGAAGAAGTAGAACGCCCCATGCGGCTCGACGAACTCGACGCCTGGGGCCTCGCGGCGGAATCGCTCCACCAGGGTGTCGCGGCGGCGGCGGAATGCGGCGACCATGCGCGACACCTCGGCATCCACCTTCTCGTCGGTAAAAGCCGCGGCGGCCGCCCACATGGCGGGCTGATTGGCGCCGGTGGTGGTGTGCGACTGCAACGCGGCCATCGCCTTGGTGAGGTGGGCCGGCGCGAGCGCGGCGCCGATCCGCCAGCCGGTCATCGCGTACGCCTTGCTGGCGCCGTAGACGATCACCGTCCGCTCGAGCAGGTCGTCCGGCAGGTCCAGCAGCGACGGCGCGGGGCCGGGGCCGTAATTGATGCGGCGGTAGATCTCGTCTGAGATGATCCACACGTCGTTCGCCCTGGCCCACTCGGCGATCGAGCGGAGCTCGGCGAGGGTGTACACCGCACCGGTGGGATTGCAGGGCGAGCAGAGTATGAGGCCGCGCGTCAGCTTGCTGCTGGCCTTGTCGAGATCCTTGGCGCTGACCTTGAGGCCCCAGTCGAGCGCCCCCGGCACCAGCACCGGCTCGGCGCGGGCGAGGTGGACGATCTGCGGGTACGAGACCCACGCCGGGGCCGGGATGAGCACCCGGTCCTTCGGTCCGAACAGTGTGAAGCAGGCGTTGAAGATCGATTGCTTCGAGCCCGAGCTGACGATGAGCCGATCCGGATCGATGGCGCGCCCGCCGGACATCCGGCTCAGGTTCTGCGCCATGGCCGTCCGCAGCTCCGCGATGCCCACGTTCGGCGGATAGCGGGTGAGTCCCTTCTGGATGGCCTGGATTCCCGCCTGCGCCGCGGGCGCCGGCGTGTCGAAATCGGGCTCACCCACCCCCAGATCGAGCACATCCTCGCCGGCGGCCTTCCGCCGTTTGGCCTCGTTGCTGATGGCCACGGTCTCGGACGCCTTGAGCTGCTGTACGTTGAGGGAAAGCGGATCGGGCATTCTGGGCATCCGGAATCAGAGTGACGGTGCAGAAGTCGGGGGAAAAGTCAGGCCCCGGCCAAGCGATGTCAACCATGCGAGCGCGCCGCGGCATCCGGCACGCTGCGCGGCATCCGGTTATGTTGGCGAGGCCGTATTCCCACCTCCGCCGAGGCCTTCGTGGCTGGTTTGGACCAACTGCACCTCACCGTACCGATCGCCGCGGCGCTGGCCCGGCTGGGCTGGAGCGCGGACGAACCGCTGACGCGTGAAGCCGCGCCGACGGCTGCCCGCGGCCACAACCTGGTCCTGCTGCTCCCGCCGTCCCCCGTGGCCGCCACGCCGGCGCTCGCCGGCATGCTGAGCCGGCTGGGCGCGGGGCGGCCGGGTCTGCTGCTCGCCCCCGCCGCTCAGCTCGACGAGTGGGGGCGCGTGGTGCACCGGGTGGCGGCGGACTCGGCACTGCGCGTGCAGGTGGCGCATGCCACGTCGCGCGCCACGCGCCGCCTGCGAAGCGAGGCGGTGGATCTGCTCGTCACGACGCCGGAGACCGCCCAGGCGCTGCAACGGCGCTCCGCGCTCCGCACCGAGTCGCTGGTTGCCGTGCTGCTCGCGTGGCCGGAGGGGTGGGAGGACGAAGACTCGGTGACGCCCCTCATGCAGGACCTGGGGAAGGACACTCAGCGCATCGTCCTCACCTCGGCGCCGGAGAGCGCCGCGGCGCTGGTCGAGCGTTACGCCCGGCGTGCACTGACGCTCGGCGGCGCCGCGCTGGAGGGCAGCGGCCCGGGACCGGTGCGCACCGTGAGCGTGCCCTGGGGTCGTCGGGTGTCGGCGCTGCCCGACCTGCTCGAGCTGCTCGATCCCATGTCGCTCGTCATCTGGACCGCGGATCGGGGTGCGCACGGTGCGATCGCGGAGGCCACCGGCCTGGCGGAACCCGAGGGGCGGGTCACGGCCGGGGACGCGCCGGCGGCGCAGGTGATCATCGCGTTCGACCTGCCGGCCGCCGATCGCCTGCGCCAGCTCGCCGGCGCGGGCGAGGTCGTGCTGCTGGTGCCGCCGGGCACGGAGCGCTACGTGGAGCGGCTGGCCGCGGTGCGCCGTCCGCTCCGGCTGCCGGGCGCGCTGGACGCCGCAACCACCGTCGCCGCGGCGCAACGAGCCGCCGTCGTCCGGGCGATCGAGACCGGGAGCCCCGATCGGGCGTTGCTCACATTGGCGCCGTTGTTCGAGCGCCATGACCCGGCGGCCGTGGCCGCCGCGCTCTACGAGCTCTGGACCAGCGCGGCCGGGGCCACCGGACCGGCGGCACTTCCGGACATTCCCGCCACCGCGCGCGTCTACGTGGGCATCGGGAAGAAGGACGGGGCGACGGCGAACGATCTGGTGGCTGTTCTGACGAAGGAAGTGCGCGTGGAGCGGGGCAAGATCGGGCGAGTGGAGCTGCGGGACGCGTTCTCCCTGGTGGAGCTGCCGGCGCAGGACGCCGAGCGGGTAGCGAACGCGCTGAATGGGACGACCATCCGCCGGCGCAGGGTCACGGCCCGGGTGGACCGGGGGACGCCGACGCGGTCACCCGCGCCCCGACCCGGGGCACCGCGCCGCCCCTCGCGCCCGCCCGAATAAGGTAGCGTTACCCTCGCGTTCGGTTGAGCGAATCCTTCAGGGCCTTGCCGGCGCGGAAGGCCGGGATCGCCGAGGCCTTGATGGTGAGCGGCTTGCCGGTCCGGGGGTTGCGGCCCTCGCGTGCGGCGCGCTTGCGCACCTCGAAGTTGCCGAACCCACTGATCGCCACCTTGCCGCCCCGCCTGAGCTCCGACGCGATGACCCCGTCCGCCGCGAACAGAAGCTCGGTGATCTCCGCGGCCCTCGCGCGCGTCACGTCGAGCCGCTTGGCGACGGCACCGATCAGATCCTGCTTGTTCACGGAGGCTCCTTGAAGTGAGGCGGGGCGACGAATATCGCCGGGGGTACGAACGCGCCGCAAGACCGCTGGCGCGAACTCCGCGGCGTTCTAGATTTGGCGTCCTTGCCCCCATTGCTCGGAGATCGGGATGAACTACGGGTCGCACCCGGGCTGGATCGAGGTGATCAGCGGCGTGATGTTCGCCGGCAAGAGCGAGGAGCTGATCCGACGGGTGCGGCGCTCGATCATCGCCCGCCGGCGGGTGCAGGTGTTCAAGTCGCACCTCGACAGCCGCTATACGGGGCTGTACTCGGTCGCCAGCCACGACGGCACCGAGCTGGACGCCTCGCCCGTGGATTCCGCCGCCGAGATCTTCCGGCTGGTGCGTCCCGACTCGCAGCTCGTCGCCATCGACGAGGCGCAGTTCCTGGATACCGACATCGTGACCGTCGCCACCATCCTGGCCAGCCGGGGCGTCCGGGTCATCCTGGCCGGCACCGACACCGATTTCCGGGGGGAGCCGTTCGGCGCGATGGGCGAGCTGATGGCGGTCGCGGAGGTGGTGGACAAACTGCAGGCGATCTGCGTCGTCTGCGGCGACCCGGCCTGCCGCAACCAGCGGCTGCTCGACGGCCGCCCCGCACGCTACGATTCGCCGACGATCATGGTGGGCGGCCGGGAAAGTTACGAAGCCCGCTGCCGTCATTGTCACAAGGTCCCGCGGAGGGACGAAGACCAGACGGCGCTGCTGTAATGCCCACCCTCTACCGCTGATCCCCTCATGCTGAACGTCGCACTCACCGGCAATGTCGCCTCGGGCAAGTCCACCGTGGCCGAGCTGTTTCGCGCGTGGGGCGCGACGCTGATCGACGCCGACCGGCTCGTCCGCGACGCCCAGGCGCCCGGCGGCCCGGTGCTCCGCGCCATCGCCGCCCGCTTCGGCCAGGACCTGATCGACCCAGCCGGGGTCCTGGATCGCCAGACCCTCCGTCGCCGCGCAATGGGCGACCCTGAGGCGCTGGCCGACCTCAACCGCATCGTGCATCCCGACGTGCTCCGCCGGCGCGCAGCGCTCGAGCAGGAAGCGCGACACCGGGGCGACCGCATCGTCGTAAGCGACATTCCGCTCTTGTTCGAGGCGGCCGACCCCCTCGAGTTCGACGCGGTCGTGCTGGTGGACGCCCCCGTCGCGGTGCGCCGGTCCCGGCTGACTGCGCAGCGGGGGCTCACGCCGGACGACGCCGACAAAATGCTGGCCGCCCAGGCGCCCGCCGGCCCCAAGCGCGCGCGCAGCACGTTCGTCATCGACAACGACGGCGACCGTGCCACGCTCGAGGCGCGCGCCCGCGAGGTGTGGACGCAGCTCGTCGCGCGCGCTTGACCTCGCCCGCCTGTCCCCCTATCCTCCCGACGCCTCTTTACCCCGAGCCACGCGTGTCCAACGTACCCGACGAGCTGGTCTACACTCCCGAGCACGAATACGTGGCGCGCACCGACGATCCACTGATCGTGCGGATCGGCATCACCGACTACGCCCAGGGCGAACTGGGCGACGTGGTGTTCGTGAGCCTGCCCAAGCCGGGGCAGACGCTCGCGGCGGCCGAGTCGTTCGGCACGATCGAAGCCGTGAAGGCGGTGTCGGAGCTGTACAGCCCGATGGCGGGTGAGATCGTCGAGATCAATGCCGCCATCGAGACCGACCCGGCGGTCGTGAACCGCGACCCCTACGGCGACGGCTGGATGGTGACGCTGCGGCTGGCCGACGCGGCGGCGCTGGACGGGCTGCTCACGCCGGCGGCGTACCGGACGCACATCGGGGAATGAGTCCGGGCGACGTGAGACGCAGTCCATGAGTCGTGGTGCCCCGGGGGTTGCCCTCGGGGCATTATTGTTCAGTCACCCTTCTCCTTTCAGCAGCCAATCGAGCGCCCGATGAGCACAACCCTCCCCACCACGCTGGCCGTCCCCGAAGCCGACATCCTGCACCCGGGCCATTTCGCCTACCGGCACATCGGCCCGCGGCGCGAGGATCTGGCGGAGATGCTCCGCACCGTCGGCTACACCAGCCTGGACGAGTTCATCGACGCGGTGGTCCCCCCGGAGATCCGGCTCCGCCGCCCCCTGGCGCTGCCGCCGGGCCGAAGCGAGCGCGAGGTGCTGCAGGCGCTCCGCGGCCTGGCGGGGATGAACCGCGTGTTCCGCTCGTATATCGGCCTTGGGTATGCCGGCACGTTCACGCCGCAGGTGGTGCAGCGGAACGTGCTCGAGAACCCTGGATGGTATACCGCCTACACGCCGTACCAAGCGGAGATCGCCCAGGGACGACTGGAGGCGCTCCTCAATTTCCAGACGATGGTGTCGGATCTCACCGGGCTCGAGGTGGCCAACGCCTCGCTCCTCGACGAAGGAACCGCCGCGGCCGAGGCGATGTACCTGACCCTGGCGGTGCGCGCGTCCACGGAGCCGCCGGTCTACCTGGTGGACGAGTATTGCCATCCCCAGACGATCGCGGTGGTGCGGACGCGCGCGGAGGCACGCGGCATCCGGGTGGAGACGGGCGAGCCCGAGACGTTCGACTTCGGCCCCGGGGTGATCGGTGCGCTAGTACAGTACCCCGCCACCGACGGCGCCGTCCGCGACTTCCGGAGCCTGTGCGAGCGCGCCCACGGCGCGGGCGCCCTCGTCACGGCCGCCACCGACCTCCTCAGCCTCACCCTGCTCCTCCCACCCGGTGAGTGGGGCGCCGACATCGCCGTGGGCAATACCCAGCGGTTCGGGGTGCCCATGGGATACGGCGGACCGCACGCGGCGTTCTTCGCGACGCGGGACGCGTACAAGCGCTTCCTGCCGGGCCGAATCATCGGCGTCTCGCGCGACCGCGATGGGCGTCCCGCGCTCCGCATGGCGCTCCAGACGCGCGAACAGCACATCCGCCGGGACAAGGCGACCAGCAACGTCTGCACGGCGCAGGTGCTGCTGGCGGTGATGGCGAGCATGTACGCGGTCTACCACGGCCCGGGCGGACTCCGCCGGATCGCCGACCGGGTGCACGGCCGCACCGTCGTGCTGGCCAACGCGCTCCGGCGGCTCCGCTACCGCGTGGTCCACGATTCCTACTTCGACACGATCTGCGTGGAGGTGCCGGAGTGGGCGCTGCCCCGGCTGCTCGACGCGGCCCGTGCCCGGATGATCAACCTGCGTCCGCTCCCCCCGACGCGGCTCTGCATCGCGCTCGACGAGACGGTGACCCTCGGCGATCTGGCCGATCTCATCGCGGT
>JBBQDU010000120.1:0-7697 GCA_038320055.1 Gemmatimonadales bacterium | reverse complement strand
GACCGCATTCAGCCGATGAGCCCCGGCATGGAGTTCAATCTGGAGCTGGCGATCAACGCCGGCCTCGCGGGGCTCAAGGTGAAGGAGATCCCGATCGTCCTGGCTCCCCGGAAGGGCGAGTCGAAGCTCCGCACCTTCCGGGACGGGTGGCGGAGCCTCCGGATGATGCTGTTGTACTCGCCGAACAAGCTGTTCCTGGCTCCGGGCGCGACGCTGCTGGTGACCGGTCTGCTCATTCACCTGGCGGTGCTGTTCGGGCTGGTTCAGTTCGGCGGGCGGCCCGCCTCGGGGGTCACGGCCGTGTTCGCGACGATCTTCAGTGTCGTGGGCTTCCAGATCCTGAGTCTGGGCCTCCACACGAAGACCTATTCCTGGAGTCGTCGCTTCGACCGGAACAACCGCGCGCTGTCCGCGTTCTACCGGCGCTTCAAGCTCGAGACCGGCCTCCTCGCGGGAGCCGGGCTCATCGTGAGCGGGGGCGCGATCCTCGTTGCGATCGTGGCGGAATGGATGCGCTCCGATCTTCTGCCGCTCCCGCATCCCGAATGGGTGTCGTTCGCCGCCACGCTCGTGATCATCGGCTTCAGCACTCTCTTCTCGTCGCTCTTCATCTCGGCCATGTCGATGAACAGGCCCGAGAGCACGGAGTGACCGAAGCGGCCGCTCCACCGTTCACCCGGACCGACTGGCGCTGGCTCGCGCTGCTGATGGCGCTGGCGACCGCGCTCTGGCTGCCGCGGCTGCGCGGCCCGCTCGATCTGCGCTATGACGCCGGCGTGTACTACATTCTCGGCACCTCGCTGGCCGAAGGGCGCGGCTACCGGCTCCTCAGCGAGCCGGGATCGATCGAGGCGATCCAGTATCCGCCGCTGCTGCCGGCGGCCGGGGCCGTCGCCGAGCGCGTGCTCGGCACGGACGACCCGGCGGTGGTCGGCCACTGGCTCCGGCTGGGGAGTGTGCTGCTCTACGTCGCCTACGCCGCGGCCATCTATGTCATGAGCCGTCGGGTGCTCACGCCGGGGTACGCGTTCCTGGTCGCGGCGCTGTCGATCATTCACAGCCACACCATCTTTCTGTCGGATTTCTTCGCCGCGGACGTTCCGTACGCGTTTCTCAGCGTGCTGTTCTTCGCGGTGGGAACCGGTCCGGCGGCGGGACTGCTGGCCGTCGCCGGCTACGGCGTCCGGTCGGCGGGCATCGCGCTGCTCGCCACGTGGGTCGCGGAGAGCATGCTTCGCCGACGCGTCGGCCAGGCCGCGATGCGGGGCGCGGTGGCGGCGGCGGTGGTGCTGGCGTGGGTGGGCTACACCGGCCGGGTCAAGGCCGACCCGATCTACACCGCGCCCGCGTACAGCTACCAGCGAGCCGGCTACCAGTTCTACAACGTGAGCTACGCCGAGAACATGTCGTACGTCGACCCGTTCCGGCCGGAGCTCGGGCGGGTGACGGGACGCGCGCTGGTGGACCGCGTGCTGACCAACGCGCGCGGCCTGCCGATGACGATCGGCGAAGGCGTGAGCGTGCACCGCGGCTGGTGGCGCGGGGAAGTGGACAAGCTGAACCAGCGGCTGCCCGGCGCGTGGGTGCCGATGTGGACCGCGGATGCAGCGCTCTTCGCGATGTGCGTCCCCGTGATCGTCGGCTTCGTGCTGCTGGCCATCCAGGGGCAGACGCTGCTCGTCCTGTACGCCGTCGGGTCCCTGGCCATCATCGCGGTCACCCCCTGGCCGATCCAGTTCGTCCGCTATCTGGTGCCGCTCACGCCGTTCCTCACGCTGGCACTGGTGTCGGTCCTGGTGTGGTCCACCCGGCGCGCGGCGGAGACGCGGGCACCCGGCTGGCGCGCCCTCAGGCTCGTGATGCTGGCCACCGTCGGTGTCATCGTGGCGCAGCAGATCATGACGTTGACACGCTCCATGACCAAGCATCCCACACTGGCGGCCTACACCGACCGGGCGGGACAGCGTCACGAGTACCGGCTCTTCTTTTATGACCGGAGCTGGCGGCTGCACGACGACGGGCTCGACTGGCTGGCCCGCCACGCCAGGCCGGGCGAAATCGTGGCGACCTCGACCCCGCACTGGACCTATCTCCGGACCGGGCTGCCCGCCATCATGCCGCCGTACGAGGCCGATGCGGGGCTGGCGGAGACACTGCTAGAGCAGGTGCCGGTGACGTATCTGGTGGTGGATCAGCTGAGCTTTCTCGACGTGGGGCGCCGGTACACGATCCCCGCGATCGAGCGGGGACCCGATCGCTGGCGGTTGATCTACGCCGTCAACGACAGCGGCCCCAGGATCTATCGCCGCGTGGACGGCAGCGCGAAGTAGACGATGGTGGCGGCGTCGCGGTGCTCCTCGCGGAGTACCGTGGCGTGCGACCGGAGCCACGCTTCCTCCGGGGCCGGCTCGCCGACGTCGTGGATGCGAACGAGCGCGACCCGCGACCGGCCGGCAAGCAAGCCGTCGAGGTCCTCCGGCACCCGGCGCCGGCCGAGCTGACCGACCCACGCCGCCATCGGTACGTCGGCTTCGAGATAGCGGGCGATGCCCAGCGGGCCCGACGGGATGGCGTGCACCAGCACGAGATCGCCGGGACCGGCCCAGGCACCGACCTCGGCGGCCACCCGACGGTACGGTTCCCAGGCGCGCGCCTTGCTTCCGAAGACGTCGCGAAGACCCGGCGCCCACGCCGCCACGAGAAGCGCCAGCGCGCCGAGGCCGACTCTCGAGGGCAGGGCGCCGATGGCCAGGGCCGCGAGCAGCAGTGCCGCCGGCATTCCGCCCAGCGCGTAGCGGGAGATGAGCGAGGTCGCGCTGCCCCGGAGCAGGTCGAACACCACGGGGCCGATGCACGCCGCGATCGCTGTGAGCCAGAGGAGGTCGCGTCCTCCGCCGAGGACGGCGTCCCGGCCGCGGCGGAGCCAGTGCAAGCCGGCGCCGAGAACGACGAGCGCGGCCACGGCGTCCGCCGGCTTGGCCCCGCCCCACACGCCGTGGCCGGACAGCAGACTCCAGCCGAGCGTGAGCGGCGCGGTCAGCAACTTGCCCGGAGTCGGGCGTCCGTCGAGCCAATGGCCGGTGATTCGCCACTGGGCCAGGCTGGCCGGCAGCTCCCGATACCACGGTGCGACGACCGCGAGCACGAGGACCAGCGCGCCGGCCAGCAGCGGTCGCGGACACCGGCCCGGCCGGAGCGCGAGCCACGCGACCGAGGCCGCCCAGACGAAGACGTAGAAGTAGTGGGTGAGCAGGCCCCCCGCGCTCGCCAGGATCCAGAGCGCCGCGGTCATCAGGCCCCCGCGATCGTGGAGCCGGAGCGTGAGCCAGGCGGTCAGCGCGGCGAAGAACCAGAGCATCGCGTACATGCGCGCTTCGACCGAGTAGTAGAGACTCACCGGGGCGACGGCGAACAACGCGACCGCGATCGCCGCCGCTCGCGGGTCGCCGAATCGCCGCCCGAGCAGCCAGATCAGCGGCAGCGTCGCGAGGGCCCAGGCCACGGACAGACCGTGGAGCGCCAGGTCGCCGGTGCCCGCGATGCGGGTCCAGAGCGAGAGCGCCAGATAGTAGAGTGGTGGACTGGTGTCGGAGAGAAGGACGGCGCGGATGACGCGTCCGGGGCCCGCCGGCGGCGCGTCGTGCGCCAGATATCGGCGGAATGCTGCGGGCGGCACGGCCCCCGCCGGCTCGACGAAATCGCCCAGGGCCGGCACGGCGGCCGCGGCCGGATGCTCGAGGCTGTGACCGGTGGCCACCGCGAGCGAGAACAGCTCGTCCGCCCACAGATCCTCGCGCGCCGCGAGGGCGACGCGCAGGAGCAGCGCGAGCGCGAACAGGAGCAGGACCGGCCCGAGGGGCCGGTGGAGTCCCTTCACGGAGGACCTCTTCGGATGAAGTCGGAAGACCGTGCAAGATAATGCGGCCGTGCGCCGTCGTTGTCCGGGCCGGTTGGACGCCCTGTGCCTGGGCGGCGTCCTGCTCCTCTGGATCGCCCTGTGGGCCGGACGCCTGCAGGGGCCCATCGACCTGCGCTGGGACGCGAGCACCTATTACGTGCTCGGTACCTCCCTGGCCGAGGGGAAGGGCTACCGCATGCTCAACGAGCCGGGCGAGATCCAGGCCGTGCAGTACCCGCCGCTCCTGCCGGCGTTCGTGGCCGTGCACCAGCGGGTGCTCGGCACCAGCGATTACGTCGTCGTCGGCTCCGCGCTCCGCAGGAGCTACTTCGTGCTGTCCGGTCTCTATCTGGTGGCCGCCTACCTTCTGATGCGCGGGTTCCTGGCACCGCCGCTCGCGCTGGCCGCCACGGCCGGGACCGGACTGTCGTTCTACAGCTTCCTGTATCCGTCCGACTCGCTCTACGCGGAGATCCCGTTCGCGCTCGTGGCCATGCTCTTCCTGCTCTGCCTCAGGCGAAGCGAGCGGCCCGCCTACGCCGTCACCGCCGGGGTCCTGGCCGCCGCGTCCTACCTGCTCCGGACGGCAGGGATCGCCCTGCTGGCGGTCTGGGTGGCGGACAGCCTGGTGCGGCGGCGGTTCGGCCAGGCGGCACTCCGCGTGGCCGCGGCGGCGCTTCCCGTGCTGGTCTGGCAGTCGCACACGAGCCGCGTCGCCGAAAGCGCCGAGTATCATGCGCCGGCGTATCCGTATCAGCGCGCGCCGTACTATTACGCCAACGTCACCTACGGCCAGAATAGTTGGCTAGTGGATCCGTTCCAGCCCGAGCTGGGCCGCACCTCGCCGCGGGACCTCGCGGGGCGGGTCGGCCGGAACCTGCTGGTGATGCCGCGCAGCCTCGGCGAGAGTGCGTGGATCGCCGTCGCGAGCGCGCCCTACGTGCTCGACAAGGCGTTCCGCCCGCTCCACGTGCCGGCGCCGCCGCGTGATGTCGTGCTGTCCGCGACCGTCGTCTGCCTGGCGCTCCTCGGCGGCGGCGCGCTCGTCGGCGCGGTGCTGATGCTGCGCCGCGGGGAGTGGCGACTGCCCCTCTATTTCGGCGCATCGATCGCGATGGTGTCGCTGACACCCTGGCCCAGTCAATTCTGGCGCTATCTCGCTCCGCTCACGCCGCTGTCCTTCCTGTTCCTGCTGGTGGCGCTCGACGCCGGCGCCCGGTGGCTGGCAGGCCGGGGCGGTGCGTGGCGGACGGCCGGCGCCTTCGTCGCCACCGCGCCGCTCGCGGTGCTGCTCCTGGTGCAGACCGTAGTGGCCGGCGGCTTCCTGCGCGGCCTGCTGCCGATCAGCTACTACGCCGCCGACGGCACCGAGCGGCCCGGCCGCCTGCTCACCTACGAGCCGGTGTGGCACGCGCTCGATCCGGCCTTCGAGTACGTCCGGCGTCACGCCGCCCCGAACGACGTCGTGGCCACCTCGGTGCCGCATCTGGCCTATCTCCGCACCGGCCGCCGGGCGGTGCTCCCGCCCCTCGAGCCCGACCCCGACCGGGCAGCCGACTATCTGGACGCGGTGCCGGCCACCTTCCTCGTGCTCGACGAGCTCGGCCTGCCCGGCATCTCCGAGCGCTATGCCGCGCCGGTCGTGGCCCGCCGGCCCGCCGCGTGGCGGCTGGTCTATCAGACACCCGGCACGGGCGCCCGCGTCTACGAGCGGGCCCGCCGATGAGCGCACCTCGCTTCCGCGCGGGCGCCGCGATCGCCTGGGTGGTCTGGGCTGCGATGCTGGCCGGCGCGATGCTGTTCGTCGCCCGCTACGCCAGCAACGTCCCCTCGTGGGACGACTGGGACATGATTCCGACGCTCACGCGGAATCAGCCGGTGTCCTGGGACTGGCTCTGGTCGCAGCACAACGAGCACCGGGTACCGCTGCCGCGCCTGGTGTTCCTGGGCCTCAACCGGCTCACGCTGGTCGACATGCGCGTCACCATGTACTTCGACGTCCTGCTCATGGCGGGTCTGGCCGCCGCCATGATCGTCGTGGCGACGCGACTCCGGGCCCGGCCGAGCGCGGCCGACGCGTTCTTTCCGCTCGCCATGCTCAACTGCGGCCAGGCCGCCAACCTGCTCTGGGGCTGGCAGCTCCAGTTCTTCGCCTCGGTGGCCATCGCCTGCGTGGCGCTCGTCGCGGTGGTTCGGGCAGGAGCCACGATCCCCGTCCGCCGTGCGGCGGTCATCGTGGGGGTGTGCGCCCTGCTGCTGCCGCTGTGTGGCGCCAACGGGCTGGGCATGGTCCCGGCGCTGGCGGCGTGGCCCCTGGCGCTGGCGCTGTTGCCCGAGCGCTGGACCGGTGAGGAGGACACCCACGGCGACCCGCTGCTGCTCGGGCTCGGTGGCGGCGCGCTGGTGCTGACGCTCGTCTATTTCGTCGGGTGGCAGCCGGTGCCGTATCACCCGAAGAGCCAAAGCATCCTCCAGACCCTCACGACCGCCGCGAAATTCGTGACCATCGGGATGGGCCCCGCCACTCGGGATTTGTGGCCGCTCACCGGGCTCGCGACCCTCGCCGCGTTCGGCGCCTCGGTGCTGCTGCTGGTCACCGCCTGTCGTGAGCGCCCGACCGAGCGGGCTCGCGCCGCCGGCCTCTTCCTCGTCCTTGCGGCGCTCGCGTCGCTCGCGCTCGGCCTCGGCCTGGGGCGAAACGGCTTCGAGACCCGCTACGTCACCCTGGCCTTCCCCGCGTGGTGCGCGATCTACTTTGCCTGGCTCCTCTACGGGTCGCACACCGGCGCACGCATGCGGACGGGACTGGCCGTCGCCTCGCTGGCGGCGCTGTGGGGCAACACCGCATTCGGCCTGGCCTACGCCCGGGAACTCCGGGGCGAACTGGGCGGGTTTGAGCGGGACATGGCGGCCGGGGTGCCGCTCAACGAGCTGCTCCATCGCTACGGACCCTGGCTCCACCCCCACCAGGACGTGGCCGCCCGCTACCTGCCGATGCTCAAGCGGGCACGGGTGGGACAGTACGCGGCGCTTCGCGAGGACACGGCGTTCCGCGCCATCCCGCTGGAGCTCACGCCTGTCGAGGTCACCCAACTCGTCTGGCACGACAGCACCGCGAGAGTGGAGGGGCCGGATCCCTGGCTCACGTTCCGGCTGCCCGCCGACCGGGTGGTGTCTGGCATCCGGCTGCGCTACCGCTACCACAGCGACGACGGCACGCTGCCCTACGTCGGGCTCCGATGGAAGCCGGGCGCCCAGCCGGCGTTCGCGTCCGACCGGTTCTACAAGTACTCGCCCACCGGCGACCGGGCCAACTGGGAGCGCGGCACCTGGGACACGATCCACGACAGCACGACGACGCTCACCGTCTGGATCTCCGACACCGTCGGCGAGGTGAGGATCACCCCGGACTACCGCCCGGCGGTGTTCCGGATCGACGAGCTCTCGCTTCTGGTGCCGGAGCGCTAGCGATGGCGACGCCTTCGGTGGTCGTGCTCGGCGGCGGACTTTCCGGCGTGGCGGCCGCCTACACCCTAGCCCGCGCGGGGATCAGAGACATCACCGTCATCGAGCGCGGCCCCAACCTCGGCGGGCTGGCCGGCAGCTTCGAGCGCGAGGGGCACTTCTACCCGCTCGGCTACCACCACATCCTGCACCTGGACCGGACGCTGCTCTTCTTCCTCGATCTCATCGGCGCGCTGCCCGACGTTCGCTGGCGCCGCGTTCGCATGCTGTTCAACCTCGGCGGCCGGTCCTACGACCTCGGCTCGCCCGGCGGGTTCCTGGCGTTCCCGATGTC
>JBBQDU010000119.1:0-7756 GCA_038320055.1 Gemmatimonadales bacterium | reverse complement strand
CCAGCACGACCACCGAGGTGTCCGCGGTGCGCGCCCGCACTAGCACGGGGCTTGCTCCCGCCGCCTGGAGCGCGAGCGGCAGGGCGGGCCGCAGCGCATCGAACTCGTTCCGGAAGTGCCCGGAGGTCAGGATCCGGCCCGCGCTGTCCTGGACCTGCAGCATGTCGAGCCCCGCGGCGCGCATGGCCCCCCCGGCGACGTCGAGCAGCGCACGCCGCGCGGCGGGGTCTCCGTCGACCACGGCCAGCCGAACGCGGTTGTCGCGCCGAAGCTCCGCGCCGAAGGTGGCCAGGCGGGCCGCGACCGCCTCGCTCTGCCGGGCCAGATCGTCCTGAAGCGCCGCGACCGCTGCCTCGCCCCGCCGCGCGTCCTCGTCGGTCAGCCGGCGGGACATCTCGCGCCGGACGCCCAGCGCCAGGACGGCGAGCGGTACGAGGGCCGCCACGGCGAGGGCGACGAAGGCACGCGAGCGGAAGCTCACGGGGCGGCCGGGCGGAGGGCGCCGTCCCATTCGACCGAGAGCGGCGGCGTCCCGCGGCGAAGGATCGCGAAGGCTCTGGTCTCGACCAGCGGCACGACGACCGCGGCCGGGGGCCAGTCCGCTGTCTCACGGCACGGCTCGGACGCGTGTCCGGGCACTCTGAGCACGAATGCGCGCGCGCTTCCCGACAGGAGTGCCGCGTCGAGACTGTCGGGTGGAAGGCCTTTGGTGGCCAGTCCGGTGGTGCCCGCAAGCGCCACGATCCGCTCGGCCAGGTCCCGGGCGACGCGGTCCGCCGCGTCAAACGCGATCGCGTCCACGCGCCGGCGGGGCGCCGCCGACGCGCGTCGCCGTGCGCAGGCGTCGCGGCCCTCCCACCAGAATGGCCCCTCGGGAACGCGCGCATCGGCCCGGACGGCATCGCGCGCGAGGCCGGCCCTGAACGCCGCGCTATCGGCCGGAACGGCGGCGCCGATACCGGGGCCGCCTGCGGGCAGCACCAGCAGATAGCTGCGGCTCCAGGGTAGCGGGACGACCTTCCGATCGGGTCGGCGGCGGGCGTAGTCGAGCAGGTCGGGGTCGGTGGTGTGCACGAGGTCGGTGCCTCGATCCACGGCGTCCCGGAGATCGCCGCCTGGCGCCGAGGGGTCCAGACTAGCGCGGCCGTCGGCGCGTGGCAGGCCGAGCGCGCGGTCGGCGAAGAGCGGGGGCAACTCGAGCGCCGGGCTCGAGAAGCCCACCACCAGGCGGCGCGCATCCAGAGGGACGAGCGACTCGACGCCCGCCCACTCGAGCGCCGAGGCCGCAGCGGAGTCGGCGCGCCAGGCGGCGGCCACCGCGGCCGCTGTCCGGGGTGCGGTCGTGTCGGTGGCCGCGATGTCGGCTGTCGCCGTTTCGCCCAACTCGAGGGTCCAGAACCGGCCCGTCGTATCTCGCGACCACGCGACGGCCAAACCGGGCGAGGCGCGGCCCTCGCAGTCGAGCCTGACCGGTGCGTCCTCCGATGCCGCGAGCTGTGAGCGGCGGGCGTCGGCCGGATCCTCGAAGGCGGCGGTCACGGTGCGGGAGGGGCCCGCGCTGTCGGTCGCGAGCGTGCAGGGAGCGGACGGGCCGGGAACGGCGGGCGGACCCGGAACTGCGGGCGCGGGCGGCGGCGCCGGCGGAGATGCGCAGCCCGCTGCGAGGACGCCACCGGCGAGCAGCAGCGCGCGCGCGGACATCCCCGTCGCTCAGGGCTCCGCGACGACGAACGGACTACCGCCGAGCTTGGCCTTGAGACTGGCCGCGGCGTTCTGGGCCGCCTCGCGCGTGGGGTACTCGCCGAGCCGGACCTTGAAGAGGCCCTTCTCCTCGACCGTCAGCACGGTCAGGCCGAGCGGGCGCGCCTTCTTGGCCTCGTCCTCGGCGCCCTTCCGCGTCGCCACCGCGGCGATCTGGACGCGATAGACGGTGCGGGCAGGCGGCGCGGGCTTGACCGGCGCGGGCTTCGCTGGCGCGGGCTTCGCGGAAGCGGCGCCGGCCACCGCCGACGTGTCGCGGCGCGTGCTGTCCGCCGCCGTCCGGATCGCACCCGAGTCAGGGCGGGTGCTGTCCGCCGCGGTCCGAATCGCACCCGAGTCGGCGCGCGTGCTGTCCGTCGCCGTTCTCTCATTGCCCGGGCCGCAGCGCTGGTGGAGATACGCGAGCCGGTTCTGGAGCTCGACGTCGCCGCTGGCGTGCGCCATTCCCTCCGTCAGCCAGCGGCAGGCGGCCGTGGGGTTGTTGGCGTCGAAGTACGTCCGCCCCGCCCAGTAGGCCGCCTGCGCCAGGAGCGGCGTCGAGGGGAAGTCGAGCCGGAGCCGCTCGAGGTTCCGCGCCGCCCCGTCGAAGTTGCGCGTGGCGTAGTCCATCTGCACGAGGCGCAGCAGCGCGTCGTCGGCCCAGGGCGAGGTGCCGTATTCCACGGCCACGCGCTGAAGCTGGTGGCGCATGTCGCCCGCGGTGCCGGCGACCATCGCGAGCGTGTACAGGATCTGCGGGTAGAGCGTGTCGGCCGGCGGCGTGGCGGCAAGGAGCCGATCCACCGTTGCGCGCGCCGAGTCGCTCTGGCCCTCCTGGGCCGCGCGCACGGCGTCCACGAGCCGCGGATCGGTCTGGGCCGCGGCGCCGGAGGCGGCCACCGCCAGCGCGCCGCCCGCCAGGCACCCGATGATCGACACCCTCATGCGGCCTCCACCTGCCGAACGGTCAGTCGGAGCACGAGATCCGTGAGGATCCCGCGCTCGTCGGAAATGGTCGTGCTCTTGAGCGCCTGATCGGCGTCGCGCGCGGCGCGGAGCGCCGCCCCCACCCGGGTCGCTGGCCACGCCGCGGCCCATCGCGCCCAGCGGGCGCTCTCCGCCTTCCAATCGGGCAGGCCGAAGAGCCGGAGCTGGCGTAGCCGGTCGAACACCAGTCGCTCCAGGCTGCCCCCGCGAACGCGCCGGTCGTAGTGCGCGCGCGCGAGCCCGACGCCGGTGAGCGAGGTCCCGAGGAGCGTGATCAACCGCACCGCGGTCACTCCGGGCTGATCCAGCAGGGACCCGATCATCGCGGCCGCCATGCCGGGGTGGCCGTCGAGCACCGCGTCGCGCCAATCGTAGATCGTCTCGCCGCGCCGGATACCCATCAGTCCGCCGACCTGCTCGACGGTGAGGGGCGTCCCGGCCGGCAGGGCCGAGAGCTTCTGCAACTCCGCGGCCACGGCACCGAGACTGTTGCCGGTGGCCGCGAGGAGATGGTCGGCGGCCGCGTCCTCGAGGCTCACGCCAAGCGCGGTGGCGCGACGGAGCAGCCAGCGCCGGGCGCGCTCGGCGGGCAGGGGCTCGCAGTCCACCGCGAAGGCGCCCCGCACCAGATCCTTGTCGGCGTGCTCCTCCGTGGCGCTCTGAACGAGGACGACCACCGTCTCCGCCGAAGGGCGTTCGAGATACTTGAGAAAGGCCGCGCGGGTCTTGGGCTTCCGCTTCCACCCCTCGACCTCGCGCAGCACGACGACGCGGCGCTCGGCCATCATGGGCAGCGTGGTGCAGAGCGAGAACACGGCCTCCGGGTCGAGCTGGGCGGCTGAGCGCTGGTCGAAATTGAAGTCGCGGAGGCCCGGGTCGAGCGCCAGGTCGACGATCGCCTGGACCGCCTCGTCCTTCAGAACGTCCTCGGCGCCGTGCAGATAGTACACCGCGGCTGGCGGGCCCTTGGGCAGCGAGCGCAGCAGCGCGTCGTACGTATGGGGGGGCATGACGAATTGTAGGCGGGGGGCCGCCAAACGGCCAACCGAGTCACCCCGGGGCGTTGTGCTCCGGGGTGCAGGCCCCGCCTCGGCGGTGTCAGTCGAGAAAGGGCGCGATCCGCTCGGCGAAGGCGTGGCGGGCCCGGTTGAGACGGCTCTTCACGGTGCCCAGGTTGCAGTGGGTGAGCTCGGCGATCTCCTCGTAGCTGCGTCCCTCCAGCTCGCGCATGACGAACACCGTGCGGTGATGCGGCGAGAGGGTCGCCACCGTGGCGTCCACCATCTCGCGGAGATACCGGTTGGTGTACATGTCGTCCGGCCGGCTGCTCGAATCCTCGAACTGCAGGGGGCGCTGGTCCTCCTCCCCATTGGGCCGGAGCGACTGGTAATAGACGAGCGGGCTCCGGCTGCGGTTGCGCAGCTCGTTCTTGGCCAGGTTCGACGCGATCGTGTAGATCCAGGTCGAGAATTTCTTGGTGGGATCGAACCGGTGCAGGTGCCGGTGGACCCGGATGAAGGCTTCCTGGACCAGGTCTTCCGCCCGCTCCCGGTCGCCGATCATCCGAAACACGAAGTTGATCAGCCGGGGCCGAAAGCGGACCACCAGCGCCTGGAAGGCGCGCGGATCTCCGGCCAGGTGGGCTGCGACCAGTTGGGCATTCTCGGGGACCACCTGGAGGGCGACCCCGGCACTGCCCCACCGCTGAGAAACGGCCACGGCGGCTCCTTGCCCGCCATACGGGCAACCTTGAACAGAGTGTCTACGAGCCCACGGTGGACTCGCTCAGTCAAGTTACCGCACGCCGCCGAAATGTTCAAGGATTTCGTCTAAAACATTGAACAAACAACAAAGTTGTTAAGGTCTTCGCGTCCTGGATTGCCCCCGTGCGCACCAGGTCGAGCACCGCCGACCATGGGAGCGTATGCAGCTCCATGAACTCGTCCGCCTCCCGGTGGTGGGCGCCGTCCTCCAGCCCCTGCGCCATGAAAAGATGAATCCGCTCGTCGGTGAAGCCCGGCGTCGTGTAGATGGTGGTCAGATGCTCGATCGTGCGGGCGCGCATGCCGGTCTCCTCCTCCAGCTCGCGGCGGGCGCAGTCCTCGGGTGACTCGCCGGGGTCGAGGCGGCCGGCCGGCACCTCCCAGATGAAGCCCTCGGCGGCGTGACGGAACTGCCGGATGAGCAGCACGCGCGGATCGGGCGCTCCCGGGTCGTCCAGGAACGGCACCACGGCCGACGCGCCCGGATGGCGCAGCATCTCCAGATGGCCGGCGGAGCCGTCGGGGAAGCGGACGTGATCGCGATCGAGGTTGACGATGCGGCCGGTGTACAGGCGTTCGGACGAGATCAGGGCCATGGACGGTTCACCAGCTCAGCGCCCACGCGACGGGGATCTTGAATCCCTCGGCCAGCAGGTAGCGGAGCTCGAGGACGGGGTTGTCGGAGATGGGACTGCTCTCGGTGGGCGAGGTGTACGCCTCGAGCGCCGTGCGGCGCGCCTCGAGCCGGAGCCGGAACATGTGGAAGGGATCGCTGACGAGCAGCACCCGCCGGAGGCCGCGCGGGCGGAGCCAGCGGGTCACGGCGTTCATCGACGCCATGGTGGTGCGTCCCTCGCCCTCCGCCACCACCGCCTGTTCGGGGACGCCGCGGGAGACGAGGTAGCGCTGGCCGACCAGCGCCTCGCTGGTGGTGTCGCCGCGGCCCACGCCGCCGGTGACGATGACCAGGGGTGCCCGCCGCTCGCGATAGAGCGTGAGCGCGTGATCGAGGCGCGCCCGCAGCACGGGCGACGGCCGCCCGTTGTACTGCGCCGCGCCGAGAACGACGATGGCGTCGACCGGTTGCCGCTGATCCTGCTGGCTGACCACCAGGACCTGGATCAGCGAGACCGTGTAGATGATCGCGCCCGCGAGCAGCAGCAGGATGATCGCCTGGCGAATGACGCGAAGCACGGCGGTGGCGCTCCGGTTACAGGTCGAACGCTTCGCCGTGCTTCGGCAGGATCACCTCGCGGACGCCCTCCTCGCGGAGGATCGTCGCCATGGCACCGAGGGCCTGCGCCTCGCCGTGGACCACGAAGGCGCGGCGGATGGTGCCACCCAGATTGCGGATCCAGGCGCGCAGCTCGCGCCGGTCCGCGTGGGCGGAGTAGCCGCCGATCGTCTCGACCTCGGCGCGCCTCGGGTAGTCCTGCCCGAAGATCCGCACCACCTCCTCGCCGGCCTGAATCCGCCGGCCCAGCGTGTGCTCGGCCTGGAAGCCGACGAACAGGACGAGATTCCGGGAGTCGCCGATGCCGTGCGCCAGGTGGTGGAGGATGCGCCCCGATTCCGCCATCCCGCTCGCCGCGACGATGATCGCCGGTCCCTGGAGCTCGTTCAGCGCCTTGGAGGCCGCCGCGTCCCGCACGTAGCGCACCAGCGAGAAGTCGAACAGCGCGAGTCCCTCGGCGATGAGCTGCTCCCGCTCGTCGAAGACCTCGGGATGCATCCGGAAGACCGTCGTCGTCTCCACGGCCAGCGGGCTGTCGATGAAGATCGGCACCTCGGGGATGCGGCGGGCCCGGTACAGCTGGTGCAGGCTGTACACGATCTCCTGCACCCGGCCGAGCGCGAAGGCGGGGATGAGCACCTTGCCGCCGCGCGCCACCGTCCGGCGCACCGCCTCGCCCAGCCGCTCCTCGGCGCCGGCCACCGACTCATGGTCGCGGTCGGCGTAGGTGGATTCCACGACCAGGGTGTCGATCGGGCCGGACGGCGGCTCGGGGTCGCGGATGATCGGGAGGCCGCTCCGGCCGATGTCGCCCGAAAAGACGAGCCGGTGGTGCCCGCCCTCGGTCAACCGGAGATCGATGGACGCGGAGCCGAGGATGTGGCCGGCCTCGACGAACTCCAGCGCCAGGTGCTTTCTGAGGTGCGTGATCCGCCGGTAGGGAACCCCGACCATCAGCTCCTGGACCGCCACGGCGTCGGGGAGCGTGTAGAGCGGCTCGCTCTCGGGGCCGGGCGTGCCGCGCCGCCGGAGATGCTCGTGATCCTTCTCCTGGATGTGCGCCGCGTCGGGGAGCATGACGGCGCACAGATCGCGGGTGGCCGGGGTCGTGTAGATCGGCCCGTGGAAGCCGTGGCGCACCAGGAGCGGCAGCCGCCCGCTGTGGTCGATGTGGGCGTGGCTGAGCACGATGCCGTCGAGGCGGCGGGGATCGAACGGCAGCCGCGCGTTCAGCTCGTGGGTCTGGGCGCGGTGTCCCTGGAACAGGCCGGCGTCGAGCAGGAACCGGCCGCCTGCCGCCTCGAGCAGGTGCATCGAGCCGGTCACCTGCCCCGCGGCCCCCCAGAACGTCAGACGAATTGCGGTCATGGCCCGTCCGCGGCCGAAGGTGAACTCAGAGGTGGCGGGTGCCGAAGAGTCGGTCGCCCGCGTCGCCGAGGCCCGGCAGGATGTAGCCGACCTCGTTGAGCTGGCGGTCGAGCGCGGCGGTGAAGATGTGCACGTCGGGATGGGTCTCGAGCATCCGCCCGACGCCCTCGGGCGCGGCCACGATCGAGAGGAAGCGGATTCGCCGCGCGCCCGCCTCCTTGAGCGCGGCGACCGCGGCGACTGCCGAGCCGCCGGTGGCCAGCATCGGATCGAGCACGTAGAAGTCGCGCTCCACCTCCGCCGCGGGGATCTTGAAGTAGTAATCCACCGGCTTGAGCGTGTCGTGATCCCGGTAGAGACCGATGTGGCCCACCCGCGCCGACGGGATCAACTGCGCGATGCCGTCCACCATGCCGAGCCCCGCCCGGAGGATCGGCACCAGCGTCAGCTTCTTGCCGGACACCTGCCGCCCGGTCATCCGCTCGAGCGGCGTCTGGATCTCGACCGGCTCCGTCGCCAGATCCTGGGTGGCCTCGTAGGCCATCAGGGTGGAGATCTCGCCCACCAGCTGCTTGAAGTCGCGCGTGCTGGTCTCCCGGTCCCGGAGGATCGAGAGCTTGTGCTGGATGAGCGGGTGATCGAGAACGGTGAGGTTGGGGAAAGA
>JBBQDU010000118.1:0-7810 GCA_038320055.1 Gemmatimonadales bacterium | reverse complement strand
CGCGTTTCTCCCGCCGCGACCGCTGCCCAAGCTCGACCTGCACGAGCTCGGCGTGCCGCCCGAGTTTCGCACCGCGGTGGTCATCCCGACGCTGTTCGGCAGCGTGGAGGCCGTGCGCGAGGCGCTCGAGAACCTCGAGGTGCAGTTCCTGGCCAACCGCGAGGCGCATCTCCACTTCGCCGTGCTGAGCGACTTCACCGACGCTACGACCGAAACGGACCAGGGAGACGCGGCCATCGTCGCCGCCGCGGTGGACGGCGTTCGCGCGCTCAATGTCCGCTACGCCAAGGGCGGCGAGGATGCGTTCTACCTCTTTCACCGCCCGCGACGGTGGAACCCGCACGAGGGCGTGTGGATGGGGTGGGAGCGGAAGCGCGGCAAGCTGGCCGACTTCAACTATTTCGTGCTGACCGGGGCGCGGGAGGCGTTCAGCGTCCTCGTGGGCGATACGACCCCGATCCGGAGCGTGCGCTACGTCATCACCCTCGACGCCGACACCGTGCTGCCCCCCGACGCGGCCCCGCTCCTGGTGGGGGCGCTCGCCCATCCTCTCAACCGGGCCGAGTACGACCCGGTGCTCGGCCGGGTGGTGCGCGGCTACGGGATCCTGCAGCCGCGGGTCGGCGTGTCGCTGCCGAGCGCACACCGCTCCGTCTTCGCCGCCATCCATTCGGGGCACCCGGGCGTCGATCCCTACACGACTGCCGTGTCCGACGTCTACCAGGACCTCTACGGCGAAGGAAGCTTCACGGGCAAGGGGGTCTACGACGTCGCGGCGTTCGAGCAGGCCACCCGCCGGTTTCCCGAGAACACCCTCCTTTCGCACGACCTGATCGAGGGTAACTACGCCCGGGCCGGCCTCGCCACGGACGTGATCGTCTACGACGACTACCCCACCCGGTACCTGACCTTCACCCGTCGGAAGCACCGCTGGATCCGCGGCGACTGGCAGCTCCTGCCGTGGCTCACGGGAACGGTGCCGGGCCCGGGCGGTCCCGAGCGCAACCGTCTCTCGCTCCTCTCGCGGTGGAAGATCGTCGACAACCTGCGGCGGAGCACCATCGAGCTGGCGCAGCTCGCCTTCCTGGTGCTGGGCTGGACGCTGCTGACGATTTCGCCGCTCCGGGCGACCCTCCTCGGCCTTGGCGCCGTCATGGCGCCCTGGATCGTCTCGCTCCTGCTGGCGCTGTTCCGACCGCCTCTCGACAAGTCGTGGCGGGCCTACTACGGCGCGGTCGGGCGCGACGCGCTCACGAGTGCGCAGCAGATCGGGCTCGCGCTCGTCTTCCTTCCGCATCAGGCGTTCGTGTCGGCGGACGCGATCGTGCGCACGCTCTGGCGCATGGGTGTCTCGCGCCGCCACCTGCTCGAGTGGCAGACGGCCTCCCACATCGAGCGCGGCATGCCCGACGATCCCCGGGTGGCGTGGCGGGGGATGTGGCCGGCGGTGGCGATCGCCGTCGCGATCCTGGCGGGGGTGCTGTGGCGCGCGAGGCACCCCATGGCCAGCGACGAGGTCGGGTGGTTGAGCGCGATCGTGGTGTTCCCGCTCATCCTGGCCTGGCTGGTGGCCCCGGCCGTCGCCTACGCGCTCGGCTCGCCGGCCGGCCGGCGCGACCACCGCCTGCCGCCGCGGAGCCGGCGCCTGGCGCTCCGCTACGCGCTGCTGCACTGGCGGTTCTTCGACCGGTTCGTGGCCGCCGACACGAGCTGGCTCGCGCCGGACAACTTCCAGGAGGACCCCGACCCGGTCGTGGCGATGCGCACCTCGCCCACCAACATCGGCCTCCAGCTGCTCGCCACGGTGAGCGCGCGGGATCTCGGGTTCCTGACCCTGGAGGATATGACGCGGCGGCTGGAGCTCGCGCTTCGCTCGCTCGAGCGGATGCGGCGGTTCCGGGGACACTTCTACAACTGGTACGACCTGCGCGACCTGAGCGTCCTGGAGCCCGCCTACGTCTCCACCGTGGACAGCGGGAATCTGGCCGGGCACCTCGTCGCGCTTCGCCAGGCCTGCCTGGCGCTGGTCCACCAGCCGGCGGTGGACCAGCGCATCTGGCGCGCGCTCGACACCTCGCTGGAGCTCGCGGACGATCGCGTGCGGGAGCACGCACCGGGAGGCCGGGCGGCGGAGCAGGTGCGCGCCGCCCGGGCGGCGCTCGTCCAGGCCCGGCGCACGCCCCCCTCCGCCGCGGGACTCGCGACCATCACGACGCCGCTCCTGCTCGCCGAGGCGGAGCTCGCGCGCGTGCCGCTGTCGAGCGCGGCGCGGGAATCGGCCACCGAGTGGATCACCTGGAGCGCGGCGCTCATCGCGCAGTACGCCGAGTGGCCCGACGGCCTGGCGGCGGGCGCGACCACCCTCGCCGAGCTTGCCGCCGCTTCGGCGGAGGCGGCCGGCCTGGTCGTCCGGCTCCGCGCGATCGCCGATCGCGCCTACGACTACGCCACCGAGATGGACTTCCGGTTTCTCTTCGACCGGGAGCGGAAGCTGTTCGCCATCGGCTTCCAGCAGACGTCGCATTCGCTCGACGGATCCTACTACGATCTCCTCGCCTCCGAGGCCCGCCTGGCCAGCTTCATGGCCATCGCCAAGAACGACATCCCGGTGGAGCACTGGTTCCGGCTCGGCCGGACCCTGACCTACACGGCGGGGGCGCCGGCGCTGGTGTCGTGGAGCGGGAGCATGTTCGAGTATCTGATGCCGATGCTGGTCATGCGCTCGTTCCCGGATACCGTGCTGGCGCAGACCTGCGAGGGCGCGTTCGAGCGGCAAGTGGCGTGGGGCGGCGAGCGCGGCGTGCCCTGGGGGGTGAGCGAGAGCGCCTACAACGTGCGGGATCGGCACCAGACCTACCAGTATCGTCCCTTCGGCGTCCCCGATCTGGCCCTCAAGCGCGGGCTCGGCCGGGAGGTGGTGGTGGCGCCGTACGCGTCGGTCCTCGCATGCCTCATCGACCCCCAGCGCGCCCTGGCGAACCTCGAGCGGCTGGAGATGAAGGGCGCCCTCGGCCCCTACGGCTTCCGCGACGCGATCGACTTCACCCGTCCCGACCCCGACCTCGGCTACGCCATCGTGGGCGCGTACATGGCGCACCACCTGGGGATGGGCCTCGTGGCCCTCACCAACGCGCTGGCCGCGCAGGTGTGGCAGCGCCGCTTCCACGACGACCCCGTCGTCCGCTCCGCGGAGCTGCTGCTGCACGAACGCATTCCGCGCCGGCTCGTGCTGCAGGAGCCGCAGGGTGGTCGCAAGGACGAGAGCCTGCCCGAAGCCGAGGTGGAGCGGCCCTCCGTCCGCGAGCTCGACACTCCCGACACGACGACGCCGCACATCGCGCTCCTGGGACACCTGCCCTACACCGTCATGGTGAGCCACTGCGGCGGCGGGTACAGCCGCTACGAGACGATGGCCGTGACCCGCTGGCGTGCGGACGGCACCCGCGACGCGACGGGACAGTTCTGCTACCTGAAGGACCTGTCGGCCGTGCGGGCATGGTCCGCGAGTCACCAGCCGGTGTGCGCGCCCGCGGATTGGTACCACGCGTATCTCGCGACCGACCGCGTCACCTTCCATCGCGCGGACGGCGACATCGAGACCCGCACCGAGATCACCGTCGTCCCCGAGGACGCGGCCGAGGTACGCCGGGTGACGGTGACCAACAACGGCACCGAGCCCAAGGAGGTCGAGGTCACCAGCTACGGCGAGATCGTGCTCGCCCCGCCCGAGGCCGACCGCGCGCATCCGGCGTTCGGCAACCTGTTCGTCGAGACCGAGTGGCACGACTGGTGTAGCGCCATTACGGCCACCCGGCGCCCGCGGTCCGCGACGGAGCAGTCGCTCTGGTGCGTGCACGTGCTGGACACCGGCAAGGACCGCGTCGGCGAGGCCACCTGCGAAACCGACCGCGCGCGCTTCCTGGGCCGCGGCCGCTCGACCCGCGATCCGGTGGCGCTCGAAGCCGACGGCCCGCTCTCCTGCACCACCGGCGCGGTGCTCGATCCCATCTTCGCCATCCGGACGCGGATCCTCCTCGCCCCGGGCCAGTCGGCCTCCGTGGCGTTCACGACGCTCGTGGCCACGACGCGCGACCGGGCGTTCGAGCTGGCGGATCGCTATCACGACCCGCACGCGGCGCAGCGCGCGCTCGACCTGGCCTGGACCGGGAGCCAGGTGGAGCTCCGCGAGCTGCAGCTCACGCCGGCCGACGCCGCGGTCTTCCAGGAGCTGGCGGGCCACCTCTTCTACGGCACGGCCGCGCTTCGGGCCCCCCAGGCCGAGCTTCGCCGCAATCGCGGCTCCCAGCCGCTGCTCTGGTCCCACGGTCTTTCGGGCGACTGGCCCATCTTGCTGGCCACGATCGATTCCGCGGACGGATTGCCGACGCTGCGCCAGCTCCTGGCCGCGCACCGCTACTGGCGCCGCCGGGGCATGACGGTGGACCTGGTCATCCTCAACGAGCACGCCCCGACGTACCTCCAGGAGTTGGGCGACCGGATCACGGCGGCGGTCTACACGACGGGCGACCCGGCCTCGTTCGACCGGCCCGGGGGCGTGTTCATGCGGCGCCGCGACCTGATCGGGGGGGACGACCTGCTCATGCTGCGCGCCACCGCCCGCGCCCACATCCCGTGCGACGGCCGGCCGCTCGGCCGGATCGTGGCGGCCGCCGTCATCAGCGCCGAGCGGCTGGAGGAGGAGACCGCCGTGCCCGTGGAAACGCGGGCACCCGCGCGGAGCGACTCGCGCGTAATTCGCGCCGTGCAGCGGATCGGAGCGCAGTTTCCGGCCCTGCTGGCCCCGATCGCGCAGACCGAGCGACGGCGGAAGCGCCGCGCCGGCGAGGCACCGCTGCCGCCCCCGTTCGACAACGGGCACGGTGGCCTCGGCGAGGACGGCGACTACGAGATTCGCGTCGCCGGCGATCGGGTGCCGCCGGCGCCGTGGTCGAACGTCGTCGCCAATCCCCACGGCGGTTTCGTCGTGAGCGAGCGGGGCGGCGGCTTCACCTGGGCGGGGAACAGCTATTTCTATCGGCTGTCCCCCTGGCACAACGATCCGGCCAGTGACCCGGTGACCGAGGCCATTTACCTGCGGGACGACGAGACGGGCGAGCTGTGGGGCGCCACCCCGGCACCCGTGCCGGTGGACGCGCCGTACACGGTGTGCCACGGCGCGGGATGGTCGTCGTTCGAGCACGCGCAGGGCGACATCGTCACGCACCTGACCCTCGGCATGGCGGACGAGGCGGCGGTCAAGCTCGGTGAGCTCCGCGTCACCAACACCGGTACCTCGGCGCGCCGCCTCACGCTGACATCGTACGTGGAGTGGACCCTCGGCGTGTTGCGCGAGCACACCCAGCACCAGGTGCGCACGGTGTACGACCGGGAGCACGGGGTGATTCTCGCACAGAATACGTTCGATCCGCAGTTCGCCTCGTGGACGGCGTTCCACGCCATCACCGAGCCGGTGACGGCGCATACCGGGAGCCGGCGCGAGTTCCTCGGGCGGAACGGCACCACCGCGGCGCCCGCCGCGCTCCGCGCCGGCGCGGTGCTCTCGGGAGCGATGGGAGCGGGCATCGACCCCTGCGCCGCGCTGCAGTGCGTCCTCGATCTCGAGCCGGGCGAGACGCGAGAGATGATCATCGTGCTGGGCGCGGCCCCCGACGAGGCAGCCGCGCGGCGCGCCATCGGCGAGTTCCGCAACGTCGCCCGCGCGAAGGCCGCGCTCGACCGCGCCGCCACCGGCTGGCGGGAGCGGCTGTCGGTCGTGACGGTGCGGACGCCGGAGCCTTCCTTCGACGCGATGCTGAATCGCTGGACCCTCTACCAGGCGCTGGCCTGCCGCATGTGGGCCCGCTCGGCGCTCTACCAGAGCAGCGGCGCCTACGGCTTTCGCGACCAGCTGCAGGACGTGATGGCCTTCCTGTACGCTGAGCCGGCGCTGGCGCGCGACCACATCCTGCGGGCGGCGGGCCGCCAGTTCCTCGAGGGCGACGTGCAGCATTGGTGGCATCCGCAGAGCGGCCGCGGCGTGCGGACCCGCTTCTCGGATGATCTGGCCTGGCTCCCGTACGTGGTGGATCACTACGTCCGGACGACGGCGGACGCCTCCGTGCTCGACGAGTACGTGCCGTTCCTCACGATGCGCGCGCTGGCGCCGGACGAGCACGAGATCTACGACCTGCCCGAGGTGGCCGACGAGCACGGCAGCGTGTACGAGCACTGCCTCAGGGCGCTCCGCCGCGCCTCGACCACGGGCGCGCACGGGCTGCCGCTCATCGGCATCGGGGATTGGAACGACGGCATGAACCGCGTGGGGGTGGAAGGCCGGGGCGAGAGCGTGTGGCTCGCCTGGTTCCTCGTCACGACGCTGCGCGCGTTCGCGAAGCACGCGGAGGGCCGGGGGGATGCCGAGGTGGCCACCGAGTTCCGGCGGCGGGCCGATGCCTACGTCGACGCCATCGAAACGCACGGGTGGGACGGCGCGTGGTATCGCCGCGCCTACTTCGACGACGGCACGCCGCTCGGCTCCGACGCGAGCGACGAGTGCCGCATCGACTCGATCGCGCAGAGCTGGAGCGTGATCTCCGGTGCCGGACGCCGGGACCGACAGACGGAGGCCATGCGCTCCCTCGAGGAGCACCTGGTCCGTGAGGATGCCCGCCTCCTGATGCTCCTGACCCCGCCGTTCGACGAAACCCCCAAGGATCCCGGGTACATCAAAGGCTACCTGCCCGGTGTCCGGGAGAACGGCGCCCAGTACACCCACGCCGCCCTCTGGGCCGTGCTCGCCACCGCCCTGCAGGGACGCGGCGAGCGCGCCTTCGAGCTGTTCCAGATGCTCAACCCGCTCACCCACGCGCGCACGCCCGAGGAGGTCGCGACCTACAAGGTGGAGCCGTACGTCGTGGCCGCCGACGTCTATACCGCCGAGGGGCAGCTCGGCCGCGGGGGCTGGACCTGGTACACCGGCTCCGCGAGCTGGATGTACCGGGTGGGGCTGGAGGGAATTCTGGGATTGGAAAAGCGTGGGGACACGCTGTACGTGCGTCCGCGCGCCCCGGCGGGGTGGCGCGAGTACGGCATCGAGTACCGCCACGGCCGGAGCGTCTACGCCATCAGCGTGCGGAACGAGGCGGGCGACACCCGGACCGACGGCACGGTCACGATCGACGGCCGACCGACGGCGGATACCGGTATTCCCCTGGTGGATGACGGCGGCCGCCACGAAGTGGTGGTGCGGCACTGGACCCCGGGGTGAGCCCGACAGCCCGGCGGACTTTCGGGGCCCGACACACGAACGGCCGGCTCGCTTGCGCGAGCCGGCCGTCACCGTGCCATACGGCGTCGGTACGAGTTACTTCAGCTTGACGACGTTCTCAGCCGCCGGGCCCTTCTGACCCTGCACGACGTCGAACTCGACCCGCTCGCCCTCGGCCAGGCTCTTGAAGCCCTGGGCCTGGATCGCCGAATGGTGGACGAAGCAGTCCTTCTGACCGTCCTCGGGCGTGATGAAGCCAAAGCCCTTGGCGTCATTGAACCACTTGACCGTGCCGGTGGTGCGCATTGTTCCTACTCCTTGGACATGGTGTAATCGGAGTGGGGACATGCCGCACGGCCGACTACGGTTTGCGTGGAAGTTGCCTCCACGCGGGGCTCGGCTGCCGCGGCGCAACACTGCGCCAGGAACGACAACCTTTCAGCATGACATCAGCATGAAAATGGGGCCTGCAGTGACGCTGGCCCCCGCCTGATCACGTCGTTAGCCGACTTGCACCCGCAAGTCGACGCCACAAGGTAATTC
>JBBQDU010000117.1:0-7810 GCA_038320055.1 Gemmatimonadales bacterium | reverse complement strand
TCGTCGTCGTGACCGGCGGTCTGGGGCTGCTGGTCCGCCAGTTCACCGCCGCGCTCGCTGACAGAGGGGCGCGCGCGGTGGCGCTCGACCTCCCGCTGAGCGACGCTCCCGAGCCGCGGGCGGGTGTCCGCGTCGTCCACGCGGATGTCCGCCGGCGCGACTCGCTGGAGGCGGCGCTGGCCACCATCCGCGCCGAGCTCGGCGTGCCGCACGCGCTGGTCAACGGCGCGGCGATCGACAGCCCGCCCGATGCCCCGGCCAGCGAGAACGGCCCGTTCGAGGACTATCCGCTCGAGTCCTGGAACCGGGTCATGGATGTCAATGTCACGGGGGTCATGCTGTGCTGCCAGGTGTTCGGCGCCGCGATGGCCGAGGCGGGGCGTGGCTCCATCGTCAACGTCTCGTCGATCTATGGCCTCGTCTCGCCCGACCAGCGGCTCTACCGCTATCGCGCCGAAGACGGAGCCCCCTTCGTGAAGCCGGTGGCGTACTCCGCGTCGAAGTCGGCGCTGCTCAATCTGTCCCGCTACCTGGCGACCTACTGGGCGCCCCGCGCGGTCCGGGTCAACACCCTCACGCTGGCGGGGGTCGCCAACGAGCAGGATGCGCGCTTTCTCGAAGGGTACGCCGCGCGCATTCCGGTGGGACGGATGGCCCGGCCGGACGAGTACAACGGGGCCGTGGTCTTTCTGTGCAGCGACGCGTCCGGCTACATGACGGGGGCCAATCTCGTCATGGACGGCGGGTGGACGGCATGGTAGCGCCGCCGAAGCTGGTGCCCAATTGGATCGGCGGACGCGAGTGCGCGGCGGCGGCCGGCGAGACTTTTCCCAAGCTCAACCCGCATGATGGGACCGAGATCTGCCGGGTGGCCCGATCGCGCGAGGGAGACGTGCGGAGCGCGGTCGAGGCGGCCGTCGGAGCGTTCGCGGGCTGGTCACGGGAGACGCCCGTGCGCCGCGGCGAGATCCTCCACGCCGTGACCGACGCGATGACCCGCCGGCGACAGGAGCTGGCCGAGATCGTGGCGCTCGAGACCGGCAAGTCTCCCGCGTCGGCGCGGGGGGAGACGGACGGTGCCATCGCGCTCGGTCGCTTCATGGCGGGCGAGGGCCAGCGGATGTACGGCCGCACCACCACGAGCGGGACGCCGGACCGCTATGCCTCGATCGTGCGGCAACCGATCGGGGTCGCCGGGCTCATCATCGCGGCGAATACGCCGATCGCGAATGTCGCCTGGAAGGTGTTTCCCGCGCTCGTCTGCGGTAACGCCGCGGTGCTCAAGGCCGCGGAAGACACCCCACTCACCGCCTGGCTGTTCGCGACGATCGCCCGGGAGGCGGGCCTGCCCGCCGGGGTGCTCAATGTGGTCCAGGGGCTCGGTGCCGAGGCGGGGGCGCCGCTCGTGGCCCACCCGGACGTCGCGGTGCTGAGCTTCACCGGCTCGACCGCGGTCGGCCGGCGGATCGCCGAGACAGCCGGGGCGCGGCTGGCGCGGGTTTCCCTCGAGCTCGGCGGCAAGAATCCCTTCGTCGTCGCGGACGACGCCGATCTGGAGGCCGCGCTCCGGTGGGCCGTGCTGTCGGCGTTCAGCAACGCCGGGCAGCGCTGCGCCGCGGGGAGCCGGCTCATCGTCTTCGACGCGATCTACGACCGATTCCGGGCCGCGCTGGTCGAGCGGGCCCGCGCGCTTCGTGTGGGTCCCGGCGACGAGGACGACTACGGGCCCGTCATCAGTCTCCGCCAGCTCGAGAGCATCCTCCGCTGTCTCGACTCGGCGGCGTCCGACGGGGCCCGGGTGCTGACGGGCGGCACCCGGCTCACCGACCCGGCGCACCGCGACGGTTTCTACCTGGCGCCGACGCTGCTCGAGGCCGAGCCCGATGCGGCGATCTCGACCACGGAGCTGTTCGGCCCGGTGGCCACGCTGTACCGCGTCCCCGACTTCGCGGCCGCGCTCGCGCTGGCCAATCGCTCGCCCTACGGGCTGACGGCCTGCATCCACACCGCGAGTGTCCACCGGGCAATCGAGTTCGCCCAGCGCGTCGAGGCGGGTGTTGCCGTGGTGAACGGCGGGACCTTCGGCAGCGAGCCGCACATGCCGTTCGGGGGAGTGAAGGCGTCGGGGAACGGGAGTCGCGAGCCGGGCACGGAAGCGCTCGACGTGTACAGCACCCTCAAGAACATCCTCGTGCAAACCGACCCGTCGCGACTCTAGTCCGGTGCCCACCTCCTCGCCATCCGCCGTCGCGTTCATTCCCGCCCGCTCGGGTTCCAAGCGGGTGCCCGACAAGAACGTCCGGAGACTGGCCGGGCACCCGCTGCTAGCCTATGCCATTGCGGGTGCGCGCGGGAGCGGCATCTTCTCCGCCGTCGTCTGCTCCACCGACAGCGAGGTCTACGCGGATATCGCCCGGCACTACGGCGCCGAGGTTCCGAGCCTCCGCCCCCAGGCGCTGGCGGGAGACCGCTCGCCCGACATCGAGTGGGTCGAGCACCTGCTGGGCACGCTGGGCGGGGCGGGACGCCGGTACGATTGCTTCAGCATCCTCCGCGCCACGAGCCCGTTCCGGCGCCCGGAGACGATCCGCCGGGCCTGGGCCCAATTCACCGGGGAGCCCGGGGTGCATTCACTCCGCGCCGTCGAGCCGGTCGCGCAGCACCCGGGCAAGATGTGGGTGGTGCGCGGTGGTCGGCTCCTGCCGCTCCTGCCGTTGGGCCCGGCCGACCGGCCGTGGCACAGCTCGCAGTACCAGGCGCTGCCCGAGGTCTTCGTCCAGAACGCGAGCCTGGAGATCGCCTGGACGCGCATCGTGGCCGAGACCGGCACCATCGCCGGCTCGGTCATCGTCCCGTTCCTGACCGAGGAACTCGAAGGACTCGACGTCAACAGCCCACGCGACTGGGCGTGGGCGGAAGAGCAGGCCCGCGAGCACCCCGAGGCGCTGCCACCCGTCGACGCACCGCCCTACCCGTGATGGGAGTTTCAGTGACCGGAATACGTCTGGTGCCGCAGTCCGAATTCGACCGCGTGCGCGCGGCCGGCCCTCCCGACGCCGAGCGGCTGGGACTTCTGGCCGACATGTGCCGGTTCAACACCCTGTCCGCGGTGAAGCGGGCGGGCTCCGGGCACCTGGGGTCGAGCTTCAGCGCCATGGACATCGTGGTCTGGCTCTACTTCCGCGAGATGAACACGTTCGCGAAGGGCGTCCGCCATCCCGACCGCGACGTCTACTTCTCGTCCAAGGGCCACGACGTGCCGGGCCTGTACGCGGTGCTCCACGCGGGTGGGGTGCTCTCTCGCGAGCAGCTGCTCAAGCTTCGCCGACTCGGCGGGCTCGACGGGCACCCGGACGTAGGCGTACCCGGCATCGAAGCGAACTCGGGCTCGCTCGGCATGGGGATCTCCAAGGGGAAGGGGATGGCCTGGGCCAAGCGGGCGCAGGGGCATGGGGGTCGAGTGTTCGTCCTCACCGGCGACGGGGAGCTGCAGGAGGGACAGAACTACGAAGCATTGCTCAACGCTCCGAAGCAGGGAGTGCCGGAGCTCACGGTCATCGTCGACCACAACAAGCTCCAGACCGACAAGACGGTCGCCGAGATCAGCGACCTGGGTGACCTCGAGGCTCGCTTCCGCACCTATGGGTGGAAGGTCTTGCGCTGCGACGGGCACTCGTGGAGCGCGCTCGAGCAGGTCTTCGACGAGCTGCGCCGCCCGCGCGACGTCCCGGCGATCGTCATCGCCGACACGATCAAGGGCCGCGGCGTCTCGTTCATGGAGCATCCCCGCGCGCTGGCCGACGGAGGCGGCCTGTATCGCTGGCATTCGGGCGCGCCGGACGACGAGACGTTCGCCCACGCCAGCGAAGAGCTCCTGGCGGGCGTGCGCGCGCGGTGGGAACGGCTCGGGCTCGGCCCGCTCGCTGTGGAGGAACTCGCCTCGGAGGCGGCGCCTTCGCTCGGCGGTGGGCCGCGCGAGTTCGTGGCGGAAGCCTACGGGCGGGCGCTCGTGGAGCTGGCGGCACGGCGCGCGGACATCGTCGTGCTCGACGGCGACCTGGCCGCCGACTGCCGAGTGCGCGAGTTCGAGGAGCGGTATCCCGAGCGGTTCATCGAGAACGGCATCGCCGAACAGGACATGGTTTCGATGGCGGGCGGACTCGCGCGCACTGGCCTGCTCCCGGTGGTAAACAGCTTTGCGAGCTTCCTGGCCTCGCGCGCCAACGAGCAGATCTACAACAATGCCACCGAGCGCTCGAAGGTCATTTACGTCTGCCACTTCGGCGGACTGATTCCGGCCGGCCCGGGAAAATCGCACCAGAGCGTTCGCGACGTGTCGCTGTTCGGCGCGCTGCCCGACTGCACGATCCTCCAGCCCTGCAACGCCGTCGAGACCGAACAGGCGCTCGAGTATCTGGTCGAACGGAACCAGGGCGTGGGCGTGCTGCGGCTTGCCATCGGACCGTCCCCGCGGAAGATCGCCCTGCCGGCCGGATACGCGCTCGCGCCCGGACGGGGCACCGTACTCACCGAAGGCGGAGACACGGTGGTGCTCGCGTACGGCCCTGTACTGCTGCACGAGACACTGGTGGCCGCGGAAACGATGGCCGCGCGCGGCGCGGGGCTGACGGTCGTGAACCACCCCTGGCTCAATCGCGTGGATCCCGAGTGGCTCACGATCCTGGTCGGGCCCTACCGTCGTGTCTGTGTGGTGGACGACCATGCGTCCGTGGGCGGACTGGCCGACCGGGTGGCCCGGGTGATGGCGGAACACGGACTCCTCGAGGGTCGCGAGTTCCGGGCATTCGGGCTGGACGGGTTTCCGGCCTGTGGTGCGCCGGGCGAGGTGCTGCGCCACCATGGCCTCGACGGTCCGGCGCTGGCCGAGCAGCTACTCGAGGGTACCGCGGCACTGGCCGCGGGGGCGGTCGGTCCGCGTGCCGAGGAGGAGTACACCCTGGAGGCGCCGCAGTGAGCGGCGCGCGCGCGCCGCAGCCGCCGAGCAGGATCCTGGTGACCGGCGGCGCCGGGTTCATCGGCACGCATCTGGTGCGGCGTCTCCTGGCCGACGGTGCCGATGTGACGGTGGTGGACGACCTGAGCTCGCCCTCCGCCCAACCGCTTCCGCCGGGCGTGACGTGGCATCGGATCCGTCTGCCCGATCCTCGCCTTCGCGCAGTGGTGGCGGAGGGAGGCTTCGATCGACTCTATCACCTGGCGGGTGCGTCCTACGTCCCCCCGTCGATCGACAACCCGGCCGGTGACCTCGGCAACAACGCGGAGGTCACGCTGGATGTGCTGGAAGCGGTGAGGCGGGCCAGCCCCGCAACGACGGTGGTCTACACCTCCTCGGCGGCGGTGTACGGGTCGCCCACGGTGCTGCCCATCCCGGAAGACACGCCGATCATCCCGGTGTCGCCGTACGGCGTGAGCAAATATGCGGCCGAACAATACGTCTCGCTGTACGCGAGGCTGCACGGCCTCCGGACGGCGTCGCTCCGGCTGTTCTCGGTCTTCGGACCCGGACAGCGGAAGCAGGTCGTGTACGATCTGCTGGCCAAGCTGGCCGCCGACCCGTCGCGGCTCGAGGTGATCGGCGCCGGCACCGAGATGCGCGACTTCGTGTTCGTCGATGACGTGGTGACGGCCGCCACGACGGTGATGGCGCGGGGTCGGCTCGAGGGCGAGGTGTACAACGTGGCGTCGGGGAGCGGCGTGACCATCCGCGATCTCGTCGGGCACGTCGTGACCGTGCTCGGGCTCTCACCGCGCGTGCACTACACGGGCGAGGTCCGCCCCGGCGACGCGCTGCACTGGGTCGGCGACATCGCCCGGCTCCGCGCGCTCGGCTTCGCGCCGGCGGTGGCGGTCGAGGACGGCGTCCGCCGCATCGCCGAGTGGTTCGCGGCCGACGCACAGGTCTCCGCATGAGCGCGGAGTACAAGGACCGGCTCTACGCCTCGTATCTCGCCGACCACCTGACGCCCCGGAAGGGGGGCGCGACCGCCAACGCGCTTCGCGACCGGGCTCGGCGCTGGGACCGCACGCTCCGGCCCTACCTCCCCGCCGATCCTGCCGCGGCCATCGCGGATCTGGGCTGCGGTTACGGCAGCGTCGTCTGGTGGCTGCAGCAGCGCGGCTACGGCAACGCGGTCGGCGTGGACGTGAGCCAGGACCAGATCGAGCAGGGCGGCGCGCTTGGCGTCCTGAACCTGCACCAAGGCGACGTCCTCGAGTTCCTGCGGACCGCCACGGCGCAATACGACCTTCTGATTGCGCGCGATATCTTCGAGCACCTCACCAAGTCGGACACGATGGAGGCGCTCACGCTGTGCCGCGAGGCGCTCCGGCCCGGCGGCTCGCTGCTCCTTCAGGTCCCGAACGGCGAATCGCCGCTGGCCGGCCGCATCATCTACGGCGACTTCACGCACGAGACCGCATTCACCCAGTCCAGCCTGAGCCAGGTGCTCCGGGCGGCGGGGTTCGATCGCGTGGAGTGTCATCCCGTCCGACCGGTCGTGTACGGCGTGAAGTCGTGGCTCCGGTCGCTCGCCTGGCGGGCCGTGGAGGCGGCGATCGTCGGCGCGATCGTCGCCGAGGTCGGCCCGGTGCGACCGATCGTGACGCAGAATCTGCTGGTCGTGGCCAGGCCCGCGCCGCCGTCCGGGGGCGCATGAGGCGTGGCGTGCTCCTCATCGGGAACTATCCGCCGCCGTATGGCGGCGTCCCGCGCGTCATCGAGAATCTCTCGGCCTTCCTGGCCGAGCGCGGGTGGGCCGTGCACGTGCTGTCGGGCGGACGGACGGGGGTCGAGCGCCGCGGCCAGATCACGATCCACAAGCTTTCGCTCGCGGCCAAGCTCCCGCTCCTCGCGCGCCACGCGGTCCCGCTCCTGGGCGCGCCGATCGGCATCCGGGTCCGCAGTGCGCGCGACGCGGTGATCCGCGCGTGGTACCAGGTCCTGGCGAGCGTGGGGCGGGAGATCGTCCTCCGCCATCGGATCGACGTGATCTGCGGCTTCAATCTGAGCCGCGGCGGTCTCATCGGCACCGCGCTGGGTCGCGACCGCAAGATTCCGGTCGTCGTCAACAGCTTCGGCGAATTGATCAGCGATGCGGCCTTCTTCCACGCCAACCCGGACCTCCTGAAGCTCATCTGCGCCAGCGCCTCCCGGCTCGTGTCCGGCAGCCGCCACTGCGCCGAGACGTTCGGGCGCTTCGGGCTGACACCGACCGTGGAAGTCATTCCCTACGGAGTGGACGCGGCGCGCTTCCGGCCCGATGTCGATGGGCGAGACCTCCGGCGCGTGGTCGGTGCCGCCGCGGGCGACCCGGTGGTGCTGTTTCTCGGCCGCCACAACCGGGAGATGGGCCTGCACACGCTCCTCGCCGCGGCCCCCCAGCTTCTGGCGGGGAACGCCGCACTCCGGCTGGTGGTCGCCGGCGCGTCGGGTGAGCTGTCGGCTCCGGCGCGGGAGCTGGCCGCGCGGACGGACGCGCGGGTCCGGGTCATGGAGAATGTGCCTTACGACGAGCTGCCGGCGCTGTACGCCGCGGCCGACCTCGTCGTGGCCCCGACGTCCGGCGACCGGGCGTGCAGCAGCCTCGCCGCCGCCGAGGCCCTGGCCACGGGCCGACCGGTCGTGGCCACAAGGGTCGGCGGCATTCCCGAACTGGTCCGGGACGGCGTCAACGGGGTCCTGGTGGCGCCCGAGGATCCGGCGGCGCTTGCCGCCGCGGTGCTCCGCCTCGCGGACGACCCGGAACGCCGGCACCACTTTGGAGCGCAGGGGCGCGCGTTGATCGAGTCC
>JBBQDU010000116.1:0-7825 GCA_038320055.1 Gemmatimonadales bacterium | reverse complement strand
AGCCGCACGGCGCGGCCGCGGAGCTCGAGCCCGATCGGATACGCCTCGCCGATCCGGAGCCAGGGATCTTCCTCGGCCTGCTTGAGGCCGAGCGAGATCCGCTTGTTCTCGGCGTCGATGTTGAGGATCACCACGTCCACCCCGTCGCCCTTCTTGACGACCTCGGACGGGTGCTGCACGCGCTTGGTCCACGACATGTCGGAGATGTGGATGAGCCCGTCGATGCCCGGCTCGATCTCGACGAAGGCGCCGAAGCTGGTCAGGTTCCGGACCTTCCCCTGGATCCGGGTGCCGATCGGATACTTGAGCGGCAGCACCATCCACGGATCCTGCTCGGTCTGCTTCATGCCAAGGGAGATCTTCTCTTCGGCCTCGTCGACCTTGAGCACCACCGCCTCGATCGTCTCGCCGATGCTGACGATCTTCGACGGATGCCGGACGTTCCGGGTCCAGCTCATCTCGGAGATGTGGACCAGGCCTTCGATGCCCGGCTCGATCTCGACGAACGCGCCGTAGTTGGTGATCGAGACCACCTTGCCCTGGACTCGCGTGCCGACGGGATACTTGGCGGCGACGTTCTGCCACGGGTACGACTGCAGCTGCTTCATGCCCAGGCTGATGCGCTCGCGCTGCCAGTCGATGTCGAGGATCTTGACCTCGACTTCCTTGCCGATGGCCACCATCTCGGTCGGGTGCGACACCCGGCCGTAGGACATGTCGGTGATGTGGAGCAGCCCGTCCACGCCGCCGAGGTCGATGAAGGCGCCGAAGTCGGTGATGTTCTTGACCACGCCCTTCCGCACCTGGCCGACCGCGAGCTCCTTCATCAGGTGCTCGCGCTTGTGCGCGCGCTCGTTCTCGAGGATCACCCGTCGGCTGACGACGATGTTCCGCCGGCGCTTGTTGAGCTTGATGATCTTGAACTCGTAGGTCGAGCCGAGGAGCTCGTCGATGTTCGGCACCCGGCGCAGCGCGATCTGGCTGCCGGGCAGGAACGCGTCGACGCCCATCAGGTTGACGACCACCCCGCCCTTGATCTTCTTGACCAGCGTGCCCTCGACCGGCTCGTCACTCTCGTGCGCCACGCGGATCTTCTCCCACACCCGCATGAAGTCGGCCTTCTTCTTCGACAGGACGACCGCGCCCTCCTGGTCCTCGAGATGCTCCAGGAAGACCTCCACCTCGTCGCCTTCCTGCAGCGACTGGGGATCCTTGAACTCGTCGAGGGGGACGGAGCCTTCCGACTTGAAGCCGACGTCGAGGATGACGGCGTTGTCCGTGACGCGGAGGACCTTCGACTTGACGATCTCACCCTCGACGATCTGCGACATGGTGCCCTCGTACATCGAGAGCATCTGCTCGTATTCTTCGTCGGAGTAATCTTCGTCGTAGAGGTCCTGCCGGACGCGGAGACCGATGGGGGAAAGCAGCGGCGTGGTCGAGGGTTCGAGTTGATCGAGCATGCGGTGCTGGCCGTCCTTTGTGCTGGCGCGCCGTCTGGGCCGCGGGAGGGGGTGAAGAAGCCTCCCGCGGCGGATGTGCCGAGGGAGATAGCCCTGTACGATAAACCGGCAATTGGGTCAACGCAAGGTGCGACAAGCAGTTGGGATTGTGGAACCTAGGGTCGTCCGAAAACCGGCAGGGCCAGCTCGACGATGCGCCGGACCTGCTCGGCGAACGTCATGGTCGTGGTGTCGAGGAGGACCGCGTCCGCCGCCGGCCGGAGCGGGGCGACGGGCCGGCTCGAATCCGCGTCGTCGCGCGCGGCGAGGGCGGCGGCTTCAGCCGCCAGGCGCGACGGATCGACGTCCAGCCCCCGCTGGCTGATCCGGCGCCCGGCCCGCGCCGTGGGCGACGCGGTCAGGAACACCTTGAGGTCGGAGTCGGGAAAGACGACCGTGCCGATGTCCCGCCCGTCTACCACCACGTCGCGCCCGGCGCGGACCATGGCCCGGAGCCGGCTGTTGATCCACTCGCGGACCACCGGCACCGCCGACACCGCCGACACGCAGCCGGTCACCCGGGCGCCCCGGATCTCGGCGTCCACCGGCTCGCCCTCCAGGTACGCGGCGAACCCGGACCCGTCGGGCTGTAGCATCAGTCCGCGGTCTTCGGCCGCCCGCAGGATCGCTTCGGGGTCGAGCACGGCCAGCGGATCCTCGTGCGCCCGCCCCCGCCGCGCCGCCTCCCGCAGCGCCACCAGTGTGACGCCCCGATACAGCGCGCCCGAGTCGAGGTGCGCGAAGCCCAGCGCCTCCGCCACCGCCCGGGCCGTGCTGGATTTGCCGGAGGCCGACGGTCCGTCGATGGCGATGACCCCGCCCTTCACGATCCCCTCCGCCGGGCCACCCCGCGCAGCGTCTCCGAAAACCGCGGGAAGCTCACGGCCGCGCACGCCATGTCGTCCACCCGGACGCGCGCGCCCGGCACCGTCCCCAGCACCGCGAACGCCATCGCCAGGCGATGATCGCCCGCGGTGCGAACGGCCCCTCGAGGCGGCGCGGCGCGGCCCTCGACATATAGATCGTCCCCGCGCACCTCGGCCCGGGCACCGACCGAGCGCAGGTTGTCGGCGATGAGGCCGAGCCGGTCGCTCTCCTTGACGCGCAGCTCCCCGACCTGGCGGAAGATCGTCGTCCCCTCGGCGCGCGCCGCCAGGACCGACAGGAGCGGGATCTCGTCGATCAAGCCCGGAATCTCGCCGGCCGGCACCTCGGTGGCGCGGAGCCGCGCGGGCCGGACGAGCAGGTCGGCAACGGGCTCGCCGAAACGCTCGGTGCCCCCGTCGAGCAGCACCTCGGCGCCCATCCGCCCGACCACCGCCAGAAAGCCGATGCGCGTCGGATTGACGCCCACGCCGGTGATGCGCAACTCGCCCGCGTCCGCCAGCACCGCGGCGCCCACCAGGAACGCCGCCGAGGACGGGTCGCCCGGCACCTCCAGCTCGAACGGCTCGATTCGGCCCGTGGGCGCGAAACGGATCCAGCCCTCCGCGTCCTCGACCCGGTAGCCGAACGCGCGGAGCAGCCGCTCGCTGTGGTCGCGCGAGCGACCGTGCGGCTCGCGCAGCGCGACCTCGACGCCGCCCGCCACGCCGGCCAGCAGCAGCGCGCTCTTGAGCTGCGCGCTCGAGACCGGCATCTCGTACGAGAGCGGCACTAATCCACCGCCCTGCACGGCCAGCGGCAGGCCGTCACCACCGTGCTCGGTGAACCGCGCGCCCATGCGGGTGAGCGGCACCGTCACCCGCCGCATCGGACGGCGGCGGAGCGAGCCGTCTCCGGTCAGCGTGGCCGCGAAGTCGTGGCCCGCGAGCAGGCCGAGCAGGAGCCGCGTGGTCGTGCCGGAATTCCCGCAGTCGAGCACGTCGTCGGGGCGGCGAAAACGGCCCGACCCTTCGATCGACACGACTGCGCCCTCGCGGAGCGGCGAGATCCGGGCGCCCAGCTGCCGGAGGACGCGGGCCGAGCTCCGCGCGTCCAGCGACGTGAGCGCGCCACGCACGCGGCTCGTGCCGCGTGCCAGCGCGCCGAGGAGAAGCACGCGGTGCGTGATGCTTTTGTCCCCGGGCACGCGGACGCTTCCCCCCACGATCATCGGTCCAACCCTTCCCGGAACCGCTGCGCGGCCGTGAGGTACCGACGAAGACCATCCGCGTCGCCGGCGGCCACGAGCCCACGCAGCTCGGCCAGACTGGCCTCCGAGGCGGCGAGCGCGTCGGCGACTGCCGTTCTATTGTAGAGCAGGATGTCGATCCACATGTCGGGGCTGCTGGCCGCGAGGCGCGTGGTGTCCCGCGCGCCGGGCCCGAAGGAGACGCCGGCGTACCCGCGGTCGGCCAGCGCCTTGGCCAGCGCCGAGGCCACGGCCTGCGGCAGGTGACTGGTCCAGGCGAGCTGGCGGTCGTGGGTCTCGGCGTCGATGAGCACGGGCTGCGCCTCGAGCGTCTGCTCCCAGAAGTGCATGACCCGGCGGGCCGCCCGATCGCCACCTGGGGCGCCGGTCTCGCAGACGTACACCACGCACCCGCGGAGGCGGTCGGGCCGGGCGGCGATGAAGCCGGTGGCGTGCGTGCCGGCTAGCGGGTGTCCGCCGGCGAAGCGGTCGCCAAGTCCCTCCGCCGCGGCCCGCGCCAGCACCGGCGCCTTGACGCTGCACACGTCGGTCAGGAGGGCGCCCGGCTCGAGCGCCGGACTGAGGCGGCCGATGAGCTCCAGCGCGGCCTGCACGGGCACGGCCAGCACCACCAGTTCGGCGCCGCGGAGCGCCCGCACCGGGCTGTCGGCCAGCTCGGTGATCGCGGAGCACCGAAGCGCCTCGACCCCGTCCGCGCGCGACGGCGAGTAGCCCGCGACGCGCGGCACGCCGGCCAACCGCGCCTGCCAGGCCACCGAGCCCCCGATGGCGCCCAGTCCGATCACCGCCAGCGAGGATGGACGCACAGAGCAGCTTTCATTCGCGGCGCAGTGCGGCCGCTCGTGGTGGGCAGCCTCCGCTGCCGTAAGGAGCCGGGATCGGCCCGCATTGTATCGACATGCCGACCGATTCTCAACGGAACGCGCCCCGTTCTGGCACAGCACGGCAGCGCCGAGGAAAAAGCCGTGGAGTGGCGAGCCCCGACCCGCCATGCCTCCTCCGTATCACATCGCCTCGGGCGCGGTCGGCAGGCCTAAAGCAACCGCCCAGCGTCCAACGACTTGGGGAAAGGCCTCCGGCGAGAGTGTCTCCCAAGGGCCCGCGGAAACGACCGCCACTGGCGTACTTCTTGCCCCTCCGACGGTGACTCGTGCCCAAAATCCTTATTGTCGAGGACAGCCCCGACAACATGAAGCTGTTCCGGACCCTGCTCACCTTGCGTGGGCACGAGGTCGTCGGACTCGCCGGCGGCGAGGGCCTGCTGGAGACGCTCGGCCGTGAGCAGCCGACGCTGGTGCTGATGGATATCCAGTTGCCGGGGAAAGACGGCTACCAGTTGCTGAACGAGATCCGCGGCTCCGAGCACCGGGCGACGCGGGTGCTGGCGCTCACCGCCCACGCGATGTCCGGAGACCGCGAGCGCGCCCTCGAGGCGGGCTTCGACGGGTACATCACCAAGCCGATCGACATCCGCACCTTTCCGGACCACGTGCAGCGGGCAGTGGCCGGGGTGGAGGCGGCGCACCGAGAGTCACCACCGGAGACCCGACCATGAGCCAGCCATCCGGCAGCCCCACGGCGTCGCCCGAGAAGCAGGCGCTGCTCGAGGCGTTCGACACGGTCCTGAAGAGCAAGGCCGATGCGAAGGAGGCCGAACAGGCCGCAGCCGAGGCGCACCGGCGCGCCCGAGCGGCGTCGCGGCTGCTGGCGCTCATGTGCGCGACCATGCTCCTGTTCGTCTCCGCGTATCTGGTGGTGGAGCGACCGGACTGGATCTTCCCCGCCCCCTTGCCGCCCGAGTCGGTCGCGATCCGCGAGGCGAGCCTGCGCATCACGCTGGCCAACGCCGTCCAGCACATCGAACGATACCGCGAGCTGGAGAACCGCCTGCCGGCCACGCTGACGGACGCCAACGCGTATGGGGAGGGCATTACGTACGACCGCATCGGCGACGGGTACCGCCTGACGGCCGGATCAGACGGGGTTCGGGTGATCTACAGCGCCGGCGAGCCGCTCGCCCACTTCGTGGGCAACAGCTTCGCGGTGATCTCCCGGAGAGGCAAGTGAGTCGGCGCCGGGCGGGCTTCACCATCGTCGAGCTGCTGACCGTCATGATCCTGATCGGCATCCTGGCGTCGATCGCGGTGCTCAAGTACATCGATCTTCGCCACCGCGCGCGCGCCGCGCAGGCCATCGGCGACATGCAGGCGGTGCGCATCGCCGCCTACAGCGCCTGGTACGAGACCGGCACCTGGCCGGCCGAGGCCGGCCCCGGCACCGTGCCGCCCGGCCTGGCGCCCTACCTGGGGCAGAACTTCACCTTTTCCCGGCCGGAGTACACGCTGGACTGGGAGAGCTTCGTGCCGCCCGGCGGCGGCCCGAGCAGCGGGATGCAGGTGGGCGTCGTGATCCGGGCCGCCGACCAACGGCTCCAGACGACCCTGCAGCAGCAGCTGGGCGACAAGCTGCCCTTCGTGTCGGCCGGAGGCGCGCTCACCTACATCATCGTGGGGCCCGACGGCGGGAACTGAGCCTACCGCAGGACTTTCCTGAACTTCTCCAGCTCCGCCGGCGGACCGGGATACTCCGGCCGCATCCGTTCCAGCGCCTCGGCCACGACCTGCGCGACCAGCACGTCGCGCAGATACTTCTTGTCGGCCGGCACGACGTACCAGGGTGCCCCGGCGGTGCTCGTCCGTGCCAGCATCTCCTCGTAGGCCGCCGTGTAGTCGTCCCACCGCTCGCGCTCGCTCAGGTCGCCGGCCGAAAACTTCCAGTACTTCTTCGGATCCTTCAGGCGGGCCAGCAGACGCTCGCGTTGCTCCTCCCGGCTGATGTGCAGAAAGAACTTGAGGATGGTCACCCCGTTCTCGGTCAGATTCCGTTCGAACCGGTTGATCTGATCGTAGCGCGGCCGCCAGACCGACTCGGGCACCAGCTCGTGCACGCGCACCACGAGCACGTCCTCGTAGTGCGACCGGTTGAACACGCCGATGGTGCCCCGAACGGGCACCGCCTGATGCACGCGCCACAGATAGTCGTGGGCCAGCTCCGGCGGCGTCGGCGCCTTGAAGCTCGTGATGCTGATGCCCAGCGGATCGAGTGCGTCGAACACCTTCCGGATCGTCCCGTCCTTGCCCGATGTATCGCGGCCCTGGAGCACCACCAGTAACGACCGCCGGCTTTCGGCGTAGAGCGCATCCTGCAGCTCGTCGATGCGCTTGCCGAGCTGCTTCACCTGCGTCAGCGCAGCCGCCTTCGTGGGAGCACGGGCGGGGCGGGCGGCCCCGGCGTCGGTGAGCCGTACCGGTGTGCCGGACGTCACGGGCTCGAGTCGCATGAGATTCCTAGGGGTGATGGAGGAGCAGGAGCGAATGGGGCGCAAGCGTGAGCCCCGTGTCCGCCAGGTGACGGTCGTCGTGCGCGGTATCCAGGACCACTGTCCAGGCGCCGGCGGGCCGCTCGGGAAGGACGAACGCGCGCGAGCGCCCGCCGCCGTTCATGAGCAGCAGCATCGGCCGGGTGCCGTCGAACAGCATGCCGAGGAGGTGGTTGGAGTCGTGGGCCCAATCCTCCTCCGTCATCGGTGTTCCATCGGATCGAAGCCAGGTGAGCCCGTCCGACTCGGCCGGCCGCGGAGGAAAGAAGGTCGTCCGCCGGAGCGCCGGCGTGGCCGCCCGGATGGCGAACACGCGGCGGGTGAACTCGAGCAGGGCCCGGCCGGCAGGATCGAGATCCCATTCCACCCACGTGAGCGGACCGTCCTGGCAGTAGGCGTTGTTGTTCCCGCGCTGGGTGCGTCCCAGCTCGTCGCCGTGGGACAGCATGGGCACGCCCTGGGAGAAGGCCAGTGTGGCCAGCAGGCTGCGCTTGACGCGCTCGCGAACGCGCGTCACCTGCGCGCTGGCCGACGGCCCTTCCACGCCCCAGTTGCGGCTCAGGTTGTGATCGGTGCCGTCCCGGTTCTGCTCGCCGTTCGCGTCGTTGTGCTTCCGCTCGTGGCTCACGAGATCGTGGAGCGTAAAGCCGTCGTGGCAGGGGACGAAGGTGACGCTGGCGAGGGGACCGCGCCCCCCGGGCGCGTAGAGGTCGCTGCTGCCGGCCAGGCGGGAGGCGAGCTCGCCCACCGCGCCGGGATCGCCACGCCAGAACCGGCGGACGCCGTCGCGCCACCGGCCGTTCCACTCCG
>JBBQDU010000115.1:0-7829 GCA_038320055.1 Gemmatimonadales bacterium | reverse complement strand
GGTGCCGGAGTGGGCGCTGCCCCGGCTGCTCGACGCGGCCCGTGCCCGGATGATCAACCTGCGTCCGCTCCCCCCGACGCGGCTCTGCATCGCGCTCGACGAGACGGTGACCCTCGGCGATCTGGCCGATCTCATCGCGGTATTCTCGCTCAACGAGGCGCTGCCCTTCATGCTGGAGGACATCGGGCAACACGCCGACCGGGCGGTGCCGAAGGCGCTGGAGCGGACCTCGGCGTATCTGTCGCACCCGGTGTTCCACCTGCACCACAGCGAGACCGAGATGCTGCGCTACATCAAGCGGCTCGAGACCCGCGATCTCTCGCTCACGAGCGCGATGATCCCGCTCGGCTCGTGCACCATGAAGCTCAACGCCACCACCGAGATGATGCCGGTGAGCTGGCGCGAGTTCAACCGGCTGCATCCGTTCGCCCCACGCGACCAGGCCGCGGGCTACGACCTCATGTTCCGGCAGCTCGAATACCAGCTCGCCGAGATCACCGGGTTCGGAGCGGTGTCCCTGCAGCCCAACGCGGGGTCGCAGGGCGAGTACGCGGGCCTGCTGGTCATCCGGGCGTGGCACCGATCGCGCGGCGACGGCCACCGAACGACCTGCCTCATCCCCATGTCCGCGCACGGCACCAACCCCGCGAGCGCGGTGATGGCGGGCATGCGGGTGGTGCCGGTGAAGAGCGATGCCAAGGGGAATGTGGACGTGGCCGACCTCCGCGCGAAGGCGGTTGCGCACGCCGACACACTCGCCGCCCTGATGGTGACCTATCCGTCCACCCACGGCGTCTTCGAGGGCTCGATCCGGGAGATCTGCCGGATCGCGCACGAGCACGGCGGTCAGGTCTACATGGACGGCGCCAACATGAACGCCCAGGTGGGCCTCTGCAGACCGGGCGACATCGGCGCCGACGTTTGCCACCTCAATCTCCACAAGACCTTCTGCATTCCCCACGGGGGCGGCGGCCCGGGCATGGGGCCCATCGGCGTGGCCAAGCACCTGGCGCCGTTCCTGCCCGACCATCCGATCGTGGACCTCGATCATGCCCAGGCGTGCGGCACCGTGTCGGCCGCCCCCTGGGGCAGCGCCTCCATCCTGCCCATTTCCTGGGCCTACATCGCGCTGATGGGCTACGACGGACTGCTGGAGGCGACCAGGATCGCGATCCTCAGCGCGAACTACATCGCCCGCCGGCTCGAGCCGTACTACGACGTCCTGTACTCGGGACCGAACGGGCTGGTGGCGCACGAGTGCATTCTCGACACCCGCCCGTTCAAGGCGTCGGCCGGCGTGGACGTGGAAGACATCGCCAAGCGGATCATCGACTACGGGTTTCACCCCCCGACGGTCTCGTTTCCGGTGCCCGGAACGCTCATGATCGAGCCCACCGAAAGCGAGTCGAAGGAGGAACTCGACCGGTTCTGCGACGCGATGATCGCCATCCGGGAGGAGATCCGGGAAATCGAGGACGGGCGCGCCGAGCGCGACGAGAATCTGCTCACCAACGCACCGCACACGCTCGAGCAGGTGATCGCGGACGCCTGGAGCCGGCCGTACGCGCGGGAGCGGGCCGCCTATCCGTCGCCGTCCGTGCGCCGGCACAAGGTGTGGCCGACCGTCGGCCGGGTGGACAGTGCGCTCGGCGACCGAAATCTGGTGTGCGTGTGCCCGCCGGTGGAGGCGTACGGGTAGTGCCGGCGGCTCAGCCGTTCTCGCTGTGGCTCGACACCATCCCACGACCCGGGTGGCTCAACATGGCCATCGACTCCGCGCTCCTCGAGCGCGCCGAAGCTGGGGAGCGATGGCTCCGTCTGTACGCCTGGGATCCGCCGTGTCTGTCGTTCGGGCGGCACGAGCCCGCGGCCCGACGGTACGACGCGGCCCGCATCGAGGCGTTGGGCCTCGCGGTCGTTCGCCGGCCGACCGGCGGGCGCGCCGTGTGGCACGCCCGCGAGCTGACCTACGCCGTCGCGGCGCCGTGCGAGGGCCTGGGGACGTTGCGCGAGGCGTATGCCGCCATCCACCGGGTGCTGCGCGATGCCCTCCGCCTGCTGGGAGCCCCGGCGGAGCTGGCGCCGTCGCGGACGACCACGCCGATCGATGCGGGCGCCTGCTTCGCCGCCGCCGCGGGTGGTGAGGTCCTCATCGGCGGCCGGAAGGTCGTGGGGAGCGCGCAGCTCCGCCGGGGCAAGGCGCTCCTTCAGCACGGGAGCGTACTGCTCGAGGACGACCAGGCCACCGTCCTCCGTGTGAGCCTGGGGACCACGGCTTCGGACGGTTCAGCGCCCTTGAGCCGGGTACTGGGCCGCGTGGTGGGCTGGGACGATGCGGCACGGTCGGTGGCTGAGGCCGCGGGTCGACGGTGGGCGATGTCCGACGTCGTCGCCCCGGACGCGGTCGTCGAGCGGGCCCTGGCCCTGGCGGACCGTTTTCGGTCGCCCGAGTGGACCTGGGCCGGCGGGCGGGGCCGCTGACGCGACCGCCCCCCACCTGCTAGATTTTGCCGACCTCCCCCACCCTGTTGGCCATTCCGGAGTTGCCGTGACGCCCTGGACGCTCAGAGCCTGGCTCGGCGCGGGCCTCGTGATCCTGGCGAGCGTAGCCCCGCCTGTCGCCACCGCGCAGTCGAGCATCGTGATCATGACGGGCGGGGAGGCGACGCTGCCGATTCCGACGTTGATGGAAGGACCGCATAGCTCGGTGTCCAACTCCGACATCGCCGACCAGTTGTTTCTCCGGCTGGCGGACCTGGGCCCGACGCTCATCACGGCGGGTGATCGGGCGTTCGAGCCGCGGCTGGCACGGAGCTGGACCCGGCGGGACTCGGTCACGCTGGCGTTCGACTTGGATCCGAGGGCCAGGTGGCAGGACGGCGTGCCGGTCACGGCGCGTGACGTAGTCTTCACTTTCGAGCGCGCCCGCGATCCCGCCGTCGCGCCCCGGCTCGCCGGGGTGCTTCGCTCCATCACGGCGGTGACCGAGGAGGGCCCGCACCGAGTCGTCTTCCGCTTTTCCCGTCCGTACGCCGAACAGCTCTACGACGCCGTGTTCCACGTAGCGCCGATGCCCGCCCATCTGCTGGCCGACATTCCGCCAGCCGCCCTGGCGGGCTCTCGCTACGCGCAGGCTCCGGTCGGGAGCGGTCCGTATCGCTGGGTGCGGCGCGTCCCCGGCCAATATATCGAGCTGGCGGCCAACGAGCGGTTCTTTCTCGGAGCGCCCGCCATCCGCCGCGTCATCTTCCGCCTGGCCGCCGATGCCGACGCCCGCCTCAACCTGGTGCTCGGCGGCGAGGCGGACGCCATGGACAACATTCCGCCGCCGCGGAGCAACGTGGCGCGGGTGGCGGCGCGGCGGGAGCTCCGGGTGGTGCCGGTGCCGTCGCCCACGGTCGGCTTTCTGCTGTTCAACCAGCGCGACCCGCGAGATCGCGACCGGGCGCACCCCATCCTGAGCGATGCCCGCGTCCGCCGCGCGATCGGCCTGGCACTCGACCGGCGGGTGATGGTGCGCGCGACGTTCGGCAACACGGCGGAGGTGCCGTACGGTCCCGCGTCGCCCGTGCTGTGGATCCGGCACGGCGCCCCCGCACCGAGGCGCGCCGACGCCGGCGAGGCACGCCGGCTGCTCTCCCTCGGCGGGTGGCTCGACCACGACGGCGACGGCGTCCTCGACCGCCACGGCCAGCCGCTCCTGCTCACCCTCCTGCTTCCCAACACCAGCGCCGTGCGCCAGCAGCTCGCGCTGCAGGCGCAGGAGCAGCTGCGCCAGATCGGGGTGCGCATCGAGCTCGAGCGGCTCGAGTGGCCCGTCTACACCGAACGCCGGGAGGCCGGCCGGTTCGACATCGACTTTGCTTCGACCAGCCAGGATCCTTCGCCGTCGGGGCTGTCGCAGGGCTGGAGCTGCGGCGGCGTCACCAACACCGGGCGGTTCTGCGACCCTGTGGTCGATTCGCTGCTTGGGGTGGCGGGCCTCGCCACCGAGGATGCGGCCGACGCGTGGCGCGCGGTACTTCGGCGAATCGAGGACGACTCCCCGGCGGTCTTTATGTACGCTCCGAGCTACATGTACGCCGTGAACCGGCGGTTTACGAATGTCCGCATCCGGCCGGAGTCGCCGTGGCTCTCCCTGCGCGAGTGGACCGTGGCGGGTCCTCCCCCCAGGCGGCCGACGGGATACTGAGGGTGGTACGCTGGCTGATCGGCCGCACGTTGCAGGCGGCACTCACGCTCGCGGTGGCCGTCGTCCTGCTGTTCCTCCTGACACATCTTCTGCCCGGCGATCCCCTGGCCCGCGAGGGCACCGGCCGCCCCCTCACGCCGGCGCAGCGCGAGGCGCTCGCCGCGCGGTACGGGCTCGACCGGCCGCTCCCCGCGCAGCTAGGCGCGTTCGTCGTCGGCCTCGCGCGCGGCGACCTCGGCACCTCGATCGAGTACGGCCGTCCCGTCCGCGGGCTCCTGGCGAGCCGGCTCCCCGCCACGCTCCTCCTCGGCGGGACGGTGCTCCTGCTCAACTTCACCGTGGGGCTCTGGCTCGGCGTGCGTCAGGCGGTGCGGAAGGACAGCGCGGAGGACCGCTGGCTCACCACGCTCTCCCTCGCCGGCTACGCGACGCCGTCGTTCTGGCTGGGCCTCGTCCTGGCCGCGACGGTCGGCGTGCGATGGCGTCTCCTGCCGCCGGCCGGCATGCGCGACCCGCTCGTGGACGGCGGACTGCTCGTCGTGGCGGCGGACGTGCTCCGGCACCTGGTGCTCCCGGCGGTGACCCTCTCCATCGTGAGCATCGCGGGCACGATGCGGTACCAGCGCGATGCCATGCTGGAGACCTTGCGCCTTCCCTTCGTGGTCACGGCGCGCGCCAAGGGACTCTCCGAACGCGAGGTCACCTGGCGGCACGCGTGGCGGAACGCACTCTTTCCCGTGCTCACCCTGTTCGGCCTCTGGCTCCCGATCCTCGTTAGCGGCTCGGTCTTCGTCGAGACGGTCTTCGCCTGGCCGGGGCTGGGCTCGCTCGCGGCCGTGGCGGTCAGCAACCGGGACTATCCCCTGCTGATGGGCGCCTCGGTGCTGGTGGCGACGATCGTGATCCTGGCCAGCCTGCTGAGCGATCTGGCCTACGCGGTCCTCGATCCCAGGGTCCGGACCTCGTGAACACGGTAATGGAAGGACTCCGTGCGGCGTGGCGGACGCCGCGCGGCCGGGCCGGCCTGATGTTCCTCGCCTTTCTCGTCGTCCTGGCGCTGGTCGGGCCGCGGCTTCTCCCCGATCCGTTCCGGCAATTCGACCTGCTCGACCTCGCCAACGCGCCGCCCAGCGCGGACCACCCGTTCGGCACCGACCAGCTGAGTCGCGACATGCTGGCGCGAGTCGTGAGCGGAGCGCGGATCTCGCTCGCTGTCGCCGCCCTGGCCGTGGCCCTGTCGGTTACGCTCGGCGCCGGCGTTGGCCTCGTGGCCGGCTACTGGGGCGGCGCCGTGGATGTCGCGCTCATGCGGCTGGTGGACGGGGCGCTCGCGGTGCCCCGCCTGTTCCTGCTGCTGCTGGTCCTGGCGGTGCCCGAGCGAATCCCGCTCGTAGTCCTCATTCTCCTCATCGGAACGACGGGCTGGTTCACGACCAGCCGCCTGGTCCGGGCCGAGACCCTCCGGCTGCGCGAGGAGAGTTTCGTCCAGGCCGCGGTGGCACTCGGCGCATCCCGGCGGCGGATCGTCTTCCGGCACCTGCTGGTCAATACCGCCGGACCGCTCCTCGTCGCCGCGACGCTCGGCGTCGGCGACGTGATCCTGCTCGAGGCGGGGCTTTCGTTCCTGGGTCTCGGCGTGCAGCCGCCGACGCCGTCCTGGGGAGGCATGATCCTGGACGCCCGGCCCGTCCTGGAGGCGGCCCCGTGGGTCGGTATCTTTCCCGGGCTCGCGATCACTCTGACGGTGCTGGCCACCAACCTCGTCGGCGACGCCCTCCGCGACGCCCTCGATCCCCGAGGCGCATGACCCGAGTCCTCGACGTACGCAACCTCCGCGTCTCCTTTCCGGCCGGCGATGGCCGCCGATTCAATCCGGTCGACGGGGTGAGCTTCTCGCTCGACCGGGGCGAAACCCTGGCGCTCGTGGGTGAGTCCGGGTGCGGCAAGAGCCTCACGAGCCTGGCGCTTCTCCGCCTAGTGCCGACGCCGGGCCGGATCGACGCGGGCAGCACCATCCGGCTTGGAGACACCGACGTCCTCACGCTCGCGGGCGAAGACCTCCGCCGGATCCGCGGCAAGCGCATCGGGATGATCTTCCAGGATCCGATGACCAGCCTCAACCCGGTCTACACCGCGGGCCATCAGATCGCCGAAGGAGTGCTGGCGCATCTTCGCGTATCCAAGCGGGAAGCCCGGGAGCGGGCCCGCGGGCTACTCCAGGAGGTGGGAATTCCCGACCCGGACAAGCGCCTCGACTCGTACCCCCACCAGCTGAGCGGAGGGATGCGCCAGCGCGTGATGATCGCGATCGCGCTCGCCGCCGAGCCTGAGATCCTGGTGGCGGACGAGCCGACGACCGCGCTCGATGTCACCGTGCAGGCACAGATCCTGGAAGTGCTCGATGGGCTCCGGCGCCGGCGCGGAATGGCGGTGCTGTTGATCACGCACGATCTCGGCATCGTCGCCGGACGGGCGGACAAGGTCGCTGTGATGTACGCCGGGCAAATCGTCGAAGAGGCGCCGACGGCGCAGCTGTTCGCCCATCCCTCCCATCCCTACACGCAGGGGCTCTTCGCCTCCATTCCGCGCATCACCGGGCCAGTGGAGCGCCTGACGCCGATCCGTGGCACCGTGCCTCCGGCCACGGCGTGGCCGGCGGGTTGCCGGTTTCGGCCGCGGTGTCCGCAGGCGTTCGACAAGTGTGAGCGGCCGCCGGAGCTGCTCCAGGTCGGACCGGACCACCGGATGCGGTGCTGGCTCGCCGCCGGGAACGGCGGGCGTGGCTAGCCCGCGCAGCGGCGGCTCGCAGCGCCGGAGGCGGGCATGACCGCGCTGCTCCAGGTACGCGACCTGGTCAAGCACTACACCGCCGGCGGTCTCTTCCGCGGCGCCGAGGCACCGGTGCGGGCGGTGGACGGCGTGTCGTTCGAGGTCGGACGCGGCGAGACACTGGCGCTGGTGGGCGAGAGCGGCTGCGGCAAGTCGTCGGTGGGGCGCACCGTCATTCGCCTGCAGGAGCCGACGTCGGGCGCGGCAATGTTCGACGGCACCGACGTGTTCAAGCTCGATCGCCGGGCGCTGCGGCAGCTCCGGCGCCGGATGCAGATCATCTTTCAGGACCCGTACAGCAGTCTCAACCCTCGAATGCGGGTGGGTGCGGCCGTCGCCGAAGGGATCGAGATCCACCGGCTGGCCACGGGCCCGGAGGTCGGCCGGCGGGTCGGTGCGCTGCTGGAGGAGGTCGGGCTCGATCCGGGGTACGCGAGCAAGTATCCGCATGAGTTTTCCGGAGGCCAGCGGCAGCGCATCGGGATCGCGCGGGCGCTGGCCGTGGAGCCCAGCTTCATCGTGTGCGACGAGCCCGTGTCAGCACTCGACGTGTCGGTCCAGGCGCAGGTGCTGAACCTGCTCGCCGACCTGCAGCGGGAGCGTGGGCTCTCCTATCTGTTCATTGCCCACGACCTTGCCGTGGTGCGGCAGATCGCGACGCGAGTGGCGGTGATGTATCTGGGCCGCATCGTGGAATCCGGCCCGACGGAGACCCTGCTGTCGGAGCCGCGCCACCCGTACACCGTAGCGCTTCGATCCGCCGTCCCCGAGCCGGATCCGAAGCAGCAGCGCCCGCGCATCGTCCTCG
>JBBQDU010000114.1:0-7861 GCA_038320055.1 Gemmatimonadales bacterium | reverse complement strand
GTCGTTCTGAACCGCGAGGGCTACCGGGTGCGGAACCTCCAGACCATGCGGATCAGCAAGCCCGTCAGCCAGATCGACTGGGACCTGACGATGGTCGAGCGGAACGGCTACCCGCATTTCATGCTCAAGGAGATCTGCGAGCAGCCGGAGAGCCTCTGCAACACGCTGCGCGGCCACTTGCTCGACGACGAGGGCACCGCGCGGGTCTCGGGCCTCAACCTGAGCGACGAGGAGCTGAAGCAGGTCGAGCGGATCGTCATCACGGCGTGCGGGACGTCCTGGCATTCCGCGCTGATCGGCGAGTACATGCTGGAGGAGATGGCCCGAATACCGGTCGAGGTCGAGTACGCCTCCGAGTTCCGGTACCGGAATCCCGTGGTGGACCAGCGCACGCTGGTCATCGGCATCTCGCAGAGCGGCGAGACGGCCGACACCCTGGCGGCCATCCGCGAGGCCAAGCGGCGCGGCGCCAGGACGATCGGTCTGGTCAACGTGGTGGGCTCGACCATCGCCCGCGAAGTGGACGGCGGCATCTATCTGCACGCCGGCCCCGAGGTGGGGGTCGCGAGCACGAAGGCCTTCACCAGCCAGGTGGCGGCCCTCGCGCTGGTGACGCTCCGTCTGGCGCGGCTCCGGACCCTCAGCATCCTGCAGGGCCGCCAGTTCATCGAGGCACTTCGCCGGCTTCCCGAGCAGATCGCCGACATCCTGGCGCGCTCCGCCGAGATCGAAGGACTGGCGGAGCGGTTCCTCCGGTCCACGTCGAACGCGCTCTACCTGGGGCGCGGGGTCAATTTTCCGGTGGCCCTGGAGGGCGCGCTCAAGCTCAAGGAGATCTCGTACATCCACGCCGAGGGGTACCCGGCGGCGGAGATGAAGCACGGGCCGATCGCGCTGATCGACGAGAACATGCCGGTGGTGTTCATCGCGCCGCGGGACGCCGTGCACTCGAAGATCGTGTCGAACATCGAGGAGGTGAAGGCGCGCGGCGGAAAGGTCATCGCCTTGATCAACGAGGGCGACACGGAAATCGAGCGGCTGGCCGACGCCACCTTCGCGATCCCCGAGACGCTGGACATGCTGACGCCGATGCTGACCAGCATTCCGCTACAGCTGCTGTCGTACTACGTGGCGGTGGCGAGGGGGTGCAATGTGGACCAGCCGCGGAACCTGGCGAAGTCGGTGACGGTGGAGTAGCCGGCGGGCCCGGTGCCAGGCCGACGCCTCCGCCGACGCCGGGGGCGTCGGCGCGTCAGGCCACCGCGCTCGACGCGGGGACGGGCAGGGACCAGGTCTGGCCGACCTCGGTGATGACGACCCGCGACCGCTGGCTGCCGGCGGCAGCCAGCAGTCGCCGCATCGGCTCGTCCATCGGCTCGCGGCTCAGCCGGAACGTGGAGTGATGGATGGGCAGGAGATAGTCGGCGCCCAAGGCCTCGAACATCCGCCAGGTTTCCTCCGGCGAGGCGTGGCTGGTGACCCACGGATCGTAGGCGCCGATGGGCAGGATGGCCAGATCGACGTGCCCCCGCTCGCGGAGCGGCGTGAACGCGTCGGTATAGGCCGTGTCGCCGCCGAACAGCACGGTCCGGCCGCCCTTCCTGAGCAGGTAGCCGCCCCAGCCCCGGTGCCGGTCGGTCACCAGCCGCGCTCCCCAGTGGCGAGTTTCGACCGATTCCACCTCGAGGTCGCCGATGCGCGTGGTCTCTCCCCACGCCAGCTCGTCCACCGCGGGGAACCGGCGCACCAGGTCGCGATTGCCGGACTGGACCACGACGCGCACCTTTGCCGGGATGGCGCGGAGCGTGCCGAGGTCGGTGTGATCCATGTGGGCATGCGAGAGCAGCACGGCATCGAGCGGGGGCAGCTCGCGCTTCAGGAGGGCGGGCTGGATCAGGCGGCGCGGTCCCAGCTTGACCAGCCCCCGCCCCAGACCGATCCTGAGCTCGAGCACCGGATCGGTGACGATCGTGGTCCCGTGGAAGTTGACCAGCACCGTAGCGTGCCCGAGCCAGGCGACGGTCAGGCGGTCGTCCCGCCACGCGGACGGGTCGGGCCGGTGCGGCGCGGGTGCAACCCCCCGGCCAAAGTCCCGGCGGCGATCGACCACCGCGTCCCGCGCGTAGCAGCGGGCGAAGGCGAGCCGGTCAGTGAAGGGCAAGGCAGCAATCCCGAGTCAGCATGGTGTCTGGAACAATAACCGGTTGCCGAAGCGGCACAGGAGCCGGATGCGCGTCGTCCTTCAGCGGGTCTCGCAGGCGTCGGTGACGATCGAGGGCCGGGTGGTCGGGGCCATCGGCCGGGGATTCTGCGTACTCGCCGGGTTCACTCACGGCGACACGAACGAGCACGTAGATTGGATGGCCGACAAGATCGGCGGCCTCAGACTCTTTCCCGACCAGGAGGGGAAGCTGAATCTCGGCCTGGCCGAGGCCGGTGGAGCGCTGCTGGTGATCAGCCAATTCACACTGTACGGGGATGCCTCGAAGGGCCGGCGCCCATCGTTCCTCGACGCCGCCAGGCCCGAGACCGCCATTCCGCTCTACGAGCGCTTCGTCGCGGCCCTCCGCGCCCGCGGCTTAGAGACCGCCACCGGCGAGTTCGGCGCCGACATGCAGGTCGCCATCCACAACGACGGACCCGTGACCCTCATCCTGGACCGCGCATGACCCGTGAAGTCCTGACGCTCGCCTCCGCCTCCCCGCGGCGCCGCCAGCTGCTCGAGATGCTCGGCATTCCGATTCGCGTAGTACCCGCGAACATCAACGAGGTGCGCCGTCCGGTCGAGACCCCGGTGGACTACGTGGAGCGGCTGGCGCGGGAGAAGGCGATGAGCGTGGAGGGGCGTCTGGTGCTCGGCGCCGACACGACCGTCGTCGTTCGCGACGAAGTGCTGGAGAAGCCAGCCGACGCGGCCGACGCGCTCCGGATGCTCCGGAAGCTCCAGGGCCGAACCCACCAGGTGGTCACCTCGGTGGCCCTGATGGCCGACGAGACGCTGCAGCAGGCCACCGACGTCACCAACGTCGTCTTCCGCCGGCTGGACGAGGAGCTGCTGGAGGCCTACGTGGCCACGGGCGAATCGATGGACAAGGCGGGGGCCTACGGGATTCAAGGCTACGGGGCGGCCCTGGTCGAGCGGATCGACGGGGACTTCTTCAGCGTGATGGGCCTCCCCCTCCGCCTGGTGCTTCGGCTGCTCGAGCAGGCCGGACACGCCTACCGCTTCGAGGGGCGCACCGGGACCGCGGCGGTGACGGAGGTGCGCTGAGGCTGGATGCCCCGGACCCGGTAGACCTGCACGACCTGCGTCTTGCCCTTGAGGGCCATCGAGGGCAGGAACTCGCTGTTCACCTGACCGCGCACCGCCCCCAGCATCGCCTCGCTCACCAGAATTTCGCCGGAACCCGCCTCGGCGCAGAGCCGCGCGGCGACGTTGACGGCGTCGCCGATGACGGTGTACTCGAGCCGGCGGTGGCTGCCGATATTCCCGGCGAAGACGTCGCCGTGATTGATGCCGATGCCGACCCCGATCTCGACCCGGCCCTGACTCGCCCAGCGCTCGTTGAGCTGGGCGATGGCGTGCTGCATGGCCACGGCGGCGCGGAGCGCGCGGTCGGGATCGTCGGCGTGGGCGATCGGCGCGCCCCACAGCGCCATGATCGCGTCGCCGATGAACTTGTCGAGCGTGCCGCCGTGCTCGAAGATGACGTCGACCATCTCGGTGAAATACTCGCTCAGGAGCAGCGCGATGGCGTCGGGCCCGATCGACTCGGCGATCGCCGTGAAGCCGCGGATGTCGCTGAACAGCACGGTGGTAGCCCGGCGCTCTCCGCCCTGGCGGATGGCGTCCTGCTGCTGGGCGATGTCGGCCGCGACGTTGGGCGCGAAGTAGCGCTCGAAGTTGGCGCGCACTGTCGCCTCGCGGCGGATCTGGTCGGCGTAGCGCGAGTTCTTGATCCCGAGGGCGGCGAGCCCGCTGAATGCGACGAGGAACTGCAGATCCTCGTCCGTGAACGTGTTGGTGGTCGTGAGGTTGTCCACGTACAGGAGGCCGAGCAGGTGGTCCCCGCTTGCCATGAGGGGCGAACACATCGCGCTCCGGACGCTCTGGAGCAGAATCGACTGGCCGCGGAAGCGGGCATCGGCCGGCGCGTTCTGGGTGACGACCGCGACCCGCTCCTGGACGACCTTGTCCGCGATCGAGCTCGGGATCTGGAACGGCGACGCGTCGCCCAGGCGGCTCCGGGAGATCGTCGGCACCATTTCGCCGCTCGCCTCGTCCCGGAGCACGATGGTCACCCGGTCCACGCTCATGATCTCGAAGGTGGTATCGACGACGGCGCGGAGCAGGCGGTCCAGGTCGAGCTCGGCCGAGAGCTTCTGGGACACCTCGAGGAGCATCTGCAGCTTGACCGCCTGGCGGGCCTCGCCCGTGGCGGCGGTCACCCTCAGCTGGCCCGCCGCCGGCCCGTCCCGGCTCGTGATGCCCGGCGGAACGCCGCCGCTCACCACGAGCTGGCGAACGATCTGCCCGCCGGCCGGGCCGTCCTCCGCCGAAATGGCGGGACGCTGCACCGCCGGCATCGCGGGCCCGGTGCCGGCCACCCGGAACGACACTTTGCCGAAGGTGACGAAGTCGTCGACGGCCAGCCGCCCGCTGGTCACACGGGCGCCGTTGATGCAGGTCCCGTTCGAGCTGTCGAGGTCCCGGAGCTGCACCTCGTCGGCCCCGACGATCAGCTCGGCGTGGCGGCGCGAGATGGTGGGATCGTAGATGGCAATGTCGGTCGCCAAGCCGCGGCCCACCACCAGGGTGCGGCCCGGGGCCAGCTCGAAGGTCTGGTCGCCGGCGGTGCTGACGAGGCGGAATGCGGGCATCGTGGAAATATACGGGGTCGGAGCGGACGCGCCGCGCTCAACGCGTCTGGCGCGTCCCGGCCTCGGCGGCCAGCGCGAGGGCCAGCAACACCGCCCGCGCCTTGGCCTCGGTTTCCCGCCACTCGGCCGCGGGATCGGAATCGGCCACGATGCCCGCCCCCGCCTGAATCCACGCCCGGCCCCCGCGCATGATGCAGGTGCGGATGGTGATGGCGGTGTCCATCGTGCGGCCGCCCCAGCCGATGTAGCCCACCGCCCCGGCGTAGGGGCCGCGGCGGACCGGCTCCAGCTCGTCGATGATCTGCATCGCCCGCACCTTGGGCGCACCCGAGACGGTCCCCGCGGGAAATGAGGCGGCGAGTGCCGCCACCGCGTCGAGGTCGGCCCGGAGCCGCCCCCGGACCTCGCTCACCAGATGCATCACGTGCGAGTAGCGCTCGATGGTCATGAACGCGGTCAGCCGCACGGTCCCGAACTCGGCCACTCGCCCCACATCGTTCCGGCCCAGGTCCACCAGCATGAGGTGCTCCGCCCTCTCCTTGGGATCGGCCGCCAGCTCGTCCGCCAGGGCGGCATCCTCCTCGGGCGTGGCACCGCGCGGCCGCGTACCGGCGATCGGCCGCAGCGTCACCTCGCCGTCCTCCACCCGCACCAGGATTTCGGGCGAGCTTCCGATGACGCGGACGTCGTCGCAGTGGAGATAGTAGAGGTACGGTGCGGGGTTGAGGGCCCGGAGGTAACGGTAGGTCAGGAACGGGTCGGGCGCCGCCACCTCGAGCCGGCGGGAGAGCACCGTCTGGAAGGTGTCGCCGGCGGCGATATACTCCTTGATCCGGCCGACGTCGTCGCGAAAGCGGTCGTCGGCGTAGGGGGAGACGGTCGGCGGGAGCGCCGCAGGCAGCTCGATCGCGAGCGGCCGGATACCCCCCGGCGCCGACAGGCGGGCGACCCAGTCGTCGATGCGCGCCTCGGCCGCGTCGTAAAGCCGCCGCAACTCGGCGGCATCGTTCGTGTCGCCCACTTCGACGGTCGCGATGACCGTGGCGCGATTGTACAGGTTGTCCAGCACGAGCAGCGTGTCGGTCACCATCATGATGGCGTCGGGCAGGTCCCGGTCGTCCGGCGGCGCGTCGGGCAACGACTCGATGGTGCGCACCAGGTCGTAGCCGAGGTAGCCGACCGCGCCCCCCGTAAACCGCGGCAACCCCGGCACGTCCACCGGCGGGTGGCGGCGGAGCAGGCTGCCGAGGTGCTCCAGCGGTGGCAGATCGGTCTCGACCGCCCGCCAGCCCTGCTCCTTCGTCCAGCGCTCGCATCCCCGGCCGCGGTAGCGGAACACCTCGGGCGGATCGGTCGAGAGAAACGTGTACCGGGCCCAGCGCTCGCCACCCTCGAGGGATTCCAGGAGGAACCCGTAGGGCCCGCGGTGAAGCTTGGCGAAGGCCGACACCGGCGTGTCGCCGTCGAGGACCACCTCGCGGGTCACGGGCACCATCGCGCCACCCTGTCGAGCGCGGGCGGCGAAGTCGTCGAAGGAGGCCGTCATGGCGCGGCGGCCACGAGGTAGGTCCCGGGCGAGCGCACCGGCCCGACGAGATTGTCGGCAGCGGGCCGGGTGGAGGGCAGCAGCGTCAGCAGTGGTCCGCCGGGGATCGGGTGGCCGACCGACAGCGCGCGCTCGTACAGCGCATCGCTGCCGAAGGCCGCCCGCGCGCGCGCCGGGGCCAGAAAGTAGCGTGCGTACTTGAACGTCACCGAGGCGCCGTCGGCGAAGGGCTGGCTGGCGGTCACGTCCAGGCCATAGACACCGGGGCGCGGCCGGATCTCGACGGTGACCATTCGCCCGCTGTCCGCGCGGAAGGCGCGCGGCGGGAAGCTCAGCTCGGCGAACACCACGTTTTCGGGTGGGCCGTGGCGGAGCACGATGACGTGCGTGGCCCCGGTGGTGAACGTCACCGAGGTGTCCGAGGGGGGCGGGCCGGCCGTCTCGAGGACGATGGCGGCCGCGGCGGGCACCACGCGGGCCGCCGTCGGGGCCACGCGGGGCGCGGAACCCGCGCGCCCGCCGCAGGCAGCCACGGCTCCGGCCGCGAGGACGGCCACCGGGGCCGGCACGAGGCGGCGTCGGCTTGTCCGGCTTCGATGCCCCCCGGATATTGCCGTCATCGATCTCCCGCCAGCGTGAGAGGTGTGCAGTGCGAAGTGCGGTCCGTGCGGCGTGCGTGCTTCTGGTGACCCGTGCGGTGCCGCTCGTCGCGCAGAGCTGGAACGCGCCCGATGCCCTTGCCCTGGCAAGGCGGGCCACCGAGGGTCGGCTCCAGGCACAGGCCGACTCGTCGCTCGAGAGCTATCGCACCCGGGCGCACGGCTTCGTGTTTTTCCTGGCGCAGGTGGGCGAGGGGCTGAGCGAGCCGCCCCGGCTGGTCAAGGCCGACGAGCTGCGGGTGGAAGTGTATTGGCAGGCCCCGGACCGGAGCAAGCAGGTCATCCTCGGCTGGCGGGACGGCGCCTTCCTCCCGACCGACATCGACTACCATCGGGACCACCTCGGCATCGTCACCAACAATTTCGGCGACGTCATCCGGATCGGCGAGGGTGACGAGGTCCGGGACGTGCCGCATCCCCTGTCCCCGGCGGGGCTCGCCGCGTACGACTACGCCCTGGGCGACTCGCTGGTCATCCGGACCGCGGCGGGGGAGACGGTCGTCCGCGAGGTCCAAGTGCGCCCGCGCTCGTTCGCGCGGCCGCTGGTGGTCGGCACGCTGTACCTGGACGCCAGGACGGCGCAGCTGGTCCGCTTCCGTTTCAGCTTCACGCCGGCGGCCTACCTCGATTCCCAGCTCGAGGACATCAGCATCGTGCTGGAGAACTCGCTGTTCGACCAGCGCTACTGGCTTCCCTACCGGCAGGAGGTCGAGATCCGCCGCCGCACCACCTGGCTCGACTTCCCGGCGCGCGGCATCATCCGGGGCCGGTGGGA
>JBBQDU010000113.1:0-7884 GCA_038320055.1 Gemmatimonadales bacterium | reverse complement strand
CCCAATCGTCACCGGTCGCTCCGCGCAGGACTACCGCGACGTCGCGCGACGATATCTCACCGGCCCCGACTCGCTGGCGCGGCCACACGTCGTGATCGAGACGGAAGGGCGGGGGACGATCGAGATCGCGCTGCTCGGCCCAGACGCGCCGCTGACGGTGGACAACTTTCTCCGCCTGGTCGAACGCCGGTTCTTCGACCGGAATCGCTGGCATCGCGTGGTGCCAAACTTCGTCGTGCAGGACGGCGATCCCCGCGGCGACGGCTTCGGCGGCCCCGGCGGCGCCATCCGGGACGAGATCAACCTGAACCGCTACGATGCCCCCATGCTCGGCATGGCACTCTCCGGCCCCGACACCGGCTCCAGTCAGTGGTTCATCAACCTCAGCGCACAACCACATCTCGACGGCACGTACACGGTGTTCGGCAAAGTCGTGACCGGGCAGGCCACGTTGGCGCGGATCACGCAAGGGGATGTGATCCGCACCATCGCCCGGAAGTAGCGGGAGGCGGGCACGCACACATGCCACGGCACACTCGGAAGCGAGGGATGATCATGGCGACGAGCACCGCAGGCCATGCCGGCGACCGGCCCGGCCGCCGGAGAGAATGCTGGGCGCACGGCGCGCGCCTGTGCGCCCTGCTCGCCCTCGGGCTGCTGTCGGCTGCGGTCACTCCCGCGCACGCGCAGTTCTTCGCTTTCGGGCAGAACAAAATCCAGTACCGGAAGCTCGACTGGCGCGTCATCAAGGGTCCGCACGTCGACCTCTACTACTACCCCGCGGAGTCGGAGCTGGCCGCGCCGGCGCTCGCGTACGCGGAGGCGAGCTACGACACGCTGAGCGTGCAGTTCGGCCATACGGTGACGTCCCGCATCCCGATGATCGTCTACGCGTCGCACACCGATTTCGAACAGACCAACATTCTGCCGTTTACCCCGCCCGAAGGGCTCCTGGGCGCGACCGATTTCCTCAAGCGGCGCGTGGCACTGCCGTTCCGGGGCAACTTCGCCGAGTTCCGGCACACGATGCGCCACGAGATGGTGCACGTCTTCCAGCTCGACCTGCTGGTCGAGAACTACAATCTCGCGCCCCGGGCCAGCCGCTACAATTTCCCGCTGTGGTGGACGGAGGGTCTGGCCGAGCTGTGGTCGGGGGGCCAGGACGCGCGAGACGAGATGGTCATGCGGGACCTGACCCTCAGCGGCAAGCTCCCGCCCATCAAGCAGCTCACCTACGTGACGGGGGGCATCGTCTACCCGATCGGCGGGCAGCTCCATCGGTGGCTCGCCGATACCTACGGCGACTGGCGGCCGGCGCTCATGTACAAGGAGGTCACGCGCCACGAGACCTTCGAGGCCGCCATCCAGGCCGTGTACGGCCGCACGCTGGACCAGTTGAGCGACGAGTTTCAGCTCGCCATGCGCCGGCAGTACTACCCGTCGATCGACAGCCTGGCGCCGCTCAGTGTGCTCGGCACCGAGGTCGCCCGGCTCGGCGTGAAGGCGGTGACATTGGCGGACACGGCCGGTGCCGACCAGGCGGCCCAGCAGGTGGCGTATCTGTCGCCGGCGAGCGGCTACGTCTCGATCTACCGGAAATCGCTCGACGCGCACGCCAAGGCGCATGCGGTGGTGACGGGCGGCCGCTCCGCCGAGCTCGAGTCTTTCCATCCGTTCGAGTCGCGCATGGACGGCTCGCGGCCGGGCCTGCTGCTTTTCATCGCCCGCTACGGCGACCGGGACGCCCTCATCGTCTGGGATCTCGAGCGCCGCCGGGCGGTGGGACGCTACCAGTTCCTCCCGCTCGTCTCGCTCCTCTCGCCCCACTGGATGCCCGACGGCCAGAGCATCGTGGTGAGCGGGCTGTCCGAGAACGGGCTCTCCGACCTGTATCGCGTGCACCTGCCCGGTGGCGAGCTGGAGCCGCTGACCGCCGATCGGTATCAGGACCTCGACCCGAGTCCAAGCGCCGACGGGCGACGCTTGGTCTTCGCGTCCGACCGCACGGCCAATGGCCGCGGCGGCGCCGTCAACCTCTTCGTGCTGGATCTCCAGGGCGGAACCACCTCCCAGCTCACGTCCGGCGAGTGGGTGGACGAATCCCCGATCTGGGCACCCGATGGCCGGATCTACTTCACGTCCGACCGGGACGGCGTGTTGAACGTCTTCTCGGTGGATTCCGCCGGTGCGGGGCGGCGCGAGACCTCCGCGTGGACCGGCGCCTTCGACGCCGTTCCCCTCGCGCAGGGCGGCTTGCTGGTGGGCGGCTTTCACGACCTCAGCTGGAACGTCTACCGCATCCCGGTGGATTCGGCCGCGCGGCAACGCCGTTTCGCGGCAGCACCGGTAGCGCCCGCGGGGAAGTGGAACTGGGAGATTCCGGGAGACACCGCGACCGGCATCGCGACCCGCCGGGAGCCGTACCGCCGGCGCCTGACGCTGGATTTCGCCGCCGGCGACGCGGTCGTGATTCCCGGGTACGGCGGCGCGCAGGGACTGTTCTTCGTCGCCAGCGATCTGCTCGGCGACAACTTGCTGTTCGGCTCGCTCTCTTCGTACCAGGGACGGCGGCTCGGCAGCATCTTCTCGAATCTCAGCGGCACGGCCATCTACCTCAACCAGTCCCGGCGGGTGAACTGGGGCGTGGGCGCCTTTCGCACCAGGAGCCGGAACTTCGAGGGCGATCGAGTCGTCGCGTACGACGAGACCGCCTACGGGGCCATCGGCCTCCTGCGCTACCCGCTGACCCGGTTCACCCGCGTCGAGGGCACCGTCGTGCTGGAACACTCCGACCGGCTGGATTTCACCCTCCCGGTCGATAATCCCCGGCGGCAGGGGTGGCTCGCGTCGCACTATCTCAGCTACGTGCGCGACAACGCCCTCTGGATCAACAGCGGTCCGATCGATGGCGGCCGGCTGGCCCTCACCGCCGGCATCACCAGCGATTTCTCCAACAGCCGGTTCGACAGCTACCTCGTCTCGGGCGACTGGCGGCGCTATTTGCGCCTGGGCCGGCGCAGCGCGTGGGCGCTCCGCGCGTACGGCTTCTACAGCGGAGGTGACCGGCCGCGCCGCATCAACCTGGGGGGCACGCTCGGCCTCCGCGGGTATCCGCAGTTCGGATACATCGTGGGCTCGGAGGCATTCATGTTCAATCAGGAGGTTCGGGTCCCGCTGTTCACCCACCTCACCTTCGGCACGCCGTTCGGCGATCTCGACCTCCCCGAGATTCAAGCCGGTCTCTTCACCGACGTGGGCCAGGCCCGCTTCTCGACCTCGTTCGACCGCGCCCTGATCGGCAGCTATGGCGTTAGTTTCCGCATGGCGCTGGGGCCGCTCACGGTGCTTCGGCTGGACGTGGGCCGGCGATTCAGCAGCGACAACTTTCAGGGGTACAGTCTGAGCGCCGAGCAAAAGCGGCGCAGCTTCGTCAGCTTCTTCTTCGGCTATAACTATTGATGCGACAACGCCTTCTCGTTGACCGTGGCAGGCTCGTGGCCTATCTTGTCCTGGCGCTGGCCGCCTGCCGCGGAGCTCCCGGCACTCTGGTGCCCGTTGCCGCGGCGCCGGTGAGTCGCGAGCAGGTAGGCCAGTGGGTGGGGGCGACGGTGCCCGTCGAACCTCGCCTCCATCGCTTCAAGTGGTTGTTCCAGGACGAGCGGTCGAGCGCGGGCGGCCGGGGCAGCGCGAGGATCGCTCCGCCCGACTCGCTCCGCTTCGACGTCGCCGGACCGTTCGGCTCCGGCGCGGCCGCGGCCGCCGTCATCGGCGATCAGCCGCTCTGGGCCGACCCGCCGGACGCGGTCAAGAAGCTGGTGCCCAACTATCCGTTGATGTGGGCCATGTTCGGCGTCGCCCGCCTCCCCCAGAACGGCGATTCGCTGCGAGGCCTCCGCGAGGGAACGCTGACCGCGTGGCAGTACGCCGACGCCGCCGACACGGTCGAGTACGTGCGCACGAGCGGGAAAACCGGAAAGCTCACCGCCGAGGTGCGGCACGCCGGCAAGGTCGTCGGCCGGTCGGAGACGACGCTCGATGCGAACGGCGCCCCGCTCACCGCGCGCCTGGTCGTCCCGGATGCGCCGGCCAAGCTCGATCTGACTTTTCTCTCCACCGCGCGGGCAACCTTTGCGCCTGAGATCTGGACCGCTCGCCAGCCGTAGAGCGCTCGCGGCGCTGCTCCTCACGCTGGGATCGACCGGCTGCCTGTACGGCTTCGCGGGCGGTGGCCTGCCGCCGGCCATCAAGACCGTGGCCCTCCTCCCCTTCGACAACCAGACGGCCGAGCCGACCCTCACGCAAGAGGTCGGCAACAGCGTGCGCGAGGCGCTCGAGCGCCGGCTCGGTCTCCGGCAGGCCTCCGCCAACCAGGCGGACGCGGTCGTGCGCGGCTCGATCGTCCGCTACGAACCCGACCTGCCGGTCCAGTACACCGGGGGCCAGGACCGCGCGGTGAGCGTTACGCGCCGCCTCGTCCAGATTACCGTCTCCGTGGAGATTCTCGACCAGAAGCAGGGCAAGCCGATCTGGCAGCGCAGCGGGCTGGTCCTGGAAGGTGACTACGACACCGGCCAGGAGCGCCAGGGCCGGGAGCGCGCGCTCGACAAGCTGGTGACCAACATCGTCGAGGGAGCGCAGTCGCAATGGTGAGCCGCCGCTCCGTCCGTGGCGCCTCGTCGCTGGGCTGCCTGGTGTCGCTCGTGCTGCTGGCGGGCGCTATCTACTACGGAGTGCACATCGGCGGCGTGTACTGGCGCTCGTATCAGTTGCTGGACGACATGCGCCAGCAGGCACGCCTCGGCGCCCAGACCACCGACGCCGCTATTCGCCAGCACCTGCTGGCCCAGGCCGACTCGCTGCTCGGCCAGTCGCCCGAATTCCGCATCACGCGCGGGGGGCGCCCGACCCGCATCACCATCCAGGCCAACTACACCGAAACGGTCGAGCTTCCGCTGTTCCGCCACACGTTCGTGCTTCGCCCTCGCGCCGAGGAGCCGCTCTAGCGTGTGGTCCCTCGCCGCCGCGGAGGGCGGTGTCGACGTCGCGCGGTTCTTCCTGGCCATCGCCGCGATCCTGGTCGCGGCCAAGCTGCTGGGGGAGCTGGCCGAACGGATCGGCCAGCCCGCCGTCCTGGGCGAGCTGGCGGCCGGCGTGCTGCTGGGCGGGAGCATCCTTGGCGTGGTGCCGGCGGACGGCGTCCCCGCCGAGCTGATTCACGTGCTCGCCGAATTCGGGGTGCTGCTGCTGCTGTTCGAGATCGGCCTCGAGACCGACCTGCGCCAGATGTTCCGGGTGGGACCCGCCTCGCTCGCGGTCGCGCTGGTGGGCGTCGTGCTCCCGTTCGTCCTGGGTTTCGTCTACTGGGCTTACGTGCCACGGACCGGAGGCGGGTCGGGCGACCTCACGACCGCCGCCATCTTCGTCGGCGCTACCCTCACGGCCACCTCCGTCGGCATCACGGCGCGGGTTCTGTCCGACCTGGGACGCATGGCGACGCAGGAGGCGCGGATCATCATCGGCGCCGCGGTCATCGACGACGTGCTCGGCCTGGTGCTGCTGAGCGTCGTGTCCGGGGTGGCGGCCGGCGCGGCGATCACGGTGCTCGGCGTCCTCCGGACGCTGGGCGTCGCGGTCGGCTTTCTCGTCGTCGCGGTCCTGGTCGGCCGGTTCGTCGTGCCCCGCCTGTTCGATGTGATCGTCCGCATGCGGGTGCGCTACGTGCTGCTGGTGTTCGCCCTGGCATTCGCCCTCGGACTCTCGGCGCTCGCCTCGCTGGCCGGCTCCGCGCTCATCATCGGGGCGTTCGCGGCGGGAATCATCCTGTCGGGCACCAACCAGTTCGACACGATCGAGAACGAGGTTCGGCCGGTGGCATCGATCTTCACGCCGATCTTCTTCGTCAGCGTGGGCGCGTCGGTGGACCTCAGCCTGCTCGACCCGACCTCGCCCGCGTCGCGCGAGACCCTGGGGGTGGCAGCGGTGCTCACCGGGCTGGCCATCGTCGGGAAGCTCGCGGCCGGGTGGGCCGCGCCGTGGGTCCCCTTTCGTCGGCTGGTGGTGGGGATGGGCATGGTGCCGCGGGGTGAGGTCGGACTCATCTTCGCCGACATCGGCCGGCGGTCGGGCGTCATCGACGAGGGCGTGTTCGGCGCCATCCTGCTGATGGTCATGGTGACGACCTTCGTGGCGCCGCCCGGACTCAAGGCGCTGTTCGGCCCGGCGGAGGAGAGCGCGACGTGACCGGCACGACCGCCGACAAGATCCGACCTCTCCCGGACGCTCTCGTGTGGCGAGGCGGCCAGCGGGGCAGCGTCGTGTTCACGAACGGCGTGTTCGACCTCCTGCACCCGGGGCACGTGGCGCTGCTGGAGGCCGCGCGCGGCTTGGGCGACGCGCTCGTCGTCGGCGTCAACAGCGACGCGTCGGTGCGGCGACTGGGAAAGGGGGCCGATCGCCCCGTCGCCGGCGAGGCCGCTCGCGCCCGCGTGCTCGCGGCCCTCGCCGCCGTGGACTGCGTCGTGCTCTTCGACCGGGACACGCCGCTCGAGCTCATCCAGGCGCTCGCGCCCGACGTCCTCGTCAAGGGCGGCGACTACGCGCTCGACCGGATCGTCGGCGCCGACTGGGTCGAGGCCCGCGGCGGCCGGGTCATCCGGGTGCCCGTCGTCGCCGGCTATTCAACCACCGCCCTCGTGGAGCGTCTCCGTGCCCCGACCTGATGGCCGCGCCAACAATCAGCTGCGCCCGCTCGTGCTCGAGCGTCGCGCCAATCCCTACGCCGAAGGCTCGTGCCTGATCCGGATGGGGGGCACCCTCGTCCACTGTACCGCCTCGGTCGACACCGGCGTGCCGGGCTTCAAGAAGGGAAGCGGGGAGGGCTGGGTGACCGCCGAGTACGCCATGCTCCCGCGGGCCACCGTCGAGCGCACCTCGCGCGAGCGCACCGGCCCCGGCGGGCGGACGCAGGAGATTCAGCGACTCATCGGCCGCTCGCTCCGGGCCGCCATGCGCACGATGGCCTTCGGCGAGTACACCATCCGGATCGACTGCGACGTCCTCCAGGCCGACGGCGGCACCCGGACCGCCGGCATCACGGGCGGGTGCGTTGCCCTCGCGGACGCCTGCGCCTGGCTGGCCGAGCGGACCGGGACGGAGTCGGCCTTCGGTCAGCTGGTGGCGGCCGTGTCGGTCGGCGTGGTCGAGGGCGAGGAGCGACTCGACCTCGCCTACCTCGAGGATCGCGATGCGCAGGTGGATGCCAACGTCGTCATGCTCGAGCCCGACCGCTTCGTCGAGGTGCAGGGCACCGGCGAGCACGACAGCTTCTCGCGCGCCCAGCTCGACGTGCTGCTCGACCTCGCCGGCGGGGGCATCGCCGAGCTGTTTCAGAACCAGCGCCGGGCCTTGGGCTGGTGAAGCTGCTGGCGGCGACGCGGAGCGAGGGGAAGCAGGCGGAGTTCCGCCGCCTGCTCGAGCCTGCGGGCATCGACCTGGTGTTTCCCGAAGGCGCCGGGCTGTGGGAGAGCCCCGTCGAGGACACGCTCGAGCTCGCCGAGACGTTCGAGGGCAACGCGCGGCGGAAGGCCGAGTATTTCGCGCGATTGAGCGGGCTGCCCACCGTGGCCGACGACTCGGGGTTGGAGGTGTTCGCGCTGGGCGGCGCGCCCGGCGTGCGGTCCCGCCGCTGGGCGGGCGCGAGCGGCTGCGCGAAGGAGATCGACACCGCCAACAACGCCGAGCTCCTCCGGCGGCTCGGAGGCGCGACCGGACCGCGCCGGCAGGCGCGGTATCGTTGCGTGCTCGTGTATCTGCCGACCCCCGACGCCGCGGGCCAGGTGTTCGAGGGCGCCTGCGGCGGCCGGATCCTCGAGGCCGCCCGGGGCG
>JBBQDU010000112.1:0-7906 GCA_038320055.1 Gemmatimonadales bacterium | reverse complement strand
CTTCGTGGGCGGTCTGCAGTTCCAGGTCGGACGGTTCATGGCCTTCGGGCAGTACCAGATCACGACCAGTCCATCCCAGAAGTCGGTCACCTCCGGCGACGGGACGGTGCTCGCGGTCGGGCGGCTGCTCGACGGGCCCACGCACGCGTTCAGCGGCGGGCTTCGGGTTGGGCTGGGCAGCGCGCGCGAGGGCGGCCGCGGCGACGGGTACTGATCGGGTCGGTGCCCGGCTCGACGGTCGGCTCGGGCGGGTAGCGAAACGGGCCGAGGATCAGGTGATCCGCGGCCCGTTTCGCTGCATCGGCCCCCGTGAGAGCCACGGCGACCCCTCGACGATGAATCGGAGCGGCCAGTCCGCGGCCTTCGTGATCCCGATCCGCGGCGTTGCCACGACCGCGGGCAGCGCGCGTGCTCCAGGCCCCAAGACTCTGGCGCCGGAGCTCCGCATCGGCCTACCGTCCACATACCGCGTAATGGCGAGCGCCTGACACAGCTTGCCCGGTCCGGAGCAGAGCTGACGATCGGACGACACGTTCCGCCGCGCGTGCATGAGATCGAGTCCCCAGACGGGCTCCAGGGCGCGGAGGAGGACCGCACCGGCATGGCCCGCGGGCCCGCAGACGAGGTTGGCGCACCAGTGCATGCCGTAGGAGAGATAGACGTACCAGGAGCCCGGCGGGCCGAAGAGCGCCTCGTTCCGGACGTGCCGACGGTCGAGATACCCGTGGGACGCGGGGTCGTCTCGTCCGAGATAGGCTTCGGTCTCCACGATTCGCCCGGTGACCCGGCCGCCGCCCAGCGTGGAGGCGAGGAGCGCGCCGAGGAGCTCCCGAGCGACGACCTCGGCGGGCCGGTCGAAAAACGAGACGGGCAGCGTGGCTGCCCGTCGGGTCGTGCTCACTCGGCCTTCTTCTGCGCCTTCGGACGCGCGCGCGTCCGCTTGGGGCGTGGCGCTTTGGCAGCGGGTTCCTCGCCGGCGCCCTCCGGCGCCGCGGAGTCCGCCGGAGCCGCCGCGGCCTTCTTCCGAGGCGCCCGGGCCCGGGTACGAGACGACTTCTTCTTGGCAGGAGCCGCGGCCGGCAGCACATCCTCGATCGCATCCGCGACCGCTGCCGGATCGACCTCGAGGGGCGCCTCGATCTGCACGACGCCGATCAACGGGATCTCACCCAGGCGCGCCGCTCCGCGCGAGCCGCGCCGGAAGCGAAGCCCGAGCCGCTGGCCGTTCTCCCGGCTGCCGGATTCGGCTGGTGCGCTGGTACCCGCAGCCGCCGGCTCGTCGGATGCCGCGGACGGCGCGGCCGCCGGCGCGGCGGGAACCCCCGACGCGATGGCCGGAATGATGGACGTGCGGTGCGGCGAGATCTCGTACTCGTCATCGCCGACCTGGCGGACATCCGCGATCTCGGCATCGTTGGCTTGCCGGAGCAGGCGCGTAAACCGGGTCGTCTCGAGGAGGGCGTCCTCGCGCCCATGCAGAGCCACCATGCGCAGACGGAGGGCTTCGTACGGCACGGGCGCCCGCAGCTCCCCGAGCGACTGCGTCATGAGCTGGAAGGCGCGAGCCAGCGTCAGGGCGTCGTCGGCGGGCCGCGGCGCGCGAGGCGGCGCGCTCTCACGCGCACCTTCCTCCGGCCGCTCCCGTCCGGCCCCGCGTCCGCGCCCACGGCGGCTCCGCCCGCGGCGGCCGTTCTCTTCGCGCGCCCCATCCGGGCGCGCCGCCTCCCCGCCGTCACGCGGGGCGCGAGTCGGTGCGGCCGTGGCGCCGGCAGCGGGTGCGCCCGGCGGCGCGGCCACCTCGTACTGCCCGTTGTCGAGCTTGGTGACCAGCACGACCCCCTTCTGTCCCGCTTCCACCACGAACTTGCTGAAGCGATTGAAACCGGCATTCCGCTCGTCGAAGTTCGAGTCGATCTGCTGCATCACCTGCTTGAGCCGGTCGGAGCGCATGACGTCGCCGTTCCGCGTCATCTGGGCCACGGCCTCACCCGCGAGCTCCCAGGGATCGCGCTGGATCGACGGCGTGTCGACCTCCTTGGTGAGCCCGGCCAGATCGTTGTACGAGTAGTACTCGTCGCAGTTCTGGATCAGCAGGTCGCTCGCGCTCTCGCGGATGCCGACGCCGATCACGTACTTGCCGTACTCCTTCAGCTTGATCACCATCGTCGAGAAGTCACTGTCGCCGGAGAGCAGGATGAAGGTCCCGATCTCGGGGCGGGTAAAGACCAGCTCGATGGCGTCGATGGCGAGGTGGATGTCGGTCGCGTTCTTCTTGCTCGACCCGAAAGCGGGCGCGAAGATGAGATCGATCGAGGATTCGGACAGCGAGACGATGTACTGTGGATAGCGGCGCCAGTCGGCGTAGGCGCGCTGGACCGCGACCTTGCCCTTGATGATGTCGCTGTTGAGGAGGGTGCGCAGCTCCTTGGTCAGGTCCTTCTGGATACCCAGGGTGACATTGTCGAAGTCGATCAGGAGGGCGGCGTTCGGCGCATGCACGAGAGGCTGGCTCAAGTGCCGGGCGGGCCGGATCAGCGGTCGGTTCACGTAGCGCTCAGTTCCGGGCTCCTCGGTCCCGCGTGACCGCCTCGTTGCGCCTGGCCGGACCCGGGAAGCGGCAGGGCAACGAGGAGGGCACGAGATCGGCAGAGCCCACCGGGGGTCGTATCTCGGCGGCCACCGGGGAGGAGCGATCGGTCAACGGCTGCGCGCGGGATCGGCCGGGTCGCCGGGGCGCGCCAGCGGGATCAGTCCCGAACGTGGCCAGCGTGGTGAATGTACTTGAGGTGGGGTATCGCTGGTAGTGGGCGGGTACTCAGCCGAACTGGGAGTCTCCAGCCAGCGGAAGGTCCAGCAGGAAATGGAAGCGGGTGCCATACCCGGGGGCGGTGTCCACCTCCAGGGTCGATCCCATCGCCTCCACCAGCTTCCGGCAGATGGACAGGCCGAGCCCGGATCCGGAGAACGCGTATTCGCCAGGCTTCAATCGCCGCCGGAACGGCTCGTAGAGTGTGGCCATGCTCTGCGGGGGGATGCCGCGGCCGGTGTCGCGCACGGCGAACTCCACCGCGCGCGCGGTCGTTTCCCCCGCCGTCACCTCGACGAACCCTTCGGCCGTGAACTTGAGGGCGTTGGTGGTCAGATTGAGCAGCACGCGGCTCAGCGCCACCGGATGCCCGATCCGGAAATCGGCTTCGGGCATCGCCAGCCGCACCGTCAGGTTCTTCTCCTCGGCGATCGGCTGGACGATGTCCCGGACCGACTCCAGGATGTCGGTGACCGAGAACGGGATCGGATCGAGATCCACCAGCCGGTCGCCGCCGCGGGCGAGCTCGATGACGTCGCTGGCCACCGAGCTGAGACCGAAGGCCGCGCTGTAGATCAGGCCGAGCTGCCGCTCCTGGACCGGATTCACCGGCCCGCTACGGGCCCGTTGCAGGGTCTCGGCCAGGAAGAGGATCGACGTGAGCGGCGAGCGCAGGTCGTGCGCCACCTCGACGACCAGCTCGAGACCATCGGGCCCCGACAGCCGGTCGGAAAAGTGCTGTGACCAGTCGGCCTCGAGCCGCTGGCCGACCAGTTCGATCGCCCCCAGGATGCGAAGGAGCTGGCCCGCGTCGGGGGCAGGGAGTGCCTCCGCCCGCGTGAGGAATGCGGCGCGAACGAGGCCCACCAGCCGGCGTGACAGCGCGTTCCGGGGGAGCGCGGCGAGGTCCGCTTCCTGCCCGCTGGCCTGGCGGCGGACGGCGGCCGAGAGCTGCGCCAGGTGCGCGGTCACCTCGTCCATGCCGGCCGCGTGCTCGATCGCTCGCTCCCACTCGGCATGCACCCACAGGACGGCGTCGCGGAGCGCATCCCACAGAGCGGGCGCGAGTTCGCCCTCGGCCGGCAGGTCCGGATCCCATACTCGAACCGGCGCTGCGCTCGGCGCCGCCACCCGGCGCCGCTCCCCACTCGTGGTGCCTGACCGGGCGGTCTCGGGCATCACGCAGGCGGCCCCGAACTCTCGTCGCGGTGGAAAGCGTGCTTGTCCATCAGGCGGTACAGGGTGGTGCGGTCGATGCTCGCCAGGCGGGCGGCCTTCGACATGTTGCCGCCGGCCCGGCTCACGAGACGGGTGAGGTACTCCTTCTCGAACTGGGCCACGACCCGGTCCTTCGCGCTGTGGTATGCCTCGTCCATCACGGTGGCGCTGACCGTGCTCTCGGCCGGCCATTCGCCGCTGTCGTCGTAGACGGGGATGTCGTTCGGCTGAATGATCTGGTCCGGTTCCGCGAGCACGGCCACGTGCTCGATGACATTCTGAAGCTCTCGAACGTTGCCTCGCCAGGGGCGCGAACGCAAGAAGCCGATGCTCGCCTCGTTCAGCCGGGGGATGCGGTCCCCCATCTGGCGGTGGCGCTGCCAATAAACCGTGAGAAAGTGGTTGGCGAGGAGCGGAATGTCTTCGGGTCGCTTGCGGAGTGGCGGCAGCTTGATCGGGACGACCCGGAGGCGGTAGAACAGGTCCCCGCGCAAGGCGCCCGTATCCACCGCCTCCTGCGGCTCGCGGTTCGTAGCGGAAATGAACCGAACGTCCACCACCGCGTCCTGCTGCTCACTGCCCACCCGCCGGACGACGCCGTCCTGGATGACGCGGAGCAGTTTGGCCTGGAGCGGCATCGACATCTCAGTGAGCTCGTCCAGGAAGAGGGTGCCGCCGTGGGCGGTCTCGAGGAGGCCCGGCTTGTCGCGGTCGGCCCCCGTGAAGGCGCCCTTCCGGTGGCCGAACATCTCGCTCTCGAGGAGCGGCTCCGGCAGGGCCGCGCAGTTGATGGGCACCAGCGTCCGGCCGGCGCGACGGCTGTTCTGGTGGATGAACTGGGCAATGACCTCCTTGCCGGTTCCACTCTCGCCGCTGATGAAGACCGACGCGTCCGTCGCGGCCACCTTGCGCGCCAGCTCCACGGCCTGGCGGAACAGCGGCGAGATCCCGATGAGGGCGATCTTGTCGCTGTGCCCGTTCTGCTTCATCAGCTGGACCCGGAGATCCTGCGCTTCCCGGGACATCATGACCGCGTGCGAGGCGCGGCCGATCAGCACCTGAAGGTGGGTCGCGCTGAACGGCTTGGGCAGGTAGTCCCACGCACCGGCACGCAGCGCCTCGATGCTGCTGGTGACACTGGGATTGCCCGTCATCACCACGACGATCGTATCCTTGAAGGCCTGCATGGTGGCCCGCAGAATATCGAGCCCCGAAATCTGCGACATGTACAGGTCGACCAGAATGATGTCGAACTTGCGGCGCTTCACCGTATCCAGCGCTTCCTCCCCCCGCCCCACCAGCGTGACGTTGTAGCCATCCATCTGGAGCACGCTGGCGCAGCTCTCCCGAAGGGTTCGCTCGTCGTCCACGACGAGCACCCGGATGCTGGCCTTTACTTCGGTTGGGATGGACAGGGGGTCGCGCGATGCCGCGTCGCCGGGCGCCGTGCCCGACCGGTCCTGCAGGGCGAGCGGGTTCGACATCCTGGTCTCCTGGGGCAGGACCGCAACGCGGTCTGTGGGGAAGCTCAGACAGCCGACGGGGAACCGATGGATTGAGTCCCCACAATACGCTTGATAGTCACATTCTGTACCACAGGCTGCAGGGGAAGTCAAGCAATTGCCGCGCCAAGGCCACAGGTGACCGGCCGGCTGGCGCTACACCGCGTGGCCTTTGGCCTACAAGTTGGAAGTCGAACGGACTAGCTGGGGTACTGCAGGGGAACCTGCTCGAAGGAGCGAACCCGGTCGCCCTCCCCACCGCGCTTCAGATCGCGAAGCGCCGTGGTCGCGCGCAGCAGCAACTCCAGGGCATCCACCGAGGCGTCGGCGAAGTCCGGAACCGCACAGTATCCCGCCTTGACCCGAACCGAGCGCTCCCCGCCACGCACCGGAATGCGTGTGGCTTCGACCGCCCCGCCAAGGCGGTCCACCAGCCGCAGGGCCCCATCCGCGCCGGTCGCTGGCGCGATCACGGCGAATTCGGACGGTCCCAGCCGCCCGATGGCGTCGGAGCCGCGGCCTACTTCGCGGAATACCGCCCCCACCTGATCCGACAAGCGGAGCACCTCTTCGCCGGGTGCGTCTTCGTCCTCCTCCATGGCCGATTCGGGCGCGAAGACGACGCAGGCCAGTGCCTCGCGCCGCCTGAGCGCGTCCGCCCCCAGCTCCCGCGCGCGCCGGGCCAGGCCTCGCATGTTGTAGAGCCCGGTGCCCGAGTCGAGCAGGTTCTCTTCACGCAGAATGTCCACCTGCCGCTTCGACTCGAGAAAGGTGGCCAACTTGAGCAGCAGCGCCTCGCCGTCGAGGGGTTGCCCGAGAAACTCCCAGGCGCCGCAGCGATACGCCTCGAGCCGCTGGGTGCGCCCGGACGGTCCGGACGTAGTGATCACGATCGGCGTCGTGCTGCTGAACCGCGGATCGCTCCGCAGCGCTCGGCACACCTCGAACCCGTGCATGTCCGGCATCTGGGCATCGAGAATGATGATGTCTGGTTGCGAGGCCCGGGCGCGCTCGAGCGCCTGCTGGCCCGTGTAGGCCCGAACGACCGAGTAGCCGCTCGGACCGAGAATGCTCTCGATTGAACGTGCGGACCACTCCTGGTCGTTGGCGATGAGCACGAGTGGTGGAGCGGAGGTCTTCTCTCGATATGCCATTCGATAGCGCCAGAGTGGTGGGAAGAGGCGACGGGTTCCGCTCGCCCGGCGTGCAGGACTCGTGCGACTTCGCGAAATTCCCGCATCCCTATGGCAGTGCTTTGCTTAGGCTCATTGCATCGAGCCCGGCCCCCGTGCGATCGCGGGAGTGGCGCCACAGTTCCGGGAACCAGCGCCACGCCCCGCCTTGGTGCCGATTGTGGCACCAGGCCTCGTCCCGGTGTTGTTCTGCAGCAACGACCGATCGATGGGCCATTTGGCCCCCGTGTCCTATCATAATCGCTAAACGACCACACTACAATACTTTAGTCGCCATTGACGGCGATTTCTGCGATAGGTCGCCGCCGCCGAATTTTGCGGCGTCACTCTTGAACACGATTCGCCGGTACCCTGCCCCCGCCCACGCACTTACCGGATGTGACACAGCATGACTCAACAGCCCGGATCCGATCCTTCGGCTCCCGACAGAACCGGAGCCGCCGACGAATCCCCGCCGAGTGCCGCTCCGGGAGATCCGCTTCCCGAGCCGGCCGTCGGACGCTCGCGCTTCAGCGAGTGGCTGGCCAGCTTTGGGCTCGGTGAGTTGCAGAACCCGCTGCTGACGCGAACCCGGCCGCCGGCGCCGCGGTCCGCCAAACCGTGAGCGTCGCGAATGGTGAGGCGGGTCACGGGATAACTTCGTCCTACACGTTAAGCTAGCTTCCAAACTGCGCTCGCCCCCCAACTCGAGCCCCGAGTCGAACATCACAATGAGTTCCGCCACCTCCGGAGTCCGCCGGCGCCATCTCTCCGGACCGTATGCGCCGCCGCGAACGCATGGCTCCGTCTATGCGCGAACCGCTCGTCGCGCGGGCCGCAGGCTGGGCGTGCGCGCGTACCGGTGGGTCGATGGTGCCATGAATGTGACGCTGGCGCTGCTGGCCCTGCTCGCGCTGTTGCCGGTATTCGTCCTGCTGGCGGTGCTGGTCAAGCTGACCTCGCGCGGCCCGGTGTTCTACCTGCAGGAGCGCGTCGGCCTCGACCGGCGCACCCCCGGGGCCGGCGCTCATCACCACAGTCGCAAGCACGACCTGGGCGGGGCGCCATTCACCATCTACAAGTTCCGCACGATGCACGTCGATGCCGAGCGCCAGAGCGGCGCCGTGTGGGCCCAGCAGGCCGATCCCCGGGTCACCCCGATCGGGCGGGTCCTGCGCCAGTACCGGCTGGACGAGCTCCCCCAGCTC
>JBBQDU010000111.1:0-7916 GCA_038320055.1 Gemmatimonadales bacterium | reverse complement strand
GAAGGCCCCGGCCGTACGGACGCTCGCCCCCGTGAACGCGCCCCGCTCGTGACCGAACAGGACGCTTTCCACCAGACCCTCCGGGAGCGCCGCGCAGTTCACCGAGATGTAGGGAGCGGCATGCCGGGGGCTGCCGTCGTGAATGGCGCGCGCGAACAATTCCTTACCCGTGCCGGACTCGCCCTCCAGCAGCACGGTGGCGCGCGTCGGCGCGACGGCGTCGATCGTCTCCCGCACCCGGCGGAGCGGCGCGCTCTCGCCGACGACGGTGCGGGTGACGCGTAGCCCGAGGAGGTCGCGCCTGAAGCTCTCGTTCTCGCGCCGGAGCCGGACCACCTCCAGCGCCTGCGTGATGGCGACCTCGAGCACCTCGGGGGTGATCGGCTTCGTGAGATAGTCGATGGCCCCACTCTTGATGGCGGCGACCGCGTGCTCGACGCTGGAATGGCCCGTCATGATGATGACCGGCGTGCGGCATCCCTCGGCTTCGAGCAGCCGGAGCAGATCCAATCCGGTCTTGTCCGGCAGCCGATAATCCGCCACGATGAGATCGAACGGCGACCGGGCGACCGCGGCCATCGCCTCCTCGACGCTCGGAGCCACTCGGCACCGGTGGCCCATCTGGGTCACGGCGTGCTGGACGATCGCTCCCACCGCGGGTTCGTCATCGACGCACAGGATCATGGCCATACTGGACGGCTCCCAATGGAGTGGCGGCGGAGCGGGGTGGCGCGCAAGCAGCAGGGGCTGGGCCGTGGCCGGCGGCGCAGGTCGTACGGGGGTGCCCGAAGGGTAACGCCGGGCCTGCCCGGTGTCACGTGACAAGGGGACGAATCAGGTTTCGGCCGCGTCAGCCGACACTAGTAGGGCTGGTGGGAGGCGTCCGATCGGTGCAGACCCGAGTGCCCATGGCAACGCAAGCCCCGCGGCCCGCCCAATTGTTTCGAATATGACGGATGTTAACGATTTCATGCCATGAGGAGGCAACGTGCGGAACCACCTCCTAGACCGTCCGCTGCCCCACCAGGCGGCGGGGACCCCCGCCGATCCGCTGCCCGCGGACCGACTCGAGGCCATCCGCCAGCGTCTCGAGGAAGGCTTCTACGAGCAGCCTGCCGTGGTCGAGGCCATCGCAAGGGCCATTGCATGGGAAGGCGGCCTCGAGCGCTGATCGCGACCTCCCCCGATGGGGCCGGTGCCAAGCCGGCCCCTTCACTTCCACCACACCCGATTCTTACTTCCAACGCCCAGGCGCCCTCCCCCTCCGCCCCGAGCGAGGCATGCCCGCAGGTCAGCCCATCACGCTGGTCGACGCGTTCACGGACCGCGCGTTCGGCGGCAACCCCGCCGCCGTTTGCTTGCTGTCCGCCGCGCGGGGCGCGGCGTGGATGCAGCTGGTCGCCCGCGAGATGAACCTCGCCGAAACCGCCTTTCTGGTGCGGCGGCCCGACCGGTACGACCTGCGGTGGTTCACTCCGACGGTCGAGGTGGACCTGTGCGGCCACGCCACGCTCGCCAGCGCGCACGTCCTGTGGGAGGACGGCCTGGTCGCCGCGGAGGCGACGATCCCCTTCCATACGCGGAGCGGCGTCCTGACCGCCACCCACCACGAGGGCCTCGTGTGGCTCGACTTCCCCGCTACGCCGGCTGTCGAATGCGAGGTGCCGCCGGAGATCGGCCGTGCGCTTGGCGTGCCGATCCGGTTCGCCGGTCGGTCCCCGTTCGACTACCTCGTGGAGGTGGACTCGGCAGAAACGCTGCGCGGGCTCCAGCCCGATCTTGCCGCCCTGGGCCGACTCGCGGTCCGCGGCGTGATCGTCACCGCCCCGTCGTCGAGCGCTGAGGCCGATTTCGTCTCCCGCTTCTTCGCGCCGGCGTCCGGGGTGCCCGAGGACCCCGTGACGGGATCGGCCCACTGTGCGCTCGCGCCGTTCTGGAGCGCTCGACTGGGCCGCACGGAACTGCTAGGCTACCAGGCATCCGAGCGCGGAGGGCTGGTGCGGGTGCGGCTCCGAGATGACCGGGTCCACCTCGGTGGGAACGCCGTCACGGTCCTTCGCGGTGAGCTACTGTGTTGAACCCCGTCGAGGCGTTCGGAGCGCTCGACCTGAGGGTAGGCCGGCTCCTGGTGGCGGCCGTCAACCTGGAGCCGCACCGCATTGCCGACTTTATGTCCGAGGTCCTGGTGCTGGGAGTGCCCAACGAGCGGGGGGATGTCGTGCTGCTGGCCGCCGAGCCTGAGGTTCCGCTGGGCGGCCGGGTGTACTAGCTAGCGATCCGTCTCGGGCACCGGCCGGACAACGAGCCCGGTCACCTCACCGTCGTTGGCCAGGCTCCACTCGATCAGGACCGGACGCTGCGACGTGTCGAACGCGGCGGTGCGCTGGTAGACCCGGAATGGGGCCACCTCATCCACGCGCTCGTCGATCGCCCGCCGTTCGGGTCCCAGCCGGGTGACGGCTCGCCCGGCGAAGGTCGCGAGATCGGCCACGCTGCCGAAACTCTCCCGCATTTCCGGGGAGAACCGATCCCACAGCTTCTCGTACTGACTGCCGTACAGCCAAGCGGTGTACTGCCGCCCCTGCTCGAGGCTACCGGCTTGTTTCTCGCCCCGAGGCGCACAGGCGGAGATGGCCGCCGCGCCGATCAGTCCCCACGTTCGTGCACGCATCCCTGGTTCTCCACTTTCCGGCCCCGAGCCGCCCTGCGGGTGTACCGTTGCGTCGATTATGGAAGGAGGCGCCGGGTCGCTCACGAGGATCGGACCGCTCCGACCGACCCCGGCATGCCGCACAGTATAACAGATTTCGCCGCGTGGTGACGGCCGAGGCCGTCGCCCCCGGTCGCCCCTAGCGGCCCAGTGCCGCCCGCTCCGCCGCCGCTTCCTCCGGCACCCGGTGCCAGCGGGTGATCTCCGTCATCCACCCCGCGTCTTTCCGCCGCTCGAACGATGCCCTGAGATGCGGCGTGGCCTTGTGTGCCTCGAGCGCCTGGTCGTTACGCCACACCTCGAGCCGCATGAACCGCCCGGGCCGGTCCACCGACTGATACAGGTCGTAGGTGATGGCGCCCGGCTCGGCACGCGTGGGCGAGGTCAGCGAGAGCAACTCGCGCTTGACGTCCGCCTCCGTCCCGGGCCGTCCCTGCACGAACGTCACGGCGGTGAGCGCGTCACCCAGGGCGGTCGCGCTCGCCGCGCCCGCCGGGCAGCTTGAACATGATCTTGAACAGCTCGAGCACGTAGAGCACCTGGGCCGGGTGGGTGTGGAATTCCTCGGAGTCGCCCTTGCGCAGACGAAAGTCGAGCACGCGCACGCGCTCGTTCTCGATGAGGACCTTGTAGTTGCCGGGATACCGGGGTACGGGATCCTGGGCCATGGCGGCGGAGCCGAGCGACAGCGCCAGGACCGCGACGATGGCCGGCAGGGGAGCGGCGGGCATGGGAGACCTCCAGGCGGTTGCGCCCCCGGCGGATCCGGAAGCGGTTGCGGGTGTAATGCGATCCGGGCCTCGTGAGTTTCCGGCCCCGCCCACCGACACCCCGCCGCGCAATGTCCCTGACACCTTCGATGCCTATGTTGGGGCAATGCTCCTCCTCTGCCTCCTGCTGGCCGTTCAGGCCCCGGGCGACTCACTCTCCCTCATGCAGGCCCTGGAGCGGGCGCGAGCCGAACGCGGCTCGGTCGCGGCGGCGGCCGCAGGCGTGGCCGAAGCCCGCGCGGCGCTCCGGACCGCGGGAACACTTCCCAATCCCATCGTCTCCTACAGCCACAGCGACGCCGCCCCGCGCAATCACCTGCTGGTGGATCAGCCGTTGGACTGGCTGCTCCGCCGCGGTCCCGACCGCGCTGCGGCCAGGGCCGGCATCGTCCGCGCCCGAGCGGACTCATCATCGACGGTCGCCGGCCTCCTCAGGGACGTCCGGATCGCCTTCTACCGCGCCCGCGCATCACGCCTGGCCGAGGCGCTGGCGGGTGAACAAGCCACGCTCGCCGACTCCGTCGCAGTCCCAACGACCTGGTGTACTCGACGAATGGCGACCTGTACTTCACCGATCCGCCGTTCGGCCTGCCGAAGGCCTTCGCCGATCCGGCGAAGGAGCTGGCCGTCCAGGGCGTCTATCGCCTGGCGCGGGATGGGACGCTGACGCTGCTCACCGACGAGCTGAGCGCCCCGAACGGCATCGCGTTCTCGCCGGACGGTCGCACCCTCTACGTCTCGAACGCCGATCGGATCCGGCTGGTCTGGATGGCGGACCCGGTGCTGGGAAACGGCATCCTGGGCAAGGGCCGAATCCTCTTCGATGGGACCCGGGCGTTCGCCGGCCGCCGAGGCACCGCCGACGGGATGAAGGTGGACGCCGAGGGGAACATCTTCGGTGCGGGACCGGGGGGGGGGTACGTGTTCTCGGCGGGCGGCGCACTACTCGGCTGGATCGACTTCGGCGGGAATGTCGGCAACGTGGCATGGGGCGAGGACGGCGGGACGCTGTTCATCGCGGCGAACGCCACCGTGTATCGCGTGCGCCTCACGACCCGCGGCGCCGGCTGGCCGGCACCGCAGGCGCGCCGTTAGCGATGACGCCGTAGTAGAGAAGGTGCTAGACGGCGGCCCCGGACTTCGGCGCCGCCGTTTCCATTCCCAGCTCTGCTTCCAGACTCTCCCGGTCCCGGCCCAGAGTGGCCACGGCCAGCGCGCGCCCGCCACGCATGAAACGCACAGCGCAGTCCTGCGCCTCAACATCCCCATCGATGTCTACGTAATCCCATTGCTCCGCGTGGCCGACGTACCGGATCGACGCGTCGTAGTGCTGGCTCCAGAAGAAGGGCACCGCGCCGAACGGTTCGCCGGCCCCGAGCAGATTGCGGGCGGCCGTCTGTCCCTGTCGTTGGGCGACGACCCAGTGTTCCACGCGGATGGGCGCGCCCGTGCGCGGATCCGGCCACCGAGCGATGTCGCCCGCGGCGAAAATATCCGGGGCGCTGGTCTCCAACCGCTCGTTCACCAGCACCCCGCGGTCGAGGGCGAGCCCGGCCGCTTCGGCCAGCTCGAGGTTGGGCCGAACGCCGATGCCAGCCACCAGAAGATCCGCCTCCAGCCGCTCGCCATTCTCGAGTGTCACCCGGCCCTGCCCCACGGCACTCGCCCGCTGCCCCAGATGAAAGACGACGCCCTGCTCCTCGTGGAGGCGGCGGATGAGATCGCCGAGCTCCGCGCCGAGCACCCGCTCGAGGGGCCGATCGTTCGGCGCGACGACGTGCACCTCCATGCGCCTGGCGCGCAGCGACGCGGCCGTCTCGAGCCCGATGAAGCTCGCGCCGAGCACGACCGCCCGCCCGCCCTCGCGCGCCGCGGCGACGATCCGACGGCTGTCGGCCAGCGTCCGAAGATACCGCACGCCGGGATTTCCCCGTTCCAGGTCAGGGGCCAGGTGCACCGGGCTCGCCCCCGTGGCCAGCAGTAGCGCGCCGTACGGCAGCTCGGTGCCGTCGTCGAGCCGCACCCGGTGCCCGGCGACGTCGATCGAGGCGACCCGTGCTCCGCGCCGAAGCTCGATCTCCTGCTCGGCGTAGAATTCCGGGGGGTGGAGAGGAATCCACTCCTCCTCCGCATTGCCTGCCAGGTAGTCCTTGGAGAGGTTCGGCCGGTCGTAGGGCGCATCCGGGTCAGGATCGATGACCGCAATCGGCCCAGCGTATCCCTCGCGTCGAAGCGTCTCGGCCGCGCTATCGCCCGCCGCACCCCCGCCGACGATCACGACACGCTCGGGCACCCGGGCCGGCGCGCTCGGTCGCTTGGCCGGCGGGCGCTTGGCGCCCACGACGACCAGCCCGTCGCGCCGTTCCACCTCCCAGGACGGCAAGTCGCTGAGCGCCGGCGGGCGGAGCGCTTCGCCGGTACGGAGGCTGAAGCACGCGTGGTGCCAGGGACATCGAATGGTATCGCCCACCACCAGCCCGTCCACCAGCGGCGCGCTGTAGTGGCTGCAGGCCGCGCCGATCGCGAACCACCGCTCGCCACGGCGAACGAGCAGGACGGCTTCGCCGTCCACCTGCCCCGTCACCATGCCGCCATCGGTCACGGTGTCCGGGGCAATGCCTTGCCTGAAATCGGGTCCGGTGGGGCCTTCGTGTTCGGTCGTCATGAGTTCGACTCCGTGTCTGGCGGTTTCGTAGGTCGAACAGTAACCTGGCCGGGTCGGTCCGGTCCGGGAACCTTTCCGGGAACCGCCGCATTGTACCCGTGGTCGCCTCCGTCCCCACACATCGCGAGTCTTCGTGCCCGATCAGCCAGCAGGTGGACCGAGTACATGACGCCGTAGGCCAGCGGCACCGCGACGAGGACCCGAGGCAGCAGCGAGCGCACCGACTGATGGTGCACCAGGCGCGCGTGCGCCGCCCCGGTCAAGGTCGTTCCCACCGCGAGCGCGATCGTGCCCGCCGAGCGCAGGTCGAGCCACCGGGCGAGCAGCTGGCCAGTGAAGAGCCCGCCGAGACTCCCGGCGGACACGGCGAGGAGAAAGGCAGCCGCCTCGCGACCGAGGGGGGACGCCACGCTCACCTGTCCTCCCGTCCCGGCCGCTCGCCCGGCCCCACCCCGGTCTGGCCGCCGCCGCCCCGGAACTCGAAGTGCTCGTCGCGGAGCGGACGGCTCCGGAGACTCGTCCCTGCCCGGCCGCGAAGCAGCGATCCCGCCACCACGCGGTCGGCGGTCATCGCCGCGGATTCCCAGCAGCCCGGGCGGAGCCACGGGTAGCGATGGGCGTGCTCCGGGCGGAGCCGGGTCTCGCGGGGACCGTTCCACGCCGTCGCGGGACCGGTCACCGAGACGGCCGGACCCGTCGTCGTCGCCGGCGCCATTGCCCTAACCCTCGGCCACTTCGCAGTAAACCTTGATCGCGCCCTTCGCGGTCGTGAGAGTGTCGAGCAGCAGCTGATAGTTCTCGAGCCCGCGGACCGGATGCGTCAGCAACTGCCGGAGCCATCCCGGGTACTGTGCCTCCGCGGTCGCCAGGTCCTTGACGCCCATCTCGAAGTACTCGCGATTCGCGTTGACGGTGCCGACCATGACCTTGTTGCCGAGCACGAAGTCGAGATTGATCCGATCGGCGGGCACCTCGATCCGCTTGTCGCCCCCGGTCACGCTCGACAGCACCAGCACCCCGTTCTTCCCGAGCGCCTGCATGCTCTCGAACACGACCGCCGACGAGCCGGTCGCCTCGAAGATCAGATCGAACGGGCCGTACCGCTTGGCTCCTTCCGTGATCGGAAGCGTCACGGTCGTCTCGTACCGTGCCCCCAGTGCCTCAATCTGGTCCGAGTTGAGATACGGGCGCGCGGTCCGTCCGAAGACCGTGACCTCCAGGCCCCGGAGACGAAGCGCCATGGCGGCCAGTAGTCCGATCGTGCCGGCGCCCATGACGGCGGCCTTGCGCGGGCGCCAGACCCGCAGCCTGCGCTGGATCTCGTAGGCTTGCGCGATGCCCTTTTCCACCACGGTGGTCGGTTCGAGGAGGACGCCGATCTCCTTGAGGCCCTGCGGAATCTTGACGATGTACTCGGGATCGTCGACGTAGTATTCGGTCAGATAGCCGTGGCGCAGGTTGATGCCGCGCTCGAAATAGACGTCGTCCGTCGTCATGTCATAGGTGCCGATCCGGTCGTAGATGCTGTTGCCCGGCCGGCGCACCGTCGCCACCACGTAGTCGCCCGCCTGGAACTCGGTGACGTTCGGCCCCACCGCCTCGACCCGGCCGAAGCTCTCGTGGCCGGTGACCAGAAAGTCGAAGCCCGGGGGCGCCGCACCGTATTCGGCGGCGTTGATCTCCTTGTCCGTCCCGTCCACACCGACGCGCAGGACCCTGACCAGGACACCGCGGCCCTCCGGAATGTCGGCGACCGACGGCTTGGCGAGCT
>JBBQDU010000110.1:0-7956 GCA_038320055.1 Gemmatimonadales bacterium | reverse complement strand
ATCGCCACCTCGAGCGTGGATTCGCCCGCGGTGATCGTCTGGATGCCGCGGTAGATCCCGATCCCGTGGTCCAGGTGAACCACGTAGTCCCCCATCGTGAGCGCGCCGGTGGCGGCCGACGGGGCGGCCTGCCGGTAGCGGCGCGGGCGCCAGAGCCGGCGCGCCCGGCGGAAAATCTCGTGATCGGTGAGCACCCGGAGTGTCGGCATCACGAAGCCGCCGTCGAGCGCGCCGATCGCCAGCGTGGCCCGCACGGCGCCGCGCGCACCCTCCTCGAGCAGCTCCTCGAGGCGCTCGAGCTGGCCTTCGTTGTCGCACAGGATGAGCGTCGCCGGCGTGCCGGCCAGCAGGGCCCGGAGACGATTCAGGTCGCGGTCGATCCGCTCCGGCGGGAAGAAGCCGAACTGGAGATCGACCAGCTCGTCCCGCAGCAAGAGCCGCGGAAACGAGCCGATCCGCTCGTCCCAGCGGTCGGGCGGCTCGAGAATGTCCTCGCGGCCCGGGACGTCCTCGCCCAGCCGCCGGGCCACGTCGAGGTGGTGCTGGGCCTCGTTCCAGGCACGCTTGACCTCGTCATGGTCGGGGCCGACGGCTTCCTCGATGACGATGGTGTCGGAAGGGAGCAGCTCGAGCAGCGTCCGCCGCGTGGGCGAATCGTCGGAAGCCCCCGGCGCGCCGTTTCCCGCGTCCCGCATCGCGACCGTCGTGATCGGCAGGATCGTGATCTCGGTGAGCTCCTGCAGCGAGCGCTGGGTGGTGAGATCGAACCCCCGGATCGACGAGACGTCATCCCCCCACCACTCGAGCCGCGAGGGCACCGCCATCCCGAAGCCGTACACGTCCAGAATTCCCCCCCGCACGCTGAACTCCGCGACCTCGGTGACGGTGGGAACCCTCTTGTAGCCCATCCGCTCCAGCGTGCCCGCCACCTCGCCGGGCGGCCGCCGAACGCCGGGGGCCAGCCGCAGCCGGAGCCGTTCGAGCGCGGCCGGCGTGAGTGTCCGTTCGGCCGTCGCCCGCGCGGTGGTAACCACGATGCGGAGCCGACCCTGCAACAGGGCCTCGATCGTCTCGGCGCGCTCGCCCGCGATCTCGTAGTGCGGCTCGTCCTCGCCCAACGCCTCGCGCTGGGGGTAGAGGGCCATGGGCTCGTCGGTCAGATGCGTCAGATCGGTGAGCCATCGCTCCGCCTCGCCCGTCGTCGGCGCCACGATGGTGAGGAGGCGCTGCGGAAAGCGCGACGCGAGCCATGCCGCCAGCACGGCGCCGCTGGACCCCGGGAGCCCACCCAACCGGAGCGCGCCGGAGCGCGAGGGGAGCTGGGCGGCAAGGTCGATCGCCGCGGGCGAGCGGGAGAATGCCTCGACCACCGGGCGCAGCTTCATCGGGGCTGCCGCCCCCACACGCTGGCCAGGGTCACCTCCACCAGCGCGAGCAGCAGCGCTGCCCACAGCAGCAACCCGCGGAGGTCGCCCCGCGCACCGGCGCCGAAGGCCGCGTCGCCCACGTCGGCCAGCGACACGATCCGGGCATCCTTCCAGAGCCGGCTCGCCTGCCGGTCCGACGCCGGCGCCAGCAGTGATTCACGCGGATCCACGTTGACCGTAATGGCGCCTACGGTGTCCGAGCCCGCCAGCAGGTAGTAGGCCCCCGGATCCGCCGGCCGGAAGACGCCGCCCCCTTCGACCCGCCACTCGCGTTCGCCCTGCCGGACCCCCGACACGAGATCCGGCAGCGGCACTGGGTCACCCGGCGCGCCATCCCGCAGCGCGATTTCCCCTCGCGCCAGCCGATTCAGCAGGGCGTCCATGAACGGCATGAAGCCCGCCGAGACGGGCAGATCGGTCCACGCCGGGTCGAGGCGGCTGCCGAGCAGGACCACGTCGCCGCTCCGCACCAGCCAGGGTGCGCCCCCCACCGTCGCCAGGACGCCGGTGCGCCCGCTCTCGCCCGTCTGCAACTGGTAGCGGCGAACGACCCGCACGCGGCCCACTAGCGCCCCGCTGTCGGTGCTGGCGGGCCCGACGAGGGGCGCCCCGTAGCGCCAGGGAACCCCTCGCGCGGCGAGCGCGCGATTGAGGGCGCCAAGGGCCGCGGGATCCTCCGGCGGCTGGACGATCGAGCTGCCGGCCGCCAGGCGTCCCAGCGTGATCTCGCGCCCGCGCCCGATCCGGCGGTTGGCTTCGAGTACTTCGCAGGCGGCGGCGACGAATCGGCTGGTGGAGTCCCAATCGACCCGCGCGACCGGCGCCACGCGCACCACGGCCACGCGGCGGTCGTCGAGCCGGAGCTCGTCGGGATCGAGCTCGACGTCGGCGCCCCACCAGCCGCCGGGCAGGCCGGGAATGCTCACCACGGCCGGTGTCCCCACGCGGGCCAGCGCCTGACGCACCGGTCGAGCGCCGAGGCGCGCGCTCACGGGGACGCCTCCGCCCGAGTCGCCCGCCAGCGAGACGGTGAGTCGGCCGCCATCCGCACCCCAGGGCTGCGGACCCGTCTCGATCCGCGCGATCCCCACATTCGGCGGCGGGGCCGCGTCCGGGCGGCCGACCACCAGCGGCACCCTGAGGTCGGCGGGCGAGACGGCGGTGCGCTGCAGGTCGGTGAGCAAGGCGATCTCGCCCGCGCGTCGCTCGCCGGCGAGGATGTCGGCCGCCACGCCCAGCGCCGCGCCCAGGTCGAGCCGGCGGGAGGAGACCGTCAGGGCCGCGACCTGGTCGGCCAGCGTCCCGGCATCGCCGCGCCGGGGCACACCGTCCGCGGCGAGGAGCCAGAGCGCATCGTCGGGCGTCGCGCGGGCCAGCACCCGGCGGGCCGCGGCCTGAAGCTCCACCAGGCGCGCGGTGCCGGCCACGACCACGCCGCTGCTCGGCGAGTTGTCCACCACGAGCACCAGCGCGCTCGGCGCGTGCCCGGCAAGGCCGCTCCGCGGTAGCGTGGGCCCGGCCGCCGCGAGCGCGAGCAGGATGAGGAGCAGCGTCCGGAACAGCAGGAGCAACAGATGCTGCAGCTTGAGGCGGCGCTGATGCTCGCGGGTGGTCGTGACGAGATACCGCACCGCGGGGAACACGACGGTCGGCGGCTCACGGCGGGCCAGGAGATGGAGCAGGATGGGAATCGCGGCGGCCGCGATCCCCACGAGCGCCCACGGATGCAGAAAGCCGATCATGCCACCCGCGAGGACGATGGAGCGAGCGCCTGGCGCAGCACGATGCCGTACGGTGTGTCCGTGGTGATTCGGTGATAGGCGATTCCATGCCGCCGGCAGGCCAGCCGCCATTCGTGCACGACGCCGCGCACCGTGTCGCGGTAGGCACCGGCCCAGTCGCGGGGCCGGAGCACCACGGCCGCACGGGTCTCGGGATCCTCGAACCGTGCCTCGGCCGGGCCGCCAAGGGCCACCTCGGCGGGATCCATCAGATGAAGCACCAGCACCTGGTGCCCGCGGTGACGGAGAAAGCGCAGCGCCTTGAGGGCGAGCTCACGGTCCAGCAGCAGGTCGGAGACGAACACCACGAGACCGCGGCGACGGAGCTGGTTCACCACCCGCCGGAGCGCCGGCTCGGCCGCCGTCCCCTGCCCGGCCTCGAGGGCGGCGAGGGTGGCCAGCAGTTGTCGCCAATGGCTCAGACGCGACCTCGGCGGCAGCACGCTCCGTACCTCGTCGTCGAAGGTGATGAGGCCGGTCGCGTCGCGCTGGCGGAGCAGCACCAGGGACAGCGCGGCGATGAGCCGCTGGGCGTAAGCCAGCTTGGGCAGCGTGACCGCGGGATCCCCGCTCCAGGCCATCGACCGGCTCGTGTCGCACACGACCATGGCACGAAGGTTGGTCTCCTCCTCGAACTGCTTGACGTAGAGACGGTCGTTCCGGCCCAGGATCTTCCAGTCGACGTACCGAAGCTCGTCGCCCGGCTGGTACATCCGGTGCTCGGCAAATTCCACGGAAAAGCCGCGCCGGGGTGACCGGTGCAGGCCTGAGAGAAAGCCCTCCACGACGCCTTCGGTCGTGAGCTCGAGCCCGCCGAGCTTGGAGACCTCGAGGGGATCGAGCAGGTCCAGACGCGGGTGGGCGGCTATTGCGGGACGCTGCATGCAGCCGTCAATCGTAGAGGGGTGGAGAGTCCGAGGCAATCGTCAATGGACACTTTTCGTCCCGCCCAGAGGACGCCGCTCGGCTTCGCGGCGCCAACTCGCACGGTCAACACGTTTCCCTGGAGCAACTTACGCCGGCGCGCCAGGTTGGCACACCATCTGCACCCTCCGCTGCGATACCCCAGAGGTGCCCGGAGGAGTTCATGCTCGTCACGCTGGGCTGGATGCTGTTGGTCGGCCTCCCGCCCACCCCGTCCCCTGCCGTTTGCGAGTCTCCCGCGGCCGCCCGTTCCGTGCGGGCAGGTCGGGTGACCATTCGGCCCGATCGCGACGACCCGTACGCCCGGGGCGACGGCGCTCGCGTCTACCTCAGCGTCGACGGCCCTTCCTACGTGGCGGTGTTCCGGGTGGAAACCGACGGCCGGATCCGGGCGCTCTTTCCCCGGGAGCCCTGGACCGAGACCCGGCTGGACCACCAAAAGGAGCAGGTGCTGGCCGGGAGCCGGGAGCGCGGCCACACGTTCCTGGTGGACGACGATCCGGGCATGGGGTACGTGTTCGCCATCGCCGCCACCCGGCCGTTCGACTTCCGCGACATCACCCGTGGCGACCGGTGGGACTACCGCCTCTTCGACGGTGGCCGCATCCGCGGCGATCCCTATGTCGGGTTGACCGATCTGGCCGCGCGCCTGGTCCCGGACGGCGACTACGATTACGACATCGCTCCCTATTACGTGGGCCGCCGGTACGACTACCCGCGCTTCGTCTGCTACGACTGCCACGCCTACGCGGGCTACGACGAATGGAATCCCTACGCCGCGGCGTGCACGCGCTACCAGGTCGTCATCCGCGACGAGCCGAGGTACTACCCCTACCGCTACGGGGGACGGAATGTCGTGGTCGACCGGCCCGCCCATCCGGGTCCGCGGTTCGTGTTCCGCGACGCCGACCCCCGGCGACCGGCCGTGAGCCGGGCCGAGCGCGAACGACGCGGGGACGACCCGGGTGACCCTGGGCGCACGAGTCGGGACATCGGCGGTAGCGGCGCGGTGGCGGCGCCCGCGCTTCCACCGCTCCGCTCGCGCGGTCGAGAGGGACTCTCCGAGCCTCCGACGACGCGCCCCGATTTCGGTGAAGCTCGCCGCGCGGGGCGACCGGGCGAGCGGCCGGATGGCCAGCCTCCCCGGCGGGAGCACGGCGACACCGCTCGCGAGGCTCCCCGGGGGCTTCGGCCCGTCCCCGACGCGCCGCAAAGCACCGGAGAGCCCGAGCTTCGCCGGCGGCGCCGCTGAGGCGGCGCCGCGCTCGACGCTCCGGCTATACTGCAGTTCGCCAACCGTTCCTCGCCATCTCCTCTCCATCTCGGGACCGCTCCGCATGCTCCGTGCACTCATCCTTGGCTGTCTGATCTCGGCGGGGCCGCTGGCGGCCCAGACCGCCGAGCGCCATTCGGCCGCGTCCGGAGCGGCGGCGACGATCACCGCAACCGACGTCGCGCGCCGTGTCGGCATCATCGCCGACGACTCGATGCTCGGACGCGACACGCCGAGCCGCGGGCTCGAGCTGACGGCCGCCTACGTCGCAAGCCAGTTCCGGCGCTTCGGCCTTCGCCCCGGCGGCGACGGGGGCGGCTGGTATCAGCGCTACCCGATCACCCGGCGGCGCTTCGACCGCGATGCTTCGCGCGTGGTGCTCGCGGCGAACGGCGTGGAGGCGGAGGTGCGGTTCGATCGTACCGCGCGCTATCTCCAGGGGATGGTGACAGGAGCGCCGCTCACAGGCCCCACCGTGCTGGTGGGCGGTGCACCCGACGCGGCGGCCGTGGGCCGGATGCCGCTCCGCGACAAGATCGTGGTCTACGTCTCGGACTTCGACGCGGCGCCCTCCGACCGGGCGACGCAGGCGGTTCGCGCCATCCGGCTCGGGGCACCGCGGGCGGTGCTGTTCGTGGCCAACCTCTCGCCCGAGCGTTTCGCCGCGCGGATACCGCGCACCATGGCCGCGCGTACGGCCGTCGATCTGAAGCTCGTGAGCCCGCCCTACGTCGAGGTGTCCGAGGCCGCCGTCGCTCCCGTCCTGCACTCGGCCGGGGTGGACCTCGCTTCGGTGCGAGCGGACACCGCCGCTGTATTCCGCGAGCTCCCTGGTATGCGGGCGCGCCTGGAGCTACGGGACTCCGTGCTCGAGGCCCTCACGGCACCCAACACGGTCGGCATCCTGGAGGGCAGCGACTCGGTGCTCAAGCAGGAGTATCTGATCTACTCGGCCCACATGGACCACATCGGGATCACGCCGGGCCGGGCGGACAGCGTGAACAACGGGGCGGACGACGACGCGTCGGGCACGGCGGGCGTGATCGAGTTGGCCGAGGCGTTCAGCCGGCCGGGCGCGCGGCCCCGGCGCTCGATCATCTTCCTCACGGTGAGCGGCGAGGAGAAAGGGCTCTGGGGCAGCCGCTACTTCAGTGAGCACCCGCCGGTGCCGATCGACCGGATCGTGGCCGACCTCAACATCGACATGATCGGCCGCAACTGGCGGGACACGATCGTGGCCATCGGGAAGGAGCACTCGGACCTCGGCGCGACGCTCGAGCGCGTGAACCGCGCTCATCCCGAGCTCGGCATGACGGCCATCGCCGACCGCTGGCCGGAGGAGCGATTCTACTTCCGGTCGGACCACTACAACTTCGCGCGGAAGGGCGTGCCGATCCTGTTCTTCTTCAACGGCGTCCACCCGGACTATCACCAGGTGACCGACTCGCCGGACAAGATCGACAGTGAAAAGGAGGCGCGCATCCTGCGCCTGCTCTATCATCTCGGTCGCGACATCGCCGACGCCCCCGAGCGGCCGAAATGGAATCCCGACAGCTACCGCGAGATCGTGGACGATCCGGTCCAGCCCTAGCCGGGCGCCCGCTACCACCGCGTGAGCAGCACCCCCGCGATGATGAGGAGGGCGCCCACACCCTGGAGCGGCCGCGCCTGCTCGCCGAGCAGCACCCAGGCGGCGCCCACCGCGATCAGGGGCGTCACGCAGAGGTAGATCGCGGTGCGGGCCCCACCCATCGCCTGCACGCTTCGATTCCACAGCAGGTACGCGACGACCAGCGAAAAGACCGTCGCATAGAACAGCGCGCCCCAGGCCTGGCCCGACACGGCGCCCCAGTCCATCCGCAGCAGTCCCGGGAGGCCGATCAGCACCAGGCCCGGCATGCCCGCGATCGTCGTCACGGTGGTGACCCGGAGCGGGCTGATCCCCGGCGGCAGGGTCCGGAGTCCGACCGTGTAGCCCGCCCAGCAGAGCACCGCCAGCACCGTCAGCAGGTCGCCCCGCAGCGTATTGAGCGAAAGTGCCGCGCCGCTGGCGGCGATCACCAGCACCACGCCCAGGGTGCCAAGGCCGATGCCCCATCGCATCTTGGGTGTGATCCGCTCGAGCCCCAGCAACCCCGCGAACACCGCGACCATGGTCGGCACCGTCGCGATGATGAGGGAGCTGTTGGTGGCGGTGGTATGCGCCAGGCCGAGGATGAAGGCCAGCTGGTAGCAGGTGTTGCCCACGACCCCCAGCGCCACCAGGCGGCGGACGCCGGCCGGGGGGAGCGGGGCCGGTGACTCCGTGGCGCGAAGGACGACCCAGAGGAGCAGGCTCGCGAGCGCGAAGCGGATGGCGGTGAACGGCAGCGCCGGGATATGCGCGATGGCATACTTGGTGACGCTGAAATTGATGCCCCAGATCAGACAGACGAGCAGCATCGCGGCGTCGTTGGCGGACGGCGAGACCGACAGGGCTGGAGACGCGGCGGCGGCGGCGTGGGGCGAGACGTCGGGCGCGGGTCTGGTCACGCCGGAAGAATAACACCGC
>JBBQDU010000109.1:0-7986 GCA_038320055.1 Gemmatimonadales bacterium | reverse complement strand
CCCATGCGCAACTGCCATGCCGCGTGGCTCTCGAGTAATTTTCCGGAGATTTCGCACGACGGTCTGTCCGCTGCCGTACCGAGGCTCGCGCAGTTCGAGCACCGACCCATCCTGCTCGGTTGCCAGGCTGGACCATCCCGTTTTCGGCGGACCGAAAGGCAAGGGATTGCGCCCACCGACCCCGACCAACGAACTCGACCGCCTGGCGGCCCTCCGCCGGTACGACGTACTGGACTCGCCGCCGGAGCGCGCCTTCGAGGACATCGCCCGCATCGCGGCCCGCGGTTGCGGTGTGCCGATGGCACTCGTGAGCCTGGTCGACGACTGCCGGCAGTGGTTCAAGGCGGAGGTCGGCCTCGGCGTGCGCGAGACGCACCGTGACGTTTCTTTCTGCGCGCACGCCATCCTCCGGCCCGATCTGCTGGTCGTTCCCGACACGCTGGAGGACGAGCGGTTTGCGGCCAATCCGCTCGTGACGGGACCTCCCCACATTCGCTTCTATGCAGGAGCGCCCCTGGTCACCCCGGACGGATTCGCGCTCGGGACGCTGTGTGTCCTCGATCGCGCGCCGCGCCAACTGAGTCTGGAAGAGACGGATCTCCTCAACGTCCTCGCCAGCAGGGTAGTGGCAGAGCTGGAGCTGCACCGAAGCCTCGCGGCGCATGCTCGGGTGCTCGCCGAGCGCGACCGGGTCCAGGTTGTGCTCGAGCAGGAGCGAACCTTCCTCCGCCGGATCATCGACACCCAGCCGAGCATGGTGTTCGTCAAGGACTGGGACGGGCGGTTCGTGCTGGTCAACGAGGCGCTGGCTCGCTGCTACGGCTCGACCGTGGACAGCGTCGTCGGAAAGACCGATGCTGACCTGAATCCCGACGCCGGGGAAGTGGACCACTTCGTCCACGACGATCGTGAAGTCATGGCGACCAGGCGCATGAAGCTGATCGCGGAGGAGCCGGTCACCAACGCGGAGGGGCAGGTCAACTGGTTCACGACGGTCAAAGTCCCGCTGGTGAATGAGGACGGCACGTGCGACACGCTCCTCGGTGTGGCCACCGACATCACCGCACAGAAGCGCGCCCTGGCGGCGCTTCGCGAGAGCGAACAACTCCACCGGACGCTGGGCGACGTGGCGCCCGGCTTCATCTGGACGGTGGACGCCAACGGATGCTACGAGTGGGTGAATCGCACCTGGGAAGAGTTCACCGGGTCCACTTGCGAGGACCTGAACGCGCACGGCTGGGAGCGGTTCAATCATCCCGACGAGCTGCCCGAGATCGCACAGCGCTGGGAGGCCGCCACCGCGGGCGGGACGCCTTTCGAGATGGAGCTGCGCTACCGCCGGCGGGACGGCGTGTTTCGCTGGATGCTGTCCCGGGTGGTCCCGGTCACGGACGAGGCCGGCCGGGTGAGCCGCTGGGTCGGCAGCTCGGTGGACATCGACGACCTGAAGCAGATGGAGGCGGTACGGCGGGCCAACGACGAGCGCCTGAGGCAGGCGCAGCGGATGGAGGCGGTGGGCCGCCTCGCCGGGGGCGTGGCGCACGACCTCAACAACATGCTGGTGGCGATCCTCGGCTACAGCAACTTCGTGGCGAAGAGCCTCGCGGCCGACGACCCTCGGCGCCAGGACGTGGAGGCGATCACGGACGCCGCCGGCCGGTCGGCCTCGCTGACTCGGCAGCTGCTCGCCTTCGCACGACGGGACCTGATCGAGCCTCGCCGTTTCGATCTCAATGCGGCCGTCCGCGCCGCCGAGCGGATGCTTCGCGTGGCCGTCGCGGAGGGCATCGAGTTCGAGCTCCGTCTCGCGCCCGGGGAGTTGCTCGCCTACGCCGATGCCAGCCGGATCGAGCAGGTCCTGCTCAACCTGGTCCTCAATGCGCGCGACGCGATGCCGGGCGGCGGGCGGCTCCTGATCGAGACGGGCCGGGCGCTCCTCGATGGAGCTTATGCCGCGCAACATCCGGGCACGTACATCCGACCGGACAACTACCTGCTGCTGAGCGTCAGCGACACCGGGCACGGGATGGACCCGAACACCCTGGCTCAGGTGTTCGAGCCGTTCTTCACCACCAAGCCATTCGGCGAGGGGACGGGGTTGGGTCTTTCGACGGCGTATGGCTCGATCAAGCAGGCAGGGGGGCTCATCTGGGCGTACAGCGAGCCCGGTCAGGGCACGGTATTCAAGGTCTACCTGCCGGAAGTCGGCGGGACCGCGGAACCGCTCCCGCGCGTCCTTGCGTCCGTGCTCGGTGAGGGCAAGCTGATCCTGGTGGTGGACGATGCCGAGTCCGTGCGGAGGACCACCCGCCGATCACTGGAGCTGCAGGGGTATCGCTGCATCGAGGCCGCGAGCGGACCGGAGGCGCTGGACCTGGTTCGGACGGGGCGGACACCCGTGGATCTCGTTCTGACGGACGTCGTGATGCCCGGGATGGGGGGACGGGAGCTGGGCAGCCGGCTCGAGGTGTTGCGGCCGGGGCTCCCCGTTCTGTTCGTCTCCGGCTACACCGAAGAGGACATTCTGCAGCGGGGCCTGCTCGAGAAGGGCCGCCCGTTCCTTGCGAAGCCGTTTACACCCGACGCCATTGCGGCGAAGGTCGGCACGGTGCTCGCCGTGTAGCCTCCACGGGTTCATTGCGCCAGTATCCCCCGTACTCTCGCGACCAACTCTTCCGGCGCGAACGGTTTCTGGATGAACGCCGCCTGGTCCGGCAGCAGGCTCCGCGCCTGAACGTCCTCGCCCGTATAGCCCGACATGAACAGTACCCGGAGCCCCGGCTGTGTAGTCGCCAGGCGCTCGCTCAGTTCCCGCCCATTGAGCCCCGGCATGATCACGTCCGTGAGCACCAGTGTCGGTCGCTCCCGCCGCGTGGCCACCACCTCGAGCGCCTGCTGGCCATTCTCGGCCTCCAGGACCGTCAGACCCACGGCTTCCAGCGAGCGCCGCACCAGATGACGCACTGCCGCCTCGTCCTCGACCACCAGGACGAGCCCGGCTTCGAGCGGCTCCCGTTCCGTGGCTGGTGGCGCCACGGGTTCGGCCACGCCAGCGGCGGCGCCCGTCGCCGCCGGGAAATAGAGCTTGATCGTGGTGCCCATGCCCAGTTCGCTGTAGGCCCAGATAAAGCCGTCGTGCTGCTTGACGATCCCGTACACGGTGGAAAGCCCGAGTCCGGTGCCGGAGCCGACCGGTTTGGTCGTGAAGAACGGCTCGAAAATCTTGGCCAGCGTCGCGCGATCGATGCCGCTGCCGGTGTCGGACACGGTGAGCCGCACATACGGTCCGGGCACCAGGTGGCTGACCGAATGCGCCTGCGCGTACTCCTCGTCGAGCGTCACCTCGTCCGTGGCGATGGTCAGCCGGCCCCCGCTTTGCATCGCGTCGCGCGCATTCGCGGCGAGGTTGATGAGCACCTGGTCGACCTGGGTGGGATCGGCCATGATCTGGCTCCGGGACCGATCGGGCAGGACGGCAAGGGTCTTGTCCGCGCCCAGGAGGCGCTCGAGCACGGGAGCGAGGGTCGCCACCGCACCGTGCACGCTCAGGGCGCGGACCTGGTGGACCTGACGCCGGCTGAAGGTCAAAAGCTGCTGGGCGACCTGTGCCGCGCGCATCGCCGCGCGGATCATCTCCTCGACGTCCTTCGTCTGGGGATGGTCCTGGCCCAGCTCCTTCACCACGAACTCGCCGAAGCCGAGCACCGCCATGAGCTGGTTGTTGACCTCGTGGGCCACGCCGCCGGCGAGCGTGCCGACCGCCTGGAGCTTCTGCGCCTGGGCGAGCTGCTCCTCCGCCTTTACACGATCAGTCACATCGGTGTGCGCGCCGACCCATTCGCGCACGTTGCCGTGCTGGTCCAGCACGGGCACCGCCCGGACTTCCATGTGGCGATACTCTCCGTCCCGGCGACGCAGCCGATGCTGCGTGGCCAGCGCCTTTCGCTCCCGCACCGCCCGGTTCCAGGCACGGGCCGCCTCCAGCTGGTCCTCCGGCAGGAGCGCGCGGATCCACCCCGAGTGCGCGGCCTCGTAGGCAGGCTGTCCGGTGAACGCCTCCCACTGGCTCATGTCCCCCAGGGTGCGCCCGTCGGCGGACACCGTCCAGACGATCCGGGCCGTCGCCGCCACGAGGGCGCGGTACCTCGCCTCGCTGGTGCGGACCGCTTCCTCCGCCTGCCGTTGCTCGCTGACATCGTCGTCCACTTCGATGACCGCGTCGGGCCGGCCGCCGGCATCGCGGTGGAGGATCCAGTGGGTGGCGATACGGAGCGTGGCGCCGGTGCGGGTCCGGCGGGTGATCTCCGCGAGCCACTCGCCGTGCTCGAGCAGCGCGGCGACGGCTTCGCGACGGAGCACCGGCAGCTCCGTGCCCAAGAAGTCGTGGGTACCGGCCTTCACGGCCTCGTCCGACGACCAGCCGTACAGTCGCTCGGCGCCCGCGCTCCAGAACCGTATCCGCCCGTCGAGACCGCGCGCGGTGACCGGCGTATGACTCAGGATGTCGAGCAGCTCGCGCGTATGCTCTTCGCTCTCCCGCAGCGCGGTCTGCGCGGTGGCCTCGGCCTCGAGGAGCCGGTTCCTGAGCTCCAGCTCTGCCTGCGCATGGTCGCTGGCCCGGCGCTCCCCCTCCACCCGCCGCGCCACGCGGGCGGCGTGAAACGCCGCCCATAGGGAAATGCCGATGAAGCATCCCACGAACGCCGCCAGCCCGACGTGGACCTGGTAGAAGCCCAGTCGGAGCGCCTGTGCGCTGCCAACGGCGAACAGGGTCGGCAGCAGGATGGCGAGTGGCAGCAGGCGCCGGAGCAGCACTGTCCCCGGCTCGTGGCTGACCAGCAGATCGACGACCGCGCCCCGGTGGGTCGCTGCCGCCAAGCCGACGGCGAGCAGGAGCAGACCGAACGCCGCGTGCAGCGCGACGCCGCTCCCGGGCGCGAGGCCGTACAGTTCCGGCACGCCGCCGAGATGCCCGGCAATGGCGATCACCGGAGCGAGGATGGCGGCGAGGAGCATCGCGCCGTACCACCGAGGCGGCCGCCGGTCCTGCCCCGGGCCGGCAAGCAGCAGCAGGCCGAGCAGCAGGAATCCGGCGCAGGCGAGCGGCGCGGGGCGTCCGGGGAAGATTGGCGAGATGAGTCGGATCTGGTCTGGAAAGAGCAGCGAGTCCAGCCCGAGGTCGATGCGCAGGAGATATTCGGCCAGGAGGATCGAGGCGAGCGCGGCCGCGAGCGCGGCGGCGGTCCGCCGAAGCCGGGCGGCGCCGGCGCGGAGCGCGAGGAGCGCCGCGCCCGCCAGCACGAACAGCACGGCGTCGAGCGGCTGTGCCGACGGCAGGAAGAGCGCGGTCGGCACGAACGGCACGACCCCGAGCACGAATCCCTGGAGTAGGGCCACGCCGAGGCCGATGACCAGACACGCGGCCAGGACGGGCAGCCGACGGATGCGTGCGACGACCGTGTCTCGATCCGCCATGGACCACTCTGGGCTGTGGAACTGGACCGGGTTTCAGGGGTGGGAAGGTGGCCAAATATAATACACGGTCGGTGTTTGTAGGTAGGCGGGGAGGGGGCTGGGCTGCCGGTCGGCCGGTCGCAAGGGGATGCGGTTAGGATACGGTAGAGGTCTCTGCCCAGTCACGTTCGTCGCCGTCGGCGCCCACGCTCCACAGGTTCAGATCATGCGTCTTTCGATCACGCTGTTCTCAGCTCTCACCCTGGCGGCCGGCGGGCTCCCCGGGCCCGGCATTCCCTTCGGGCTCTTCGGGATGAGCGCGCGCCAGATGGTCGATCCCTATACGTCCGCGATGCAGCACGCGCATCCGAACAGCATTCTTCAGGACTTGGCGGCGGCGAGGGCTCGCGGCGCGCGCATCGTCATCAACTTTGCCGGCAGCGCCCGGAACTCCACGGACCAGGATGGACACTTCGACTTGGAGCGCTGGAGCGCGAGGATCGACCGGTTTCGTCCCATCGCCGATCAGCTGAACGCGTATGTCGCCGATGGGACCCTCCTGGCCACCATGCTGATCGATGAGCCCGACGCCAAGAAGCGCTGGGGCGGGCAGACCGTTCCGATGACCACGATCGACCGGATGGCGGAGTATTCGAAGACGATCTTCCCCGACCTCCCCACCGCTGTGCGAGCGGCGCCGAGCGACCTGCGGGGATATCGCTGGCGGTTCCTCGACCTGTCGTGGGCCCAGTACACGTCAAGGAAGGGCCCGATCGCGGCCTACGTGTGGGCGGAGGTCGCGGCGGCGCGGGCAACCGGGCTCGGGTTGATCGTGGGTCTCAATATCTCGAAGGGTGGAGACGGGTCCAGCGGGATCGGCGGTGGGGCAAAGGACGAGCCGACCATGAGCGGCGCGGAGATCCTCCGGTACGGCCACGCGCTGCTCGAAGCCCCAAGCGCGTGCGCGTTTATTTCGTGGGACGATCGTCCCAGCGTGATCAACCGGCCCGACGTGGCCGCCGCGCTGAAGGAGCTGGCCCTGGCTGCCCGGGCGCACCCGGCCACTCCGTGCCGGAGAGCCGTGACTCAGGGGGCTTCAGGGGCTCCGCGAAGCGGGCGAGCCACCATGATCCCGGTCGACCGGCGGATGGCAGCGACGTATTCGGGGAGTGTGGAACGGGTGACTTCCACGACCCCGCCCGAGAGGGGTGCGTGGAGCACCCGGAGAATCCCACCGGCGTCCCGGTACGCATAGGCCGTGTGCGTCGCGTCCAGGCCGGGAATTTCGGTGGCGAACGCGAGGATGTCACCCGTCTCGATCCGGCCGACCACCCCGGGGATGAGCTTCGTCGGGATGACCGCCCGCGGGTGACGGTCCAGCCCACGCTCGATCTCGACGATCCGCCGAAACACGCCGTCATCCGCCAGCGCGGGGTAGCTGCCGCGGTGCTGGGTCATGAAGCGGAGAGGCCGCCCGTCTTCCACGCCACCCAGCTCCGCGCCCAGATCGCGAACGAGACCGCGACGGCCCCCGTCGGCGATCCACTCGCTGAAGTAGTGCAGCCGCGATGCGTAGCCCCGTCGAAGTCCGCCGCGATACCGCATCCGCTCGGTTTCCCGCCCGAACCCCTCCCACGAGACCAGGCCGGGCTCGGCGGCGACCCGCGCGACCGCCAGGCATGACTCGACCAGCGTGACGCAGTCGAACCGTGTGAGCGACAGCGTCAGCGGCTCGTCCCCGGAGCCGTTACCGCCGGCTCGGAGATAGGCCTCGAGCGTGGCCGGCTCGTATGGCGTGCCGGCGGCCAGTTCGCCGACGCGCGTGACGCTGGGACCGAAGCGAGCCTCGGGCCGCGAGAGTCCTTCGGTACGAAGGGCGGACGTCCAGGTGGCGAGACGGGCCCGGTCCGGATCTTCCGGACCCCGCGGGTCGGCGTCCAGGCCTTTCCACCAGCGCGCCGGCGCCCCTTCCGTGCACGCAAGGAGCGGTGCCGGGAGAAGCAGCGCGGCCGCGCTCGCGGCCGCATTCCTGAGAAGATCTCTGCGAGAGAAAGGCGCGTTCACGGGGCACCGGTCGGGAGTCGGGTCTGGAATCGACCTACCATGCGTATGATACCCGCACGCTCGTCGCAAGTCGCGTAGACTTCGTGACAGCCGAGGTTCGGTCACCGCCCTCCGGCTCTTTCGCGCGCCCGGAGTTTCGATGCTCGCAATCGTCAGCGATCTGCACCTGACCGACCAATCCACGGCCAACAACGTGAACGCCGAGGCCTTCGAGTTGCTGGGCTCGGACATCCTGGAAGTGGCCGGCCGCCGCGGCGCCCGGGACATTCATCTCGTGCTTCTCGGCGACATTCTCGATCTCGTGCGCTCCGACTACTGGCATCGGACGAGCATCCCGATGGGGCAGCGCCCCTGGGGCGGGACGCTGGACCGACGGACCGCGATGAACGTCGACCGGAACGCCATCCGCGACCAGTTCCACGCCGTGCTCACGGGCATCCTGGCCACACCGACCGCCCAGGCGCTGGG
>JBBQDU010000108.1:0-8167 GCA_038320055.1 Gemmatimonadales bacterium | reverse complement strand
TGTGTCGCTTGGAGGAAGTCTTCTCGCGCAGCACGACGACGTTGTTGACCGGGCTGCTGAGGTCCAGGTAGACGCCGACCAGGTCGAGATCGGAGATCTCGGGTCCGGCCTTGTCCACGTCGATCAGCGAGGCGAACGGATCGCGCCGGCCGCCGGCGTAGGCGAACGTCTCGCGCATCGCGTCCATCTCGCGGGCCTTCTGCACCGAGTCTGCCAGCGCCTGTTCGACGACGGCCTGGGTCGGCGTGACGGAGCGGCGCATCGTGTCCGCGGACGTAGCGGCCGGCGGGGCCACGGCGGCCGTGGCGGCGAGGGACGCTTTGGCTTCCGCGGGCTCGTCGGCGCAGCCGGCGACGCTTCCCGCGGCGAGCAGGACGATGACGACCATCGCGTTACGTGCCACTGGTCTCTCCTTCCCCGCTGGGCGACTTGACGTACGTCCGCACCTGGAACTTGGCCTCGAGCAGCGAGCCGGTGGTGTCGCCCAGCGCCTTGGCGGCGTTGCGGCCGGCGGCCGAGACCGACAGATCGTACGGCACGATGATGCGCTGCAGGCTGGCCACGTCGGCCAGGAACTGACCGATCTGATCGTAGCGCCCGATGACCGACATGTTGTACTTGTACGTATCGAACGGCGCCGGGCCGGCCTCGACCGGCATGGGCACGACCTGCGAGAGCGTCACGCCGCGGATCCGGCTGCGGCTGGAGATGTCGTCGAGCAGGTTCGGCACCTCGTTCCGCTCGGGCACCAGCCGGCGGAGCAGCGCGAGACTGCCGCGGTAGGTGTCGAGCCGCTTGCGGAGATCCTCGACCGTGCCGCGAGCGAGCTCCTTCTTGGCGCTCTCGGTGGCCGCGTCGAGCTGCTCGATGGTGTCGCGCATGGCGGCCGCCTGCTCCGACCGTGCGGCCAGGCCGGACATGCCCACCTGATCGAGTACCGAGCCGGTGTAGCCGATGTAGCCCGCCACGCTGGCGAGGACCAGCAGGAGGATCGGCGTCGATTTCTGCGAACCCAGGGATGCCATGGCGCCTACCTCACGGATTGGCTGAGGGGAACCGTCCGGATGTACGCCGAGTCGGCTTTCTGATAGGTGCCCCGGATGGTGAACGCCGTGACCGGGCGCTCCTTCTCGACGACGGTCTGGGCCGACACCGGGAGCACGTCGGTGATCCAGGGCGACGCCTCGAGCTGGCGGAGAAACCGGGTGTAGGCCTGGATGTCCACCGTACGGCCGTTCAGCTCGAACTGGAGGGCCGGCACGACGACGGGCTCGCTCGCGGCCTTGGCCTCGGCGGTCTTGGCGCCCGCGGGCTTGGCGCTCGCCGCCGGGGTCGGCGCGGCGGCCGGAGCCGACTGGGCGCCGGCGGGACCGAGATCGACGAGCCAGGTGTAGGCCGGCAGCGCGCGGGTCACCTCGTCGAGCAGATGCGGCCACACGTAGCGGTCGCCGTCCACGGAGCGGATGGTGCCGATCTGCGCCACCAGGGAGTCGCGGATGGTCTCCTGGTGCCGCTTCTCCGCGAGGAACGTCTTGAACCGCTTGTTCTCCGAGCGGCTCTGCTCGAGTTGCGGCTCGAGCGCGCTCAGCTCACGCGTGGTGCCGACGTAGAGAAAGCCGAGCCAGCCCACGACGACGACCCAGCTCATCGCGGCCACCAGCAGCAGCGGATCCTTCGACTTGCTTCCCAGCCCGCGCACCCCTTCCAGCAGGCCCTGCATCGGCCGCCGGGCGCGCTTGCGCTTGAGGTCGGGGCGGAGATTGACGGTAATCATGGCTCGTCGGTCCCTGAGTCAGGGTTATGCCGCGCTGCGCAGCGCGAGGCCGATCGGCAGCATCAGGAGCGGGGCGACCTCGTCCACGGGGAACTGATCGAACACCCCGTCCGCCACCTGCAGCTTCTCGATCGGATTGGCCAGCTGAACCGGGATGCGGAGCCGGTCCGACAGCACCTTGTTGAGCCGGGGGATCCGGGCGCCGCCGCCTGTGGTGTAGACCCGGGAGATCCCGCCGGCCGAGCGGCTGGCCGACTGCAGGAACGCCGCGGCCCGCTCGATCCCGACCGCGAGCTCCTCGCCGCGCGTCAGGAGCAGGGGCTCCATGGCTTCGCTGGCTTCGGTGCCCCGTAGCACCGCGTCGGCCTCGTCGGCGGAGAGCCCGCGCTCCCGCTGGAGGTCTTCCTTGAACCGGCGGGTGCCGATCGGGATGTCCCGGGTGAGGACCGGAACGCCGTCATCGAGGATGTTGATGTTGGAGGTTTCGTGGCCGATGTTGACCAGGCCGACGACGCCGTGCATGGCCTCGGGATAGTTCACCTCGAAGGCGTTGTGCAGGGCAAAGGCGTCCACATCGACGACCGTGACCTCGAGACCGACGTCCGAGAGCAGCGCCAGCTTGTGCTCCACCAGCTCGCGCTTGGCGGCCACCAGGAGCACGGACATCTGCAGGCCCTCGGCCTCCGGATCCAGGATCTGGAAGTCGAGCTCCACGTTGTCCATGTCGAACGGCACGTGCTGCTCCGCCTCCCAGCGGATGACCTCGCGGGCCTCGGTCTCCTTCATGCGGTCCATGGCGATCTTCTTGATGATCACGTCCCGCCCGCCGATGGCAGTGACGATCTTCTTCGACTTGATGCCCGCCGAGGCCATGAGCCCCTTGATGGCCTCGGCCACGATGGCCGGGTCCATGACCTCGCCCTCGACGATGGCGTCGTTCACGACGGAGGTGAACGCGACCTTGGTCAGGACCGGTCCGCCCGAGGCATGCGAGATCGCGACGAGCTTGATGAGGCCGCTGCCGATGTCCAGGCCGACCGTCGTCGCATTGCGCCCGAAGAGTCCCATACGAGTCCGCTATTGAGGGGTGGCTCAGGCCTGCTCTGCTCGCGCCGGATCCGCCGCCGGCCGTGGGGCATGAGGATATCGGCCGTCAGTGGGCAACCGATGTGCCACACAACTTGCACATGGCTATGTCGTTGCGGGGGATCAGTTTGATGCGGCCGGTACCGGCGTCTCTCACGGGCTGGGCGACCCGATCCCTGCTCTTTCGCAAGCGGTCTCTCGCGTTGCAGCAGTGAAGCGTCTGGCAGGGGGCGCAACGGTTGGCACGGGGGCCGACGGCAGCGGCGGCGGCGCCTCCTCGAGACGCCGCCGCCGCCCGTTAAATAGTCCGCGCCGGGCTTGCTGCCGGGCTACTGGTAGAGCTGGATCCAGCTCCGCTCGGCGAACACCGCGGGGGTGGCCGACCCGCCGAGCGCCCGCTTGAGGGCGCAGGACGAGAAGTTCACCAGGGCACCGCCGGCCAGCTTCGTCAGGTCGTCCAGGGCGACGTTGCCGGCGATGACACCGCCGAAGAACTTGGCACCCTGGCCGCTGTTGCCCGACGTGGACAGGGTGCCGGTGACGAAGACGGGGCCGTAGAAGACCATGCCGCCCGTGGCGGTCAGGTCGCCCTCGACCAGCAGGATGCCCTGGCCGCGACCCCCCTGCAGCTTCAGGTCGCCGTTGTGGTAGATGATCGGGAAGTAGTCGAAGCACGGGTCGGTCTTGAGCGTCGGCTCGCCCCAGTTGGTCTCGACGGCGCTATTGCACTTTAGCGGAAGGCCGGTATAGGCCGGCCCGGTGGCCGCGGGGTTGCCGCTGGTCAAGGTGAGCGTGGCGAGCGCCTTCAGCTGATTGAAATTGTTCTGCATGTCGGTCGGGTTCAAGCTCAGATCCTTGACGCTCGGAGGCACCCCTTCGACCGCTCCGTTGCCGCTCGTGGTCACGGTGCCGTTGTTGTACCGGACGCCGGTGGTGTTGGCCGTCGGCGGGCAGCTCACCCCTTGCGTGGCCCACAGCGGCGGGACCGCGTCGATGCCGGACACCTCGGCGCCGCCAGTGACCTTCACGTCGCCGAGCGCCGTGAGCCCGGCGTTGACGGTGATGTTGGCCGTGTTGAGGCGCACGAGCTGGCCCAGCGTCCGCTGGGCGAGCTCGCCGTTGACGCCGTTGACTCGCTTGCCGGTGGCCCGGATCAGGAACAGGTTGTCGCCCAGGCGCCGGACGTCCCGGGTGGCCGAGACGTGGCTGCCGCTCGGGCCGGTATAGGCGCCCAGCGACGTCACCACCGTCGGATCGTTCGGCAGCGCCGTGAGCGTGGAGGCCGTCTGGCCGTTGAGCGCGTCGGTGAGCCCCGCCTCGGCGGCCTCGGCCGCCTGGGTGGCGAACATGGCGTTCTGGCCGGTCTGTTGCTCGAGGCGGCCGGCGAAGAAGGTGCCCGCCACCAGCGCGCCGATGATGACCAGCGCGAAGACCGCCACCGCGAGCGCGATGCCGCGCTCGTTCGAGACCCGTGAGGCTCGCATCTCCGTCTCCTTGAGAGGTGACACCGTCGTTATCGCAGCGCGTTGCGCAGGGAGACCTGGCTGACCAGGGAATCCTGCACGTAGGTGGTGTACGTGTTGCCGGCCCCGGAGGACACCTTCTGGCTGGTGACGCCGCGGACGGTGAGGACGATGCTGCGGACGTTTTCCTTCACGGCCGTCGTGGCACCGGTCGCGTTCTGATACGCGAACCCGAGGCCGTCGACGTCCTTCAGCGGGCCCAGGAGCGGTTGGAACGCCTCGCCGTTGCTGAAGGATTTCATGCCGAGCCAGGATTTTCCGTCGGCCTGGTAGAGGCTCAGCTCCATGACCTCGAAGGTGCGCACCGGCGTCCCCGCCGGCGGTGCGACTGGCACGGCATCGATGTTGAGGGTGATCACCGACTGACCGCCACAAGTATTGCCCGCGACGGTGCTCACGATCCGGCGCGGCAGCCAGCTGTCGTCGCTGCCCACGTCCGGGTTGGCGCCGTCGCTGAACACGAAGACCGAATCGCGCGGGGACACGACCGGACTCCGCAAGCCGTTCCAATCCCGCAGCCGAAGCTGGGTCGTCGTGGTGCCCGCGCAGGTGAAGCCGAGCCCGCGCATCGCGCGGTACCTGATGCTCGTGGCCCCCATGCTGATGATATCGTTCTGCGCGACGGTGCCAGCGATGATCGTGCTGATCTCGCGCAGCTCGGTGGGGACGACGATCGACGCGATGCGCACGTTCGACTGCAGGTCCACCCGCTCCGCCTGGGCGCGGGAGAGCCGCTGCGAGGTGTTGAGCAGCTTGTAGATGCTGCCCGTCACCACCCCCATGATCAGGAGGACGATGAGCAGCTCGACCAGCGTGAAGCCCCGGTGACTGCGCATGAGGGTCAGCACGTGATGGTGGTGGCCAGCGTGTCCGCGTGGGTCTTGCCCCGTGCGGCGCCGTAGGTCACGATCACGCGGAGTGCGCGCAGCTTGCCATTCGCGGTGATGGTCCATGCCTCTTTCACCTTGAGCGGATTGTTGGTCGTGGTGCCGTTGGCGAACTGTCCCGCGGTGCAGCGCGGCGTCGTCGAGTAGGCCAGCAGCCGGAGCTGCTCCAGCCGCTGCGACCCCACCTGGGAGGCCCGAGTGGACATCTGCCCGCGGCCGATCATGCGGGTGACCATGGCCGAGCTGCCGACGAGCGCGGTGATGCCGACCCCGAGCACGATGACGGCGATGAGGACCTCGACCAGCGTGAATCCCGCCTCCGAACGCTTCACTTAGTGACCCTCCCAAGCATGTCGATGACGACCTGCTGGCTGTAGCCGCCCCGCGTGAGCGTGACGGTGACCGGCTGCTGCGACACGTTGGCGGCGATGCCCCGCGGATCGAACGCCAACTGCGTGGCGCCATTGCTCACAGACATCGTGGTGCCGTACGTCGTGTACAGGTTGAACACCGTGCCCAGCGTGTCCTCGGTCCCGCTGCCGCCGACCGTGCGCCTGGGCGACGCGGTAATCACCGCCGTGTTGCCGTTGAACTTGAGCACGCTGCCGGACCGGCCACCCTGCGAGGCCGCCGCCCGCGCGGCCGAGATCATGTTGACGACGCGCGTCCGCGCGGCACGCAGATCGTTCCTGACCAGCGCACGGCTGACCCGGGGATACGCCATGACGGACAGCACGCCGACGATGACGATGGCCAGCATCGTTTCGACCAGCGTGAACCCTGCGCGACCTTTCATGCGCCCTCCCCGCGGTGAATCGTGCGGACCGAATGACCGGGTGTCTCTGCTCTGAAGGAGCAGGTCCCATACCAGATGTGAGCGGGTTGACTGACAAGGACTTGCGTGAGGCTGCCGAGGGCAGGGTGCTGCACGCGCTTGCATCGCGCGCCGAACATTGCGCGAGCCGGGCTCAGTGCACCGGCAGCCGGCGCATTTTGTAGAAGAGGGTACGCAGGCTGATGCCGAGCAGGGTCGCGGCCTGACGGCGGTTGCCGCCCGACGCCTCGAGGGCCCGCAGGATGGCCTGGCGCTCCACGGTATCGACCTGGGACTTGAGATCGAGCGGGCCGCCGGCATCGGCGCCGTTCCGCGCCCCGTTGAGGTCGCCGGCCGCCCGGCTGCCATTCCCGTTCCCATTGCCATTGCCGTTGCCGTTACCGTTACCGTTCCGCGGCAAGGCGAAGTCGCGCGGCTCGAGCGGGCCGCCGGTGCCGAGCACGGCCGCGCGCTCGACGGCGTTCCGGAGCTCGCGCACGTTGCCGGGCCAGTTGTGGTGCGTCAGGGCGTCGAGCGCCGATGGCGTGATGCTGACGGTATGGCCGATCCGGGTGGCGGCCTGCTTCGCGAAGTGGGTGAGCAGCGCCGGCACGTCCTCCGGCCGGTCGCGGAGCGGCGGGATGTGGAGCCGGACCACGTTGAGCCGATAGAACAGGTCCGCGCGGAACTCTCCGCGCTCGACAGCGTCCTCGAGCGGCTTGGCCGTGGCGGCGATGAGCCGCGCGTCCACCTTCCGCGACTCGCGCCCACCGACCCGGCGCAGCTCTCCCTCCTCCAGCACCCGAAGCAGCTTGGCCTGGAGGTCGAGCGGCAGATCGCCGATCTCGTCGAGCAGCAGGGTGCCCTCGTGCGCCAGCTCGAACAGGCCGGCCCGGTCGGCGGTGGCGCCGGTGAAGGCGCCCTTCACGTGGCCGAAGAGCTCGCTCTCGAGCAGCTGCTCCGGGATGGCGGCGCAGTTGATGGCGGTGAAGCTTCGCTCGCTCCGCGGGCTCATGCGGTGGATGGCGCGGGCCAGGACTTCCTTGCCGGTGCCGCTCTCGCCGGTGACGAGCACCGTGGTGCTGTGGCGGGCCACCCGGCTGGCGAGGTCGAGGAGGTCCCGCATGACGCGGCTCTCGGACACGACGAGGTCGCCCGCCGCTCCGGCGCCGAGGCTGGTGCGGAGGACTTCCACCTCACGGCGGAGCCGCTCGCGCTCCTCGGCCTTCCGGAGCGTCATCGTGACTTCGTCCGGGCGGAACGGCTTGTGGAGATAGTCGTAGGCCCCCTCGCGCATGGCGGCGAGCGCGCTGTCCTCGCTGCCGTACCCGCTCATCATGATGAGCAGCGCCTGGCCGCCCTGGGCCCGGTAGCGGCGGAGGAACGTCACGCCGTCCATCTTGGGCATCCGCACGTCGCAGAGGATGAGGTCGACGGTTCCGCCACCGGCCCTGAGGAGGGCCTGTTCGGGGTCGCCTTCGCCGACGACATCGTAGCCCGCCTCTTGGAGGAGGAGGCCGAGCGATTGGCGAAGTCCCGCGTCATCATCAACGATCAGCACGCGCATCGGTCGCACTCGCGAGAGGCAGGAAGACTTTGAACACCGCGCCGCCCTCGCGCGCGCGGTCCACCCACACCACCCCACCGGCGTCGTACACCGTCCGGGCCACGATCGCGAGCCCGAGCCCGGTGCCTTCGCCGGGGGGCTTGGTCGTGAAGAACGGATCGAAGATCCGCTCCCGGTCGGACTCGGGAACGCCGGGTCCGTCATCCGCCACGTAGAGCACGGCGCCCGGCGTGCCGGGCGCCAGGTCGCGGCGCCGGGGGCGAGCGGTCCAGCGGCGCTCGTCGGCCGGCCTCGCGCCGTCGGCGCGGCCCCGGTCCGCGCGGCGCGACCCGTCGCGCCGGCCCGGCTCGAGTGCGCGCTGCTCCGTACCCACCGCGAGCACCACGCCGGAGGACGCCTGGCAGGCGTTCATCAGCAAATTGATGACCACCTGCTCCAGACCATGCCGATCTCCCGGCACGCACGGGAGCCCGGACTCGAGATTCAGCGCCAATTTGCGCCCCACGAGCAGCCCCT